>NZ_CP009962.1:4046995-4358302 GCF_000786695.1 Collimonas arenae | reverse complement strand
CGACGACGGAGGCCAGCAGCAATAGGTTCAAGCATTGATGCATGAGTATTTTCATAGGTCGTCCTAGTTAGGAATAATGTTAAATTTTTGTTGGCTAGAGCAGCGCTTTGCTAGTTCACACAACCAAGTCGCAAGCTCAAATGGTGTTTGCTCTCTTTCGGCCTTGGTAATCTCTCTTTTTGTTTTGCACCGAGAGCCGTCCCGCCGTCGCCCGCTTGTGTCGACGACGAATTGCGCTTCACCGAGAACGAGAGGCAGATCGGGGATTTGAGCCGGCGTACATCCGCAGATATAGAGCAGTGTCGATTTTTCTGCCCTATGGCCGAACCAATGCTGGTGTATTGGTAATGTCCAGCCGCCGAATTTGTCCTGTTTGCCTGGCTCGGGAAGGGGTTTTTCTAGCCATAATCGCGAACCGGTCGGATGTTCTAGTACGCCTCCAAAGGCGCGCACCTGGTCAACTGCCCAAAGTGCCAATTCCTTCTCACCGGCTCTAGGCTTTGCCATATGGCGCAGCCGTCCCCATGCTCGACATGGAGGATGAGCAATAACGGGCGCGCCGCCAGGCCAGCTCAGTGCATCGCGTTCGATGTCCCACACGTCACAGCCGGAAATTGATTTATAGATGCTGTCTGCTCTAGCGAAGAGAACCGCTACGGGGGCCATTTGTATTTCGTTGAGCATCTTCACAAGTCGCTTTCAGTCATAAAAATTCGTGGATAAGGGCAAGCGTGGAGCGCGGCCCAGATCGCAACCAGACGTTTCCTGGCTGTCATGTCGTTGTTGTCGTATGCGGCTGTCTCCAGCTTGCCCATGCGTTCCCGTTCGCCGTTGCTGGCGTCCGCGAAATCCTTGGTTTCCCGCTCCAGATCCTTGGATTTTTTCTCGATAGCGGACCAGTCGGTCGGCTGATAAGCGGGTTGCGGATTCTTTTCGATGAATTTGGCAAGCCGGACGGCAATGGCTGCCGATTCTTCCAGCGTTAAAACCGAAGTGGAAATCCTTTTCTTCGATTTATGCGTACAGTTATTTACACCAGTCCAAGGTACGTCAAAGGCAACAGCACGCGTGGCGCCGACAACGGCCCACTGATAACGGACCGATTCATACACCGCGTTCGGATTCCATGCGTGATAGATCCCGCATGGCTTCTCTGTCTCATAGGTCGCGTATTTGCCTTCTACAATGGTGGTGCGCTTGGCGATCTTGACGATGCCCTTACGTCCGACCAAGGGACCGCCCTGTGCCCGCAGGTAGTCGCGGAAAGAGGCTTGCTTAATGGTCTTGACGATCTCGACGCGCTTGCCGTCCACAATGTTGACCTCGGTGGCCTTGATACTCTGTGCAGCGTCCCACGCCGCTTTAACTGCCTCGGGCGCATGGATCAGCACTTCACTCTTGACCCGCCGCAATTCGCGCCATGGGCCGATAGGTGCGCCGCCGACTTGCTGAAATTGCCGGATGCCCCAGGTCTGCGCCCAATAGCACACGCGCTGGCTCGGCGTGATCAATTCGTCGCCGACCAGATCCTCGGCCACAATGTGATTGCGGCCGTCTTCGATCACATAGTGCTCATTGAGGTTTTCACCATCGACGTTTTTGGACACGTACTTGATGATGTAGCCGGCAGCAGTGCCTTTACCGGCTTCAATGCGTACCAGTTTCACGCGGTTCTTTTCTGCGCCGCGCTCGTTACCATCTTCCAGCAGCGCATAGGCAGTAATGACCGCCTCGTAGCGTTCCTGGTGCTCTGGCGGCACAAACATCAGCATGTGCCAATGCGGGCAACCATCGTGGTGCGGTTCGGCGATGCGAAAGCCATAGGCATGAATACCATCTCGATGCAGCTTGGAGCGTATGCACTTCCACACGTCGCACAGGTATGCCTGGGCATCGCGTGGCGTAGGTTCCCCAAATTCGATGTACTTGGGATTCGCCTGGCCGCTCTTGCTCAATACGGCGTGGTACTTCGACGGTGCTGTAATGGTGGCGAAGACGCCGACGTGGCCCAGATCAAAGGCAATTTCCTCGAAGCCGCGGATGCGCGTCATCAACTCGCCCTTGCGGATTGATTTGTTGGCTGTCCCCAATGCGGCCAGCGCTTCCAGGCTGTAGACCTGGCCCTTCTCGTTCTGCAATTCGATGGAGGCCAGCAACTTGGCATTCTGCGTATTGCGGCGCCGCTGGCGATAAGCCGTTTCGTTGCTGACGTAGGGGCCAGCTCGGTAGTGGGTGAAGCCCAGACGTATCGCCATATGCTCGCAGCGGCGCGCATGCGCCTTGCGGATGCCGCGATGCCACCACGCCTTATCCACGGCGCGACGGATGATCTCGACCTCTTCTTTGCCTGCCGGCGGTGGCACTTGCAGGCGATCACAGACCACGCGTATGGCTGACACTATCGCGTCCAGCGATTGCAGGTCGGCGCAGAGCTGATAGCACTCGCGGGCGGCGCTGTCGGCTGCGCGGTAGATCGCGCCATCGGAGGCATCGAGCGGCAGCAATTGGTCTTCAGTCCAGATCTCGTCAATGACATCGACCTTGTGCTCGTGCTTCTGATAGCCATCGCGGACAAACAGATCGCGCAAAGCGCGGCCCATGCGCCGTGGCAGGCCGGTGATGCCATCGGTGGAGTAAAAGCGGTAACTCATGGCTTTGCGGCGATGCCGTCCGATTCGTGGCCCGGCGCGGGAAACTGGCTAGACACTTCACCACCCTGTGCGCAGCGCAAGACAAGTTCCAGTTCTTTGATGAGGCGGCGCGCCTCGCAATGCATCTTGCCGCGCTCTAAGGCGCTCAACGATTGCAAGGTAGCCTCGCTTTTCTTGGCGTCCAGGTTAGCCATCCACATAATCATCTTGCGTACCCGTGGCGAGATGCGCCGCCAATGCGCAGCGCGGATGCTTTCCTTGTCGCCGGCGAGAACGACATAGGCGTGCTGCAGGTGCGTTTGTGCAATGTCCTGGTGCGCATGTTGAGATAATCCGGCCATGGCTTAGCCTCCAATCACACCAGCGGCGCTCAACAGCGGGCCAGCCATGATCAAGACACAGCCGAGGAAGACAACGCAGAGGTCGAGAAGGAATTTTTTCATGCGTTCACCTCTGCATTGGTGATGCATTCACCCAGTGCAAGGGCGTGCGCGCCGGTTTCAAGGTCCAGCGTCAATTCTTGCGTATTTCCTCCCTCGAAATGGAAGACGATTTTTTGTGTTGAGTAGATCCCGATAGCCGGGTCTGGATGGCGGAGCGTCTTGACCGGCCCGACTTTGATTTGTGTCAGTTGGCAGAAATATAGTCGCTGAGACATGGTTTACCTTTCTTCAGGGTGAGCGAATCCCGCACGCCATGGCGATGGCGTTGTAGGTCGATAACTAGTGAGAATGAAGCGAATTAGAGCGGTGTTACGGCGGCGCCAGGATGGGAGGAATTCTGATCATGATCAGCGCAAACTTTCCACATGACAATTTAACAATGATTTGCGGATATACTTGCGGATGTACCCCGAGATCTGGGGCCAAAACGGAGACTCCGAACCCACCTGAAAGGATTTATGAAGACTGCACTTATTCCCGCCATCGAGATTGGCACCACCGACGAACGTGTGATGCAACGCCTTGAGGCGGAGACCGCAAGCATGAGCGCTGTCAAGAAAGAGCGCATGATTGTTGGCATCTGCAACGAGAAGAACGTGATTTATCGCGTCGTCGGCATCACCGGTTTGACAGAGTTTTTGGACGCTATCGATCAATTGGTTAATCTGGATTTTGTCGACGAACTGGAGGGTCAATCCAACCCAAAGAACGGTTACGACGCCATTTTCCGGAAGCGCTGATACACGGTGCGACGTACTAGTTGCACCAGATAACGGTGTCAATGCGGGGCGATGAAAGTGCTTGTTCATGATGATTTCCTTATTTCAGGGTGAACGAATCCCACACGCCCTGTTTCAGGCGCTGCAGGTAACAACGAGAGGTAAAACGAACTAGCTGGGACTACGGCGGCGACAGGATACGAAGTGTCTTCGTCATAGGCAGCTCACAGCTTCAACGCCAGTTGATTGGCGCAGGCATTGCGCACATGCTGAGAAACATGAATGCGCACATCAGGATTCGGCATCGCCGACATCGACAAGGTACGCAGCACTTCCAGGCTGGCCACAAAGACGTGGCCGCAATCAGGGTTCTGGCACATATAGGTGATCTCTTTCATCATGTCCGACATGGTGCGGCTCTTGGCGGCGCGCACGCGGTGATGGCAATGGGGGCAAGGGATGCTGATTACTCGCATGACGGCTTCCGATCCACCAGATGCATAGCGCGGCCTCTGCCGGTGATGTTGCGGGACTGCTTGCGTATCCGTGATTTCAGCAGCCACTCGGTCACCTGTTCGATATCGCTCAATCCAAGTTTCTGACGAAGCGTCTCCAGAAAATCGACATCTTTGTCTTCGTACGGCGTATGGACTTCTGGCATTTTTCGGCTGCTTTTCGGTTGCTGATAAGTTGCTTGTTGCTGCCTTGGTTTAGGCAACGCGGCGGCTTACACTGTCGTTATCGAATTCGGCCATGATCGCCATTGCTTCCTTCATAACCATCTGCCGGACGATGGTGGAAACAGCCTCGCCCTGGTAGTTGGCGATGGATTCAACGATGGCAAGCTCGTAGTGATCCATGCGCACCATGATGCGGTTATTGCGGATTCTTTTGATGTCGGGATACATGCAACGTCCTTATCGGTTATTGATTGGAGGCAAATTCGCGTTTGTAGTCGGCAAGGCCGCGCAGGATGAGAGAGCGCAGAAAGCGGGCGCGAGATTGCGAGTGACGGGAAGCAAATTGTTCGACTTCCGTCACTTCTGCCGGCGCCAGTCGAATGCCTAGCGGCTGGGACGTGACACCTTTCTCTGTCCGGGTGATTTTGGGCAATATTTGCATGATGTTATGATGTGTAATCGCTATGGGATGGCGTAATTATGTGCACTTAAATGCACAGAGTCAAGGAAATATTGTGTCTTTTAACGCGAATTGTGGTGAGCGACTACGTGAAGAACGAGATCGCCTAGGATTTACCCAGCAGGAAATGGCAGACCAAATGGGTGTGCGCAGAGAAATGTCGAGCAGGTACGAACGTGGTCAGGCAGTACCCGGCGGGGATGCGCTTGCCGCACTCGCACTAGCTGGCGGCGATATTCAGTACGTTTTGACTGGACAGCGTTCGAACAGCGCCATGACACCGGAAGAAATAGAATTGCTGTCCGGTTTTCGCAAACTGGACTTGCGTGGGAAAGTGAATATGCTGGGCATGCTCGATGTTGTCGGCACTACGTCAACGGAAATTAGCAAGCCGACTGCAACGCCTCGAAGTGGTAGTCAGTTTCTTGGGAAGGTCAAAGCAAAACACGTTACCCAGGGCGATCAGCATATTGCCGGCGACCAGAATATTGAAGTTGGCGGCAAGAGCGGCAAGAAGACGAAAAAAAAATTGGGCGAGTAGATTTTGCGGCTGGCGCGAATTTGAAGGCGCGACAATCGGGCAGCTGGTGATGGGCAACGTGCTGTTGGCGTCGCAAGCGTTGGATGCTCTCAAGCCTGCGTTAGAACAAATATCACAGGCGCAGTTATCACACACGTCTCCACGCTTGAGACGGGCCTTTAAGTTGCAAACGATGACGCTTATGGCAGCACTGATGACTGGTAATTGGCCTGTGTTTCAACCGCCAGTAGCAGCCGCAGCAGTGCCAGATAGTTACTGCAGAATCGCCAACCAGTTTTATTCTGTTGGTGCGGTAATCAAAAGACAAAACGGCAGTTATCGAGTATGTTTTTCGAATGGGCCGGGCAAACATTCCTATTGGGGAGAAGAGTCACGACATAGCCGCGATGCTGAAATGTGACCAATTGGGCCGCTGCGACCCAATTGCGACGCGGCTCCACTGAGCGCCCGTAGGGTTGTCAGATACATGGGAATCACCATCCACATCGGATAGGAAAACTGCAACATGGAAAGAATTCCTGACGAACTCCATCTGAGTCAAAGTTATCAATTCATAGTCACGATAGAAAACAATGGAACCCATTTCGCCGGCGAGTTATCGCTTGCTCCGGAGGGGTGTACGCTGATCATTAGGGGGGACATCTCGGAAGATCGCCAGCATACCCTCGATATGGATGGGTTAAGTGAACTCGCTTGCAATAGTTTCTCGGGATCGCTTCTGCTACTAGGTCTTAAGGGTGAAGGGGGCCACATTCATCACATTGCTCGCTACCCGAAATCAGTATCCCATTTCGAAATTCGATACAGAATATCGCATGTCATTTACAGTCGTGCACATATTTCTAGGAATGTTAAATTTCTGGGGATTGAGCTCGACTCTCCATCTATCGCCAAGTGGGTTGGATATACGAACACCCAGGACGAAATAGTTGGCAACCATACTAACAATACGCTCTTTCCATGTTACGGAATTCTTCCCTCAGAATTTCAGAAAACCATAGATGCTCTCGGCGAGTTGCGCGTCATTTATCGTATTTCCACGCACCACTCAGTTGAAGCGTTTAACTTGGGATTGAGATATCCGCCAGCGCTTTCTCTTTCCTTCGAAGAAGAAAAAACCGCAGATCAAATCATTGAAAATGTCAATGAGCTAGAAACCTTGTTTTCATTTTTGCTAGGCAAGGCGCTAGACCTAAACAGGGTTAAGCTCACAACTTTACATGAACGCATACCGGGTCTGTCATTGTATTTTCCACGTGCGATATCAAGAGATAGTAATCGCGACTTCCCGCTATTTCCTTTAGGGAGAAATTTGCGCATCGATCATTTTGGTCTCCCAGAATTTCCACTCGATTCATTTTCAATATATTTCAATTTGGCCGCTGCGGAAAAGATGCACTTTAAAAAATACATCAAGTACCGCGAAATGGAGAATCCGGAAGAGCGATTTTTGGGATTTTTTCGCTTATTGGAAAAACTTTGTTCTCAGGAAGAGTCGTTTTTGTCAGAAAATAAGCTTTTAGCTTTGATTGAACGAGCCACACCATTTCTAGTCAGCCATTTTGGTGATCGAAAGAATGTTGAGCGGCTATTGAACAGATTGGTTGGTCTAAATCGATCAAAGCTGAACACGGAAGGTTGTATAGTTAGGTTTATCAAAAAAATCTCTCCTGATCTTCTCTCGCAATGGATATACGGTCCCTCCAACATCGGCCCCATATGCAAGCTGAGAAATGATTTGACTCATGCCAACGAAGTCGAGCCGGAGGAATGCGAAATTGAAAAAAAAGCGAAGTTTATCGAAACTCTCTTAATAATTTCCTTGCTCACAAAAATTGAAGTTTCCATTGATAGCGCAGCGTTGATTGCGAAAAGAATTAAGAGTCATCATCTAATTGAGACGCCGCCCAAGATTACGTTTTCCACCAGTAATGGCAACTAGTCCTGCTCGATAACGGTGGGAACAGGTTTTGCAATGATAAATAAGATCTCGCAAGCTTGAACCGATGATCTCGATCTGTGATTTCGCCAGCGCATCATTGGAAGGTCTGACCTTTAGCTCTCATTTTTCCTCATTTAATATTGATTGGTGGTGCGACCGGTACGTCAAGGTTCAAATAGTACTTTCGAGGTTCACGGCTCATTCCGTGTCTTGCAGTCAATACCAATCGATTTGGAACATGCACATTCATCGGAAGACCATCCTCGAGATTCACGTAGTCACGTGCCCGTTCAAAACTGATGTCGCCGCATAAAATATTATCGGCAACTGCCGGACACTCTTTCTGCAGCCATAAATAATTCCGGCGGGTCCAAGAATGAATTGTTTTCGTCAATGGGTAACTGACTCTATATATCCCGTTCCTATTTTCAGGCGACGTCAGCCCAAGCATATTGAGACAATAGCCAAGAATAGCAGCCCCCTCGTAGTTGGGAAAGGTCGCAAGATACTCGATTTGGTCGTACAAAAGACGACGGACTTTGCATTGAATGATTTTCCGGACACGTCGATTGTCGAAGCGTTCGAATATAGCACTCCAAACTACCACGTACTGAATTGACCAACTGTCATTTGATGGCGCTTTCATACCGGCTGCGGCGCGGCAAATGTTGTAAAGCAAATCGGCAATGTGATCATAAATGTTCTTGCCAATGTGCTTGTTTTTTCTCTGGCGTATTGGCGTCGGTGGATTGGGTGCTTGCTCGAGGATGTCGATAGCTTTTTTCACAAAATCGACAATTGTTCTAAGCTGTGCACCAACACCACTTTCATATGCAAATGACTTACCATCTAATTGATGCAAATCCCGATAAGCTGACTCCATCGAATTCAGGGCACGATTCAAAACCATCGTAGGTTCTGCTATCGATCCAGTTACAAAGCTTCCTTTCAAAGAAATGAGTGCTGCGCGACAGAAGCCTCCCCATTGTTTGGCATCCCATGTCCATTGTTCGTCATAGTAGATATCTAACGGAGAAGAGCCTGTGCGTCCCACTTGTTCTATCAGTGCATAGTTACTGTAAAGCGCTTGGCTAACTGGTTTTATATACCCAAGAAGCCCGGAGTCATATCCTTCTGTCTCGCCATATAAGAACGAACCCTTTTGGAGAATCGCTTCGCTAGAAATGTTGCGGGAAAATTGCCCCACTGGGACTGAAAATTTTCCAGTCTCAGTTATTGCGCGAAAGAATGCCAGCACGGTGACTGGAGACGTGGCAACAATTTGCCGACAGAATTTGCGATTGGCAATCAGTAGTAAGATATCAAAAGCATAGTCGCATGCCTTAGCCCTTCTTGAAGATGTCGCTGCAGATTCTTTCTCGTTATGCGGGGGAGGGACTATTTCCCTCGAATGTTTAATCAATGCAGCAGCGGATCTCGCCAATTCATTGGCGATCACCTTAAGCTCTTCGTCATTACCCCGCAAAATATATCGATACAGCTCCATCGCGAATCTAGCAGCGTTGCGCCTCCCAAAAATAGGGGGGCGGATAAATGCGTAATACATCCAAGTCAAGAACGTGCCAAGAAACAGAAGTCCAAACGCAGCTTGCCAGGTAGTACGAGTGAGCCAATCAACTGTCTTGGGAACCCACCAGTGAGCGGCCATCCAAACTTCTGTTAGAAGTGTTTGCAAGCCGACGACCCCAATCAAATAGAAAGTGCTGATGTACATCCAACCAGGAGTCACTGCAATTCTGAATTTATAACGCACGTCAGTAATCGTGTAGACCACGGCCAACAACGCCACTGCGGCAATGAATTCTGCGAATCCAAATATCTTCGGCGTGGGGGTTGTCTCTAGCGGAACAAAACATAGCAACCAATAACATTTTTCAGCTATCACTTATCCCTCCCCGGAATTGAAACATTCATAATAGTCGAGTTTAATGCATCAGCGGAATCATCCAACGCTCGTTAATTTACGTTATGTGGAGTGCATATCAAATTGACAGCATTCGGCTTGGCCGACCAACGCTATTTAATATCGGACATTGGACACCTCAGGTCTTGATTACCACCCCGAATGATGTCCACTCCGGTTTTAGGAACAAAAAACTGTCTGCTTTTGAAAATATTTCCCGTGTTTTGATTCACTTGAAATATCTCTAAATAACTCTTATCACCGAAAAAATTCCAAATCACATTCAAGTGCTCGACAACCCAAGTTGATTGCCCGGGAATCTGACATGCCTTGACGGGAATGCCATAGAGTTTAGCTACAGAAATCGTCTTTTTATAACTTTCGCTGTCCAGTAAGATGACGTCTGAAGATTTAGAGCGGATCCCCATTTGACTCATCGTCAAATTGAGTAATGCTGGGTGAATAAGCACTATATACGCTATGGCGACCAGCAGGACAATTAGCACTCCCATTTTTTTTGAGAGGGCATTTTCTGGCTCTGTAATCCTGATACCAAATATGAGACAAACAAAGAATCCAGTAGAAATGAAATAAAAAATTGCTGTGCTGTAGTCAGCATTAAGTCTACCCACAGGATCAACTTTAAGTAAGATTCCTGCAGCCACGGCGAGGACAAATAGAAACAACGAGACAGTGTTGTATCCCGTCAGTAGAGGATAAACAATAGCTTCGCTTTTCTTGTTTTTCCGTCTGTTGAAGAGCCAAGCAAGGCCATTGATGAACCAAAGCGTTGTGAAGCCGCCAAATATAATCCCGATGGTATAAATTGCCGAAAACGAAAATGCGACATAGGTGAACAGAAAAACGTCACTGATACTAAGGCCGGTAATCGAAAACCCCTCAGAAAAACAATATACGAATACGAGAACTACGCCGATTGCCAGTATTAACTTAGCCGAATCAATGACTAACTTTAAAATTGCCTGTATTTCTTCAACAATAGGTTTCATTTTTTCTCCCTGATGATGCGTCCATTATTGAACGAAAAATCATTCTAGCTTGTCGCAGATATATAACTACTGACTCTCCCTTAAGTAGCGTTATTTTCCTTGATGATGTCGCGCCGCGCCACAATGTGTTCCCATTCCCCTTGTGCTGCGCGTCGGGCGGCCTGTTTGCTGGCATAAATGTGATTTAGTGTTTTCGGATTGCCAGTCGCGCCGGCCAACGGCTTCACATGCTTACCCTCACCTGTTAGCGGCGCTATTTCCTGACCGGATTTTTTCGTGACCGCGTTACGCCATTTGGCAATCACGCCGGTAATGCCCGGATCCGGATCTACCGCATCTTCACGCTCGACCTCGGCCTCTTCCGTGCGCGTCTCCAGCTCGATGCGCGTGGTAAAGCCGGCGTCACCGATGCTATGCGTCACCTTGGATGCCAGCCAATCCATGCTATCGATTGCGGCTTTGAATCCCATCACCGTTACCGGCGACTGCGGCATCAATGCCGGAACGCCGAGCGCCAGCGATAGTTCAAAACTGGATGTGCCACGTTGGATGCGGCCCCATTCCGCAAGCGCCGCCGTGCGGGCGTCGGCTTCGTCGGCATAGGTGGTACGCAGCCGCTTGCTGTTGCCTGGCAAGCCCGCAACCACACTGCGGCGCAGGCCGTGCTTTTCGTCATACCAGAACACGCGTACGCCGCTGTAGCTGTCACGCTCGGCGCTATGGAAGCGGTGATTGTCACCCAGCTGGCGCGTGATCTGGATCACCGGCAAATCTTGTCCGGAGGCGGTCTTGCTGCGGCCCGCTGGCACAAAGATCAAGGTGTCGTTTTTGACGGTGGCGGCCGCATCGTATTTTTTGCCAAGACGGCGCAGGAAGGCGGCGTCGCTCTCGCGGGTCTGGTCGATGTGTTTTACAGGGATATTGCGCAGCGCATCGGAGACGCCGGCCATGAGCTGTTGCTTGAATGCGATCAGCTCGATGATGGCGCCAAGGGTGGTGTTGCTGTAGCTGTCCTCGCGTACCTCCCGGAAAGTATCAATCAGACTTGCCGTGCGTGCGCGCAAGGTCAGCACATCCGGCGCGCCGCTATGCTCGATCTCGTCTACGGTAAAGATACCTTTGTCGACCAGGCCGGAATCGGCCCAGCCGATCTGCACATTGATTCTGGCGCCCTTCGGCGGGATGGCGAGTTGGCCGTCTGTATCGGACAAGGTGATGGTCAACTCATCGGCGTTGTCGCTACGGCATTCGGTCAATGAGAGGTTGACCAGGCCCGGTGCAAACTTGGCGGTGATGTCCTGGTCGTCGAGGGTGATTTTAAAGGCGGGTATTGGATAGGTCATTGTGAATTAGGCAATGAAATGCTTTCTGTTTGTTTACAATGGCCTGGCAGACTCTCATTCTGCATTTTTCATTCACCTTACAGAAAGCACTAATCACTAATGGATAGAAACACGGAACTGCTCGAAGCAATATTGGTAGCGCAAGCACTGACCCTGGCACATGAAATTCAAGCCGTCAAAGTGGCGGAAGGCTATGGTCACGATATCGATAAATATCTGTTCATGGCCTACGACATGATGGAGGCTAAGCGGGACAGTATTCTTTCAAGACTTCTTGAAAATCGCTAGATGAACAATCCAGTATCGTTGCATTGTTGAGTACCACGTCCGTCTGTCGCAGGACATGACGGATTTCAGCATGGGTTAATCCGTCCAGTGTTTGCAGCACGCGGATTGCCCATGCGTAGACCTCTCTGTCGTTTAGCGGGTGACGAGTGCCTTGCTTCGAATTGAAAACTTCTACATCAAATTTTTTGTAAGCAATCGCTGGACGTGGTTGCATTTTTGTTCCTCTCTTTTCATAAAAAATCACACTGCGCGGTGCTTTAAAACAAGCTCCGCACGCTGTTGGTGACGTTGTTTAGCGTCGATCTGCCGGTGTTGATGGCGTTGTTCACGCTGTTGCCGATGCCTTCCAGGCTGAGCATGTTTTTGATGCTGCCTAAGTCGCCCAGGGTGTTGAGCAAGCCCAGCACCGATTCGTCGGTACGCTTTAGGGCGATGGTGAATTCGATTCTGCCAGCGTCGCCATCCTGCGCCAGGTGCGTGCGGCCCTCGGTCATGTTGGTGATAATGAAGGAGCCGAGAATGCGGCCCGTCCCCAGAATCAGGATCCACGATTTTCCGGTGTCGGCCATCAGCCGTAACGCGTCGAGCGAATAGACGCTGCCAGTCAGTTCCGGGGCAATCCAACCGGACAAAGTGACCGTGTCGTCACCCTTGCCGGTGAACTGGTGGGCGTCACGGGCGCCGACGCGTGACGTGCTCGCATGCTTCCATTCTGTCTGCCTGTGTAATTCCTGGTAGGCCAGGGTCGGCAGGCTAAAGACGAACATGCCCAGGGCCATCATCATATTGGTGAATTCCTTATTCGTTGTAGTCGGACAGGCTGGAACGGAGCCGCGCCGCTTTCTGCCGGTCGCGCTGTTCCATGGCTTGCGCCACGGCGCGGCCTATGGCACGCTCGTCCATGCTTGGCGTTGTTTGAATCGTGATCTGGATGGTGTCGCCCTGGATCACCATTCCGGCACCCGCTGCACGCGGCGCCATGGGCGGGCGGGTATCGAAGGCCAGCGCCGGCATGGTGGCCGCGCCGATGGCCATGCCGGCGCCGAGCTGGGTCAGGCGCTTGGCCAGTCCGCCGACTTGTCCGAGTGGTTCGCCTTCGCTGCGCTGCAGGCCGACCGTCAAACCTTGCATCGTGAAGTCGCCCAGCTCGGCAAACACGCGGCTTGGACTATGGATGCGCAGCTTTTCTTTGAACCAGCCGACCACGCTGTCGCTGACGTTCGACATGGTTGTCTTGACGGCGCCCATTGCGCCGGTGATGCCGTTGACCAGTCCTTGCATGATGTTCGTGCCAAAGTCGGTGAATTTGGCTGGCATGTCGATGCCGAACCAGCTCATGACGCCGGCAAACGCCTGGTAGAACAGACCAAGCGGCGACCAGTTCAGTAGCAATGCACTGACGCCCAGGATGCCGCCGTCGAATGCTGCTTTGACTTCGGACCAGAGACCGGCAAAGAAGCCTTTGATCGGTTCCCAATAGCGGTAGATCAGATAGGCCGCGACTGCGATGGCAGTGATGGCCAGGCCAATGGGATTGAACAGGAAGGCACGGCCAACAAACAGCAGAACACGGCCCAGCCAGAGGAAAGCTGACCCGATACCGCGCAGGATCGGCGTCAGCACGCCGCCGGAAAGACCCATCTTGGCAAACAATACCGTCAGGATGGCGTAGGGGCCGATCAGGGCGGCCAGGCCCAGCATCAGGGGACCGAGTACCACCAGAATGGCGGCGACGGCGCCCAGGCCCACAATCATCGCTTTGGCGATAGTCGGGTTGCGTTCCATGAAGCTGGTCAGGCGTGTCAGGGCGCCGGTCGCCAGCTCGATGCCCTGGATGTACAGCGGCAGGATCTTCTCACCCATGGTCAGTTTCAAGTTGGCCAGCTTGGCGGCGGCATTGAGTTCTTTGCCGCTGGCTTGTTGTTGGCCCAGGGCGTCGATCTGGTCGATATCGTAGGCGCCGGCGTTCAGTTTCATGTTCTTGTGGATCATGCCGCGCTGCAGCACCATGTTGGCCATCAGATCAGCGGCCTTGCGGTTGGTGTATAGACTGCCGATGGTGTCGAGGATCTGCTTTTCTTCGGTAATGCCGTGCTTGGCCAACTGCGGCAGCAAGACCTGTTCCATCCACTGAAACTGGCTCTTCTTGAACAGATCTGCGCCAAGCAGCGCGCCGGGATTGAGCTGGGAAGTCTGGCCGACCTTGTCGTGTTTGACCTTGGTGTGGTCGCCAATCAGCCCCAGGCGGTCCAGATTCATGGCGGCCCGCTTGCTGGTGCGGCCCTGGTACAGATTGTTGTAGCTCGACATGAGGCCGTTACCGACGCCGAAGCCGCCCAACTCCTGCACCAGCGGCTCCAGCTCGAAGTAAAACGCCTTCTGGTCCAGGCCCTTGGCGGCGATACCGCCGGTTTTAATGAGGTTGAGCCATTCGGTGGGGCCGACGCGGCCGCCTGTCGCAGAGATGACCTTCTGCACCATGTTGGCTTGCTCGTGGAATTTGTCGTAACTGCTGGCGCCACCCCGCGTTTCGATCACTTTCAGCATGTCCATGAACTTGCGGTCGTTCTCTGCGCCGGACTCTTCGCCGTACATGGCCTTGTTGCCGAACTTCATCTTGGCCAGCAAGGGTGCGACCATCTGCGCATGCGGCAGATCGCCAAATACGGACATGGCGTCGCGCACCAGCTCCAGGTTCTCGTTATGGCTGGTGCCGTAGGTTTGCAGGTTGCGGGCGTATTTCTCGGCGTCGGCGCTGACCTTGGGCCCCAGGCCCAGACCGGTGATACGGGCCTGTTCGGTCTGGTAGTGCTTCGCCTCTTTAACGCCGGCCACGATCGGCACGCCCATGACGCCGCCAGCGACTGTGGCGCCAATGCCTGCCGTTGCGACATGGCCGGCGACGGCACGCGCCTTGTCGGCGTGCTGGCGGGCGCCGGCTACGCGTTGTTGATGTGAAGCGATGGAAGACAGACGTTTTTGCTGTTCGGCCAGCTGGAGATTGGTGGCAGCGATATCGGTGCGCAGCCGCCGCTCATGGGTGCCGAGGTTACCGGCACCGATGCCGGCGCCGGATAGCCGGTCACGCAACACCTGTAGTTGTTCGCTTTGCTGCTGGCCGGCGCGTTTCAGATTGCCGGCGGATTTGACGGCGGCGTTGAATTCCCGCGTCATGGCGCGGGTAGGTTGTGCCGTTTGCTGCATCTGGCGGGCAAGTGCATTGACGTGCTGCTGCGCGTCCCGCAATTTGGCTGTGGTGGTGCCGAGGCCGCTATGCAGCTCTCGGAAACGGCCAAGGTCACGCTGCTGCGTATTCAGCTCCTTGAGACGGTCATTGGTCGCCTTCATCGCCTTACCCAGCGCCGTGGATTCGCTGCTGATCTTCTTCAACGGCGCGGTAAGTTTATCCAGGGCGGCAAACACCACTTGTAACCGTAACTGCTTGTCACTCATACATTACTCATCCGCTCCGTTGCGCACCCTGGCGCGTTCGCGCCAGGCCATCAAATCTGTCAACTCCAATTCGTCCATGGCCTGCGGTGGCCAGTGAAACACCACTGCAATGTCGGCCATGGCGTCTTCTACGAATTGAGGTAAGCCGCCTGACGATCTGCTTTCTTCACCAAAAAATAGGCCACCTCGGCGCCCAGCGCCATCAAGTCGGCCAGGTCCAGATTGGCGACGTCCTGTGCGGTGAGCGTCGGCACGGTCACACGCGGCAAGACGCGTTGTAGGGCGGAGACATCGAGGTTGCCGACTTCGGTCAGCGACAGGCCGCGCAGTTCGCCCGCCTTGGGCTTGCGGATCTGGATTTCGGTTATGGTGGTGTCGCCACGCACAATCGGTTCATCCAGTTGTACGGTTTTATAGACGCCGGCGGCGATTGAGGAAATGGCAGCTTGTACTTGTTTGGTCATGGTGTTGTGCTCTTTAAAGTGAAAAATAAAAAGGGGGGTGCTGTTAACGTTGCCGCGTTACAGGCCGATGGCACGGCGGATGCCCGCGTTGCGGTCGACGCCGTCCACGATTTCGACGCCGTTGATGAAGTCGAATTCGAAGATGACTTTGTTGTCGATGGTCAGCTTGTAGTAGCTGCAGGCGGTCGTGTATTTGTGGGTGGTGTCATCACCGACCTTGGCGTTGCCCATGTCGATTTCCTTGTGCCGGCCACGGACGACGATTTCGACGGCCGAGATGGAGCCGTCATCATCATTTTCGTAAGCACCGGCAAAGCGCAGCTGGGTGGCGTTGTGGCTTCTGGCGCCGTATTGGGTCAAGGCGCCGATCAGAATACCGCCGGCGCTCCATTCCAGGTTAATGGCTTCGTTACCAAGATCGACCGACACTGGGCCGCTCATACCGCCGGCGCGGTACTCTTCCATCTTGCGGGAGAGTTTGGGTAGAGTGACTTCCGCCACTTCACCTTTATAGGCGTTGCCGCTGTCGAAGAGAATGAAGTCCTTCAGTTTTTTAGGGAGTCCCATGGATGGTTCCGATGCAGGTCAGATGGATTAGGAATTGACCTGGGCGACGAAGTCGGCCAGGTAACGGTCGGTGATGCGCTGCTGGAACATGAGGTTTTCCAGCGGCGGTACCGGGGTGTAGTCGTAGTCGATGGTCAGCTTGCCGTCTTTTAAATTTTCTTTGCTGTTGAATTGTTCATCGCACCAGGCGCTGCCGCCGATCAGATAACCCTGTTTGACTAAGTCGCGGAATTTGGCATTGATGCTTTCCACCAGATCCTTTACTAACGACGCGTGCAGGGGCTTGTCGGCATAGGACATATGCGCTTCGGCGATGGTGTCGGCCAACACTTGCGCTGTTCTGGTGTAGTTCTCAAAGTAGAAAAATTCCGGCGTTTCGCAAGTGCGCGAACCCCAGAAGCGGAAGCCGCCGCTGTTGATCAGGGTGGTGACTTCCTTGCTGTTCAGGTAGCCGGCATCGGACGCCGGATCCTGCAGATCCCAGAACACATCCGAGGAAATACCGGTCGGGCCGTTGACAACCATGTTCGACAGCGTCTTGTGCCATCCGATCTCCTCATCCAGTTTGGCGCGCAGGCCGAGGGCATAGGCCACCGCCGACATGGACGCTTCGGCATTGGTGGCAGTGTCCCAGTTCACAAAATCGGGCCAGATAAGCATCAGTTCGCGCTGGCCAAAATCCTTGCGGTACAGGACCGCGTCTTCCTTGGTCATGCAGCCGTGTGCGGCCGCATAGACGAAACTGCGCATTTGCTGAGCGACGCTGACCAGAGCGTTTGTGACCGGCTTGGTGTCCAGGCCAGGCGCGCCGAGAATCCGCGGTTTGACTCCGAGGCGGCTTTGCGCAGCCAGCAGCGCTTTGATGCCAGTGTACTTGCCGCTAGCAGTGGTGGTGCCGATCACGTTAGACGTGGTTTCCGCTTCGTCCTTGCCTTCGGCCACGCGCACCACAATCGTGAACGGCTTGGTTTGGGTGCCGATGGCGTCCAGAACCCGGCGCAGGGTTCCCTTCTTGCCGGCCTTTCCCGCTGCAGCGATGACGTTGGTCAAGAGGACCGGCGTGTCTAGCGGGAAAACAGCCGGGTCGGCGTCCTCGGCGGTGGCAATCAAACCGATGACGGCGGTGCTGATGGTGCGGATTGGGCGTGTGCCCTCGTTCTTTTCGATGACGCGCACGCCATGGTGGTAATCGGTAGGCAAATGAGACTCCTGTCGTGTAAGGGGTGAAGAGAATTAGGCGGCGGGCGATACCGGCCAGGCAATCGCTGCCGGAAAGCCGTCTTGCGTGTCGATGCGATTTAAGATCACGCGGTATTGTTTCCAACGCTTGAGCAATGCGGCTTCTGCTTTGGTCGCCTCGTCCAGATCGATGGCGTCTTGCAAGGGGGCCATTTTTGTGGTGGCAAGAACCAGTAATGTGTCGCGCTGCGCCATCGCCTCCAGCATCAGACGGGCGGTTTGCCTGTCCAGGTCGAACTGCCATTGGCCGTTGTTCCAGACGTGATCCTGCGAAGGACGCGGCAATGCTGTCGCTTGTATGCCATCGGGTGTGTCGCCAATATGGGGAATGTCCAACGGACTGCCGTCTACAGTGTGATACAGGGCGACGCCGCGCCAGTCGGGACAGAGCTTCCAGCGACCCTCAGCGAAGACAGCGATTTCCTGCGATCCCGCTTGCGGCGGCTTGCTGTCGGTGGCATGGGCGGGGATCAGGTACACCACCTCGTGATCGAGCGGAGAGATATCCGCCTGGCTGGTGCTCAACAGTTCGCCGGTACTTTGGCTAAAGTTGTAAATCATCTTTGTCATGTCAGCCTCGTTCCTAATATTTGATGCAGGCAAGCAAGGCCAAGTTACGCGGACGCGTCTCCGTCCCGCCTGTTGCTGCCGTGGTGGTGGATTTCCAAAAGTTGGAGCCGCCCAGGGCGATCCCGGCATCGACACTACCTGCCACGCTGCCCGAGGCCGACACAATGCCGCTCGGGCCGTGGTTATGCAGCCGGAAGTCTTCCGCTTGCCCCGATCCGAAAGTACGGCCGACGTCAATCCCGCGCCCGTCATCGAAGCCCCGTATAAACTCGCCGCGCAGATCGGGCAGATGGAATGTTTTATTACCGTCTCCAGCGCCATAGATTGTGCCTATCGCGGCAAACAGATCGGCATAGGTGGTGCGTGAGACGGCCGCGCCGTTGGCCTTCAACCATCCGGCGTGCAATGCCGCACTGGCAAAGTAGGCGACTTCGCCAACGGGAGCGGCATTGGCGGTCTGCATGGCTGTCGCAGTGGATAGCGAAGTAATGTTGCTGCTGGCGGTGCTTAAGCCCGTGCCGGTCGAGGTCGACAGTGCGGCAATGTTGCTTACCGTGGTGCTGAGTGCGGACGATACCGACGTGGAGAGCGTCCCGGTGCTGCTGATGGTCGTACTCAGTCCGGTCGACAAGTGCAATGTCCGGTTTGCCAGCTGGTGCGCCTGCCGGTTGGCGATGCCGCCTGGGCCGCCGACGACATCGTCGGTGGTGGCGATCTCATAGATCGTTTCTTCCCAGATGTCCTGTTCGTTGATGGTTGCCATGTATGTCCTGTTAAACAATGCCGTAGGTATAGGTGCCGTCATACTTGAGAGCGCCGTTGTATTGGTTGGGCGCGGTACTGAAATCCAGCCCGGTCAAATGGCAGCAACTACGCTTGACGCTATGGATGCGTTGCCGGATCAAGGCGGCTTGTTTGATCGTCACCGGCCTGGTCAGGATCACGCTGAAGGTGGCCCATTGGGTTTTACCTCCATAGGTGCGACTGCCGTCGAACCGGGCTTTGCCGTCATAGCGGATGCTGTGCGAGCGCTCGATGACCTGGGCGTTCGGATGGCCCAACGCTGCCAGCGCCCGTTTGATTGCACCTGGCGTACCCTTCTGGCGGCGAATGGCGCGGGAAGTGGCGATGACTTCCCGTTTGAATGCCTCCGGCCAGTCCGCATCCCATTCTTCGACCCCGAGCGCCCAGGCTAACCAGGGCAGCAAATGGGCCGGACACGTGCGCGGGTTCCAGTTCGGGCGCAAGTTCAGCGGCACGGCGGCGAGTCGGGCGGTCGACTGCTCTAGCGCCCGTTCCAATGGGGGGCTGTTCGGCGGCAGGAGGGATTTGACGTGTTTCATTTGCCGGTCCCCGCAAAACGTACGTCTATCGCCTTGCACCAGGTGGCCTGGCTGTCGTCGCAGACCACGTGCTCCAACGGACTATGGAGAATGACTTTGTAGACCCCGGCCACCCGTAGCGCCGCATAGAGACCGTCCAGGGTGATGTCGTAACCCAGTAGCTGGCATTGGGCGATATAGGCAATTACCGCTTTGTACGCGGCTTCCAGCACCAGGCTTTGGTCTGGCCCGCCATAGGTCAGGATATCGGCATCCAGCGCCCATTCCCTGATGATGGCCGGATACACCAGCACTTCTTCGGACTGGGGACGCACGTCATCGGTATTGAGTGCTGCGGCAACCGTCGCCAGCAAGGCCGCATCGGGTGCGCCGTTGCCGCTGCGCGAGAGCACATAGACAATCGTGGTGCCGGGATAAGGGCTGAAGACGGAGGCATCCTTGACCTGGCCGCTGGCCGATAGTGCATGAAAAATATAGGCGTTGTCGGATCCGGCCGTGGAGTAGCCGTCATCCTTGAGTAACAGGCGACGGCGATAGCTATCGTTGTCCTCGTAGACTGCGGCTATCGGCGGTGTTGCGTGCGGATCGGCGGCAGTGACCAGCAATCGCAGTTCGTTGTAATAGGTGATGCCCAGGTGATCCAGATCGGCGTCGACGGCGAAGGCCAGCAATAATGCCTTGCCTTCTTCGTTGATGCGCTGGCGCAGCAGCAATTCCCGATAGGCGGCCACTTCCAACACCTTATAGGCGGGATCGGCTTCGGAGATGTCGGCCAGGGATGGATCGCGCCCGGTCAGGTCGGCAAACATCTCGGCCAGGATGAATTCAAACGACAACGCTTCAACAAACGTAGGCGGTGCCAGTTTGGAGAGGTCAATGGTGGAAGTGCTCATACCGCTCCCGCCTGTTTGACAGGGACCAACATTTGCACGCCCTGGCCGTCAGCTACGCCATCCAGGATCAATGTGGCGTCGCCTTGTTGACCACGCTCCAGCTGGACGCCGGTCAACTGTATGCGCGGCTCCCAGCGCAGAATGGCATACGCCGTGGCGGCATAGAGGCGTAGTACGGTGGCGCCGTTCAAGGGCTGGTCGATCAATTCGGGCACATCGGATCCATAGTCCCGGCGCATGACGCGAGAACCGACAGGCGTCGTAATGATGTCGATCACCGACTGGCCGATATGGGCAATGCGCGTCATGGCGCGGCCGGTGCGGGCGTGCATACCGGTCATTTCGGCCCCTCGGTGTCATCGCCGCCCTTTTTAACGCCACCATGCGGATGCTTGACCAGGCTAATACCGCTGGCAATCACGTCCACGGTCGCTTGCATGATGCCTTGGATCATTGCTGCTGCGCCGCCGGCTTTACCTGCTTTGACGTTCATGCCGGCATTCAAGGCAGCAAAGCCGTTGACGGTGAGATTTTTTTCGACGGTCAGGTTGCCCGTGCAGATCGTGTCTTCGGCGTTGGAGGTCACCTTGCCAGGCGCAAGCGTCACGCTGGTGCCATCCGACAGCGTGGCGGTCAGCGTGTGGCTGCTGCTGTCGTACTGGACAACAGTGCCGTCCATATAGCGGATGGTGTGATGTGCGGGATTGGTGGATGGTGTTTTGAATTTATCGGAATACACGGCTGGCAGTACGGCCGCCTTGTTGAAATCGCCTTCAGGCGACAGCAGGATGACTTGTTCGCCGAGGGATGGCGGGCACCAGATTTGCGTCTCGCCGGCGCGCGCCGTGATCCAGGGGCGCCAAGTGGTGGTGTTTTTGCCGACCTTGACACGCACATGCTGGGCATCGTGATCGATCTCGGCAATGGTGCCGAAACGGATCAGATTCAGGAGTAGGCGCAGCAGTTCGGAGCGGTCAATAGTCATGCGGTGCATGTTGCCGGTTCGCCGGAATCAATGCACCTGGTAGAGGGTTGATATTCGACTTATTGCCTATTGAGTAGCGCACATAAATGCACTCTGAAGGCTCTCGCGGAGTCGCACACGGATCTGAGGAAGGAAAATTTCCCAAATCTGTATCTTATTTGAAAAATATTGCAATACCTGACATAGATTATTGGACAACAGGCTGTCTTCTCAAGGATCATGGCTCAGTATCAATTTTTGAATTTCCACCTGTCATAAACCGTAATTTTAATCAACAGCCACACAGACATTGGTCCCCGACCATTTGAACGTGTTTGATCCAATGAAAAACGGGATTTACTATGCGACGCGTTATTTTATTTTTTATCATCCTGGTTTCTCTGGCTGTCTCCGGTTGTACTACCTTGGCAGATTCACGGTCGGCGAAAGGGACTGGCACAGCTCGCGTTTATGACGCGACTTCGGACGCGATCTGGACCGCGCTACCCAAGATAGTTAAAGACGTCGGCCTAGACTATGTAGGAGATAATAAAAGCGAAGGCTATGCTCTTGCCCAGCGGGGAATAAGTGCATTTAGCTACGGTGAAAACGTTGCAATGTTTATTGAGCCAACTAGCACTAACGATAAGACGAGGGTAGAAGTTGTGTCCAAACGGGCGTTGGCGACAACAGTATTCGCCAAAAACTGGGAGACAGCGATTCTGGATAAATTGGGAACAGTTTTTCCACCACCAGGTTCCGGGATATCTACGGCATCTCACAATGACATTACTCCGTTAGATTCGCCAGGCTTGTCGTCCAAAAAGCAATCTAAATTTGTTCCGCCGGCCTCGTCGTTCGCAAGTATTAACGACGTGTGGGCCATTCCCTTTGTTGGACCTCAGGCACGTTCGCGGTACATGGCCTTTTTATTAGCCCTTCCACCAAAAGCTTTTGCCATCGGTACAAATGGCGCGTGGGGCTGGACTAGCGATGACGCGAAGGCAATGCAGACGGCACTTTCTCTTTGCCTAGCGAGACCAGGCGCTCAGTGTTGGTTGTATGCCGTGGATAGCAACGTGGTATGGCAGTCGGATGAGAATCAACGTATCTCTCTGAAGCAATTGGATGCTGCCAAGACTGGAAATTAATCAATTTAGTTAGCAATCACAATACCAGTATTGCATCAATCAATTTCCCGAACGAACATTATGAAAACTACCTTTCGAATTTCAGAAAAAGAGTATATGCAGGCTATGAATTTGGCTTCAAAGTCCTCCCCGCGACAATGGGGTCTGATTTTCATGATGGTACTAGCGGTGACGGCAGTACTGTCTTCTTTAGGGTCGGGGACGAGGCTTGATATTGCGTTCAATTCCCTATTGATTTTGATTATATTCGGAGTAGTCATTTTTATTTATTTGCCGTACGTTATTCGGAAAGGTTATCGGCAAAACAAAGACATACAGGGAACACATGCCATCGAACTTCTTGACAATGGCATAGAACTTTCTTCACCGACTACCGTTGCAAACGTTCCATGGGATCATATTGTGAAGTGGCGTCAAAAAGGCGACTGGATTTTTTTATATCGCACTTCCAGAGCTTTTCATATGCTGCCAAAGTCCGTCGCAACTAACGGTTTCGACCTACCTCTGTTGATCGATCGGCTAACCCAGAACGTAGGTGACCCCGTCTAGTTCTCAAAATCTGCCAAGATGATGCAATAGTAAATCACGAATCAATGCCTGATCGGTGGCACTGAATCCAAGTAAAGGTCGGGCCGGATAGCGATATGCCGGCCCTTTTTTTGACACCTTGTCTTCCAATCCCTCCTGATGCACGCGGGCGATCCGTACCACCTTCTCAAAAAATCCAACCGACAGCTGGTTTTCATCATTCTCCGTCAGCAGATACTTGGTCTTGCGCAGTTTTTCAAACATCGCCGCCTTCTGCCGCTTTACGCGTCCTTTTTTTCCGCGCAGGTTTTTACGCTGCTTGCGTGCGGTGTAGGGCGCACCGTCTGGCGCCTGTTGGCTTGCAATACGTCGCACCTGGCTGCGGCGCAATTCTTGAGCGATCTTGCGCGTGACTACGCGTCGCTGGCCGGGTTGCAGTTTGGCCAGCAGCACGTCGGCCCACGTTTCAAGAGCGCGTAGGTCATCAGTCATGACGGATCCTGCGGGACATGCCACTCGGCGATGAGAGAGTCACCGGCGTACAGCTTCCAGAATTCGTTTGTATATTCCGGTGTCGGCTGCGGCTCTGCCGGATGCCGGACATCCAGCCGGCCGGCATCACCCCGTTTGACGACGACGCGTTCGGTCAGCGCCAGATTGATCGACAGGTCTATGGTTTCGTGATTATTGAAATCCACATCAAAGCCGATGCCGGTCTTGCGCAGCTCGGCGTTGTCCAGCAAGTCGCGCTGATGGATGGCCACCCATGCCAAGAGCGGCACCATGATGGCGTCCGGATCACCGCTGTAGTCGGTGATGATGATATTGAGCTTGTACCGGTATTCAAACGACAGGGATGCCGTACCGGTGGCCACTGTATTGCCTGCATCGGCAAACACTAGCAGCTTATCGGGATTTTGCTGCAAATCGGGATTCGCCGCGGTTAAGTGTTCTCTAAGACTTTTGGGCTTGTACACGCTCGGTGTCCTCCTGACAATCGACCACGCTATCCACCTTGGCGGCACAAACCGCCCAGGCCGCCTCGGTGCGCTCCAGAGAAAGATTCATCGCGCCATTAGTCCTAGGCGCCGTCGCCGGCAGACTGCACCGGCTGATTGTCGGGCAGGCGTTGATGGTAAGCACCGGTGGCGGCGGGACGCTCCCGCAGCCTGGCAATAGCATCAGGCAAAGGAGTATCGGCCCAGCTACGTATCGTGGCATTGTCATGTTGAAGACTTTCAATCAGATTTTCTCGTTCGGTGAGGGTCGCAGCAATGTGGTCATTGGTGGCTTGCAGTTTGGCGGCAGCGCGCCTGGTTTTGGCTGCCGTATCAGTCAGCGTCTTGATCGTGCTGTCCTGGTCACGGACGGTCTGCTCGGCACGTTTGACGCGTTCCCTGGCCGCGTTCAGGGCGTCACGCTGGATATAGATCACCGCGCCAAGGGCGGTGGCCAATAGCGCCGCGATCAGGCTTTTGACGATCACCGCCATAGGCCGGCCCTTGTACCTTTGCTGTCGATGGTCAGCACCTGGCGCCGGGGTGCTACTCCTTCCGCAGCTATCCCCAGGTGGACCCAGATGGCAGAGCCGGCGCGCTCATAGATCAGCTGATCGAACTGCAGGTAGGACTTTTCCAGCGCCTGGCAGATCTCCATCGGTGTACCAAACGCCGGCGCAGTAAAGTCGTTCGCCAGACCATTCAAGTGTGCGCTGTTGCCGGCGCCGCCAACAACTCGATTCAATGCCGGACAGCGGTAGCCGCTGGAAATCACCATTGGCGCACCGCGTAGTTCCAGACGCACGAGCTCATTAAAGCGTGCCAGGCGCCGCAGGTTGACCACAATGGCCGGCGCTGGCGTGTTGTCGATACCGAGCGTACGCGCTGTATCGCTGCGCGTGAATTCCTCCAATGTGAAATGGTCAGTAAGTGATGTTGTCATTGACGTCCTTGATGATGTTGGCGACGTTGCCCTGGGCGCGCAGCACCAGGACACATAAAGTTAGAGCGATACCGGCCTGGCCGAGCGAAGGGTGACCGTGACCGAGTAGGATCTCCAGGGCGCAGGTGCCGGTGGCCACGATCAGCAGCCATGCGATGAGGGAGATGTGAATCCGGTAGTTGGCTCTGCCGCGCCGGTAGCACAGCAGCCGGATACAAGCACTGGCATAAGACAGCAGCGCCAATACGGTCAGTAATTTAGTCATGGCCGCCTCCCTTGCGCAGCCACGCGGGCAGCTCGATGGTTTTAATTAGCTCGATGCCGTGCAGCGTCAGCGCAATGGCCGCCGCCGACGCGACAAAGGCGGCCACACCGGATTGTTTCAACGGGGTGTTGTTGATGACCTCTGGCGCAGCCAGATAACCAATGGTCAGCGAGATTGCCATATAAGCCAGGCGCTGCAACACTGGCAGGTTTTTGCTGGAAATCGCCACCAGGGTGGCGCCGGCGAATGCGCCGATTAGTGCATTGCCATCAATACCAGGAAAGAGCGTCGTCAACCCAATGCCGGCGGCAGTGGTAGTAATGAGGGTAGTAGTGCTGGGGTCTGCCATAAATAAATGCTCCGTTTCAGTCCCAAAGGCTCACGATTTGGGCGGTTTTAGTGGGGGTTGCGGTAGGTTCTGGCAGGGTGACCAAGAGGCCGTGCGGCAGGATTGGCCCCAGATCGGCCAGGCCGGGATTCAGATCAAGCGCTGCCTCGACCACGTTGGCGGTGGCGCCCAGGTGACGCCAGCACAGCAGATCCAGCGTGTCTTGCTGTTGGGCGCGAACTTGCATCAGATCAGTTCGACCGTGACGTGAGTGCGGCCGAGGATGTCGGCAATCGCCCAATGTGCATTGCGGCGCTGGTCGATAGGCGCCTGGTCCAATGCCTCCATGGTCTTCTTGTCGGAAAGCGACGAGGCGGTGCTGTCGTAATCCCGATAGCGCTCGATCAGATCCGCCTTAGCTGTGCAGTAGACGGCCCGGCGATAATGGGTGATCAGCTCACTTTCACGATTGATACGATCTGCCGGTACGGCGGCCAGCGACAAGAAACCGGCGCCGATCTGCTCCCGCTTCCAGTCGCGCAGTTCGCCATTGACGTGCAAGACGGCGGCGACCAGCGCTTCCGTCAGGCGCGGTGTAGTGACCGTGCCGTCCAGACGTACCGCTTCCCGTGCATGCTGCAAGACGATATCGGGATACCAGCCGTCATTCTCGATGGTGCCGATTTCCGGTAATGGGACATTGCCGCCGCCGGCAGTGGGCGGGGCATTTGCAATAAAGCTCATAGATGGGTTCTCGGTAGTCGGCGGTGGGCGGGCGTCAGAAGGGGCATAACCAGGTTATTTCTTCATCGACCCGCGCCGCCGTGCGCCAGGGGTGCTCGGTTACGGTGCGGCGGCAGCAATGCGCGTGCGCAAACGCTCCATTACCTGTTTTACGCCCACACCAGGGAACAGTTTCAAGGCGCTTTGCAATAGTCCGTGCGCTTGTTCTGCCTGCGGGATCTGCGTCACCGTCAGTTGGTCGCTGCCTGTTAGCTCCATGACGGCGATCATGGCGTAAGCCGTTGCCTTGTAGAGCTTGGCCCGCGCTTGGTCCGGTGCGTCGCAATGGTTAGTCAGTGCGGCGACCTGTGTCAGGACGGCGACCGCCTGTACCGGATCTTCGGCCAGATTGCCGCCGGAATACGCGCTGGCAAATTCATCCATCAGCATGGTGGGAATAGTCCGGCTGTACTGATCCGACAAGGTCAGTTCATGCTCTACCGCATACTGCGCCATGTCCAGCGCACGCGCATAGTCGCCCACGTCGATATGCCACACCAGCAGCGTAGTCAAGACATCATCCTGGCCACCCTTGCCGGCGGCCAGCACGCCGTCGATCCAGTCCTGGTACTCCGGCAGCAATACCGCCTTGCGCTCGATCTTCTTGGACACGGACTGGATCAGCTTCAAATTGCGGCAGTCGTTCGCCAGTTTGTAGAGCATCAACTCGTAGGCCGTGCCGCCCGTAACGCCACCTGGCGAAGCATCGGCGGCGGCGCGTTCAGCCAGGACACGGGCCTTGTGGCGCTGGGCGGGAGAGAGTTCGCGTGTCATGCCGGCACCAGTTCGATGTTTTCGATGACGGCGCCCAGACCGAATTCCTCGACCACATAGGCGTCATTGGACGATTCGTAGTTCTCGATACGGTCACGTTTGGCTTCATCGACCACTCGGCGCCGACGTGCCGACAACTGCCAGTAGATCGACAGATTGTCAAAACGGGTGATCAGGATCGTGTTGTCCGGGAAATACGGGACAGTGACCGCCGGCAAGCCACCGATACGTTTTTGGCTGATGACGATATCTGACGCCAGCGTCTCGGTCGGCGCCTGCTTGGTATTGACCAGGGGGAAATACTTGTCGTGCAGCAGATCGCGGCCCACGATGGCGACCAGGCCGGCGTCTTTCTGATACCAGGGTTCCAGCATGGTGATGGCGTCGTAGACGGCGGCGTCCAGATTGGCGTAGTCACCACCGGTGCCGATGACAACTTTGCCGGGACTCTTTTTGCCTTCGTGCATGACCTGTTGCGGGGCTGCGTCGCGGAAGTGCTGCAGCCAGCCCTTATTCACGTCCTGCAGCATGGGATTCTTGTCGATATCGGTGTCGGCGGCCACGCTGACACCGTGAAAGCCGATCACCATGCGGTCCAGCGCTTGACGTTGCAGGATGTTGTTGGCAATGCGCTGCTGGAAATCGGGAAACTTGGCCCAGGCGTCCAGCATTTGATACTTGATGTGCGTATCGAAATTGGTCTTTTCGCAGCGATAGCGTTGGCTATCCATAGTCGACAGGTCGCGGGTCTTGCGGTCGGCCTTGTCGGTATTGGTGCGGCCGGCAATTGGGCCGGAAATGCCGAGGCCCAGCTTTTCACCCTCCATTTCAGTGACGCCGATGACATTGATTTTACTGAGGAACTCGCTGGATTCCTGGATCTTGTTTTCCAGCTTCTGCTGGACAGACGGCGTAACGCTGTAGGTGTCGGCAACGCTGCCGGTATCGTTCAGTGTCGCCAGGCGTTGCGTGTACTTCTGAAAGGCCAAGCGTGTTTGCTTTTGCATGCGGGGTAACTCCTAACTGTATTGGGAATGGAAACGAAACGGGAAACCGTGGCTTAGAAATCGGTTTCCACGTCGCTGGCGCCGCCGGTGGCGGCTGGGCGCTTTTCTGACTTGGCGTCGGTGACATCGACTTGCTGCTTGAAGGCAGCAAAATCGTCAGTCGATTTCTTGAGGGCGGTTTCCAGCGTGGTGATTTGCTCGAGGGCAGCGGCGAATTGTTCGTCCTGGGTATTGACGTGGGCGGCCAGCGTGGCGACGGCGTCGCTGATGTCAGCGAATTGCGTCTGGTCGGTGTTGCTCTTGGCGGTAAAGCGTTTCAGGATGGATTTGACAGTGTCGGACAATTTGATTCCTTCTGATGGGGTGGTGTCTTCGAATTCCAGTTGTGTTTCGATTGCCGCCGAAAACAAGTTGTCGGGGCTTTGCTTGCGGTTTGCAAAAAGATTGACGCCCGGATGTTGGGCAGAAAAAGACAAGATTTCAGTACCGAGGCTGGCCGGACTGTCGGTGATACCAAGGCCGATCAGATAGGCTTCGCCGGTATCGGAAAACTTTGGATTGATCTCGATGCTGGTGTAGATTTTTTGCCGCGCCTTGTTCATGGCCACCAGTTCGGGCGTGGGCGAGATCTGCGCGAACAACGCCAACTTCTTGGCGCCGCCCAGCTCGACTTCCTCAGCCTTCAGAGCAGTCACATCGCCATAGGCTTTAAATGGACTGTCCGGCAGTGTTCCCCGGATGTGTTCCATCCAAATGCGGGCACCATAGAAGTCCGGGTTAAAGCTGGCCGCCATTTGTTCAATGAAGGCCCGGTCGATGACGCGGCCATCGGTGGTGGATCCTTCCAGGGCGACACGGAAGAACTTCGATTTCTGTGCTGCAGGTTTGGTTGTTGGCATGGTGTCGGTAATTGGGTGGAGAGTTCGAGTACCGCCATGGTCAAGGTTGATGCGCGTGGAAACAATCGGCAGCGGGTTGATAAGGTTGTTACTGACTATCCCGATGAGGAAATGCAAACGTAATCCCCCTACGCTTGCGGCATGCCAGAAACCAGCACATCCAAACGTCCACGCCGCCCCGCCTTGCGCGTACCCAAGCCAGCCACCCTTACAGAAGATCCGGCCGCAGTGCGCAATGTCGCCCGTGGCCTCTACTGGCAGGGCTGGCGCATTTCCTCCATTGCGAAGCACCTGAAGCAGAAGCGCAGCACGATAGCCAGTTGGAAGCAACGCGACCTATGGCATTTGTCCACCGCCATTGACCGCATGGAAGTGACGCTGGAAGCGCGCATGGTCCAACTGGTTAATAAGGAGGTCAAAAGCGGCAGCGATTTCAAGGAAATCGATCTACTCACGCGCTCCCTGGTGCAAATGTCGCGCAAGCGGCGTTATGACGGCGGCGGCAATGAAGCCGATCTGAATCCGAATCTGGACAAGAGAAACGCCGGCCCGAAGAAGAAGCCGACCAAGAACGATTACGGCGACGAGCAGCGCGACAAACTCATAGAGGCGTTCAGCGAATCGCTATTCGATTACCAGAAGGTTTGGTATCGCAATGGCCACGAGCGCACGCGCATGATTCTGAAATCGCGCCAGATCGGCGCGACCTGGTATTTCGCCCGCGAAGCGCTGGTCGACGCGATGCAGACCGGGCGCGATCAAATTTTCTTGTCAGCGAGTAAGGCGCAGGCACACGTCTTTAAACAGTACATCGTGCAGTTTGCCCATGACGCCGCCGGCATTAGCCTGTCTGGCGACCCGATCATCTTGCCGAACGGCGCGCACCTGCGTTTCCTGGGCACGAATTCGCGCACCGCCCAGGGCTACCACGGCAATTTCTACTTTGATGAATTCTTCTGGACCCACAATTTCCAAGAGTTGAACAAAGTGGCGTCCGGTATGGCCTTGCACAGTAAATGGCGTAAAACCTACTTTTCGACGCCATCCTCGACCACGCACCAGGCGTATCCCTTCTGGACCGGAGACCTGTTCAACAAGGGACGGTCCAAGGCTGAACAATTCAAGATCGATGTCAGCCATAAAAAGCTAGTGAACGGCTTTAGGGGTCAGGACGAGATCTGGCGCCAGATTGTGACCATTCTGGACGCCGAGCGCGGCGGCTGCAATCTGTTCGACATTGAGCGCTTGCGCAACTTCGAATACAGCCCCGACCAGTTCGAAAACCTCCTCATGTGTAACTTTATCGATGACACCGCATCGATTTTTACGCTGGGCGAACTGCAGCGCTGCATGGTCGATACCTGGGGGGCGTGGGTAGACGTGAAGCCGTTTGCGGCGCGTCCGTTCGGTTATCGCCCGGTCTGGATCGGCTACGACCCCTCGCTGACTGGCGACAGTGCCGGCTGCGTGGTGCTGGCGCCGCCGCTGGTGGCGGGTGGCAAGTTCCGGGTATTAGAACGGTTCCAGTGGCGCGGCATGGATTTCGCCGCCCAGGCCGAAGCCATCCGGCAAATGACCTTGCGTTACCAGGTCGAATATATCGGCATCGACACCACGGGGATGGGCATCGGCGTCTTTCCGATTGTGCGTCAGTTTTTCCCTGGCACCACGGCCATCAACTATTCGCCCGAGGTCAAGACCCGCATGGTTTTAAAAGCCAAGGACGTGATCAGCAAAGGGCGGCTGGAATTCGACGCCGGTGCCACGGATCTGGCGCAAGCCTTCATGTCCATCCATAAAACCATCACCGCCAGTGGGCGGCAAGTCACCTATGAAGCCGGCCGTACGGATGAGACCGGCCACGCCGACCTGGCCTGGGCCTGCATGCACGCGCTCGATCACGAACCGATTGAGGGCATTTCTGAAAGCACCACATCATTTATGGAGATTTTTACATCGTGAGGAAACAGAAACACAAGCGTCAGTATGCCGCCGCGCCGCCGACAGGCGCACTTGCAGCCCAGGTAGCGCCGGCGCCATCTATGGAAGCGTTCTCGTTTGGCGATCCGACGCCGGTGCTGGACCACGCCGACATCATGGAAAGCCTGGAATGCTGGCGCAATGGTAAGTGGTACGAACCGCCTGTCAGCTGGGCCGGCCTGGCGAAATCGTTTAACGCCAGCGTCCACCACAGCAGCGCGATCCACTTCAAGGCCAACATCCTGACATCGACCTTTGTGCCGAACAAGTATTTGACGCCGGCGACCTTTAAACGCCTGGCACTGGATTTCCTGACGTTCGGCAACGCCTATCCGGAAAAGCGCAGCAGCCGTACCGGCAGGCTGGTGCAGCTAAACCACTCCCTGGCGAAGTACACCCGGCGCGGCGTGGATCTGGACGCCTATTTCTTTGTGCAGGGCTGGAAGCAGGAACATGCCTTTGACAAAGGGACCATCGGCCACGTCATGGATCCGGACGTGAACCAGGAGGTGTACGGCTTGCCGCAATACCTATCTGCCTTGCAGTCGGCCTGGCTCAATGAATCGGCCACGCTGTTCCGCCGCAAGTACTACAAGAACGGCTCCCACGCCGGCTTCATCCTCTACATGACCGACGCCGCGCAGAACGTCAAGGACGTGGACAACCTGCGCACCGCGCTGCGGGAGAGCAAGGGACCGGGCAATTTCCGCAACGTCTTCATGTACGCACCGGGTGGCAAGAAGGACGGCATCCAGATCCTGCCGGTGTCCGAGGTCGCGGCCAAGGATGAGTTTTTCAATATCAAGGGCGTGACCAGGGACGACCTGCTGGCCGCGCACCGCGTGCCGCCGCAGCTGATGGGAATCATGCCCAACAACGCCGGCGGCTTTGGCGCCATCGAACCGGCTGCGCGGGTGTTCGCCCGTAACGAGCTGGTGCCGTTGCAATCGCAATTTTTAATGATCAATGAATGGTGTGGAGAGGAAGTCGTGAAATTTAATGAATACACGTTGGGGAACATGGAAGGGAAAGCAGCATGAGCGACGTAGCCGACCGCGCCGAGTGGCGCATTGCAATGGATCTGACGGTCGCCCAGGCGCATGCGCGCCGCACGCCCCAGCTGGTGGCCGATGGTTACTGCCACTACTGTGATGAGCGAGTCGTCCATGGCGCGCTGTTTTGCAATACGGATTGCCGGGATGACTACCAGAAGGAGCAGGAGGCGTTCAGGCGCGCCGGACGTTAAAGGTATACCTGCCCCGCTGCCATAGTGAGAGGGCAGCGCCTGTATCGCCTCAAGCCGCCTCGTGCGGCTTTTTTTTACGCCCTGCGCCTGGCGCTACCCTCGGTGAAAATGTCCGGTTCCGGCTTTTAAAACGCAGTCCCCCCCACGCCTGGGGGCTTCGTTAAAGGGGCTGCTTTTAACGCATTTCACCAAAACGCCGAACCTTAGCACTACGCGGGGTTCGGCAGGAAATCGGCCGCATTACCGTGACGCAAAATGACGCACTTTTGGACTGAACCCTTGTGCCTGAGCGAAAGCGGGGTGGTGTTTTCGTCCATGTCAGGCGATGGGTGAATCACGATCTGGATTTTGTCGACTTGTACCGCTGTCGGGACAGATGTGCGCGCCGCAACCGGTGGCCGCGTATCGAAAGCCAGCGCGGGAATGGTGACTTTAAAACAACAAATGCTGGCTAAATGTTGGCGAAATTCCGGCGGTCGCAAATAGTAAAGCAACGAATATTGGCGGCTTGTTGACGCATTAGTTAAGCATTGTTTAGTAACCATTTTTTTCCAAAAATCCCTTCTACACTCCAACCTTCAAGTGATCAGGAAGTAACGCTTCTCGGTAAGGGGATCATCCATTGTAAATTAACAAATTATTAAGAAAACTAGGTCATGAATAAGATATTTAGAATTATCTGGAATACGGCCACTGGTAGTTGGTGTGTTGTCGGCGAATTAGCACATGCTCGTGGAAAAACAAAAAGCACGTCCAAAGGGCGTGTCGTCATGGGTATTATTGTCGCGGGTACGGTTTTTTTAGGTGCGAATGAACCTGTGCTTGCCGCCGCAACTGGCGGCTCCGGTGTGTTCACTACAGGTGTAACCCAACAAGATATTGCTAGCAATGTAGCAACGGGCACTGGTTCCAATGCGTCCGGAGGAGGAGCTACCGCGATTGGGCTCAACTCCAATGCACCTGGAATCCAGGCCACTGCCATTGGGATGGGCTCCAATGCGTCAGGACAAAGTGCAACCGCTATTGGAGGATCTACAGCCTCTGGCGCTTACTCATTTGCCATCGGCGTAAACGCCACTGCGTCCGTAAATGGTGGGATTGCTATCGGCGAAAATTCCGCCTCCTCTGACGCTGGAACAATCGCTATTGGACTGAAGGCCATTGCCTCTGGTAATTCAGCAATTGCTTCCGGTGCGGATTCCACCGCCTCTAACCTTTATACAATTGCCACCGGTTTTTTTTCCACCGCTTCTGGTAATTCAGCAATTGCATATGGGGCATTTTCCTCTGCTTCTGGTTATGGATCGATTGCTACCGGTACAAATTCCACCGCCTCTGGCCCTGGAGCAATCGCAACTGGACTTGGTTCCTCTGCCTCTGGTAGTTATGCAAACGCAACTGGATATTATTCCTCTGCCTCTGGTAGTCAAGCGATCGCTAGCGGTACAAATTCAGCTGCCTATGGCGATAATTCGATTGCGCAGGGCGCGTTCGCGCAGGCCAGTCTCAATAGTGTGGCAATCGGCTCTAATGCAGTCGCCAGCATCAATAACTCGGTAGCGCTTGGCGCCAACGCTACGACATCGGCAGCAGTCGCCGTGAGTTCAGTTACCGTTGGAGCGACCACTTTCGGCACGTTCGCTGGTAGTACACCAGTCGGCGTGGTCAGCGTCGGCTCCGCCGGCGCGGAGCGCCAGGTAACGAACGTGGCTGCAGGCCAGATCACGGCAACCAGCACTGACGCAGTGAATGGCAGCCAGTTATATTCGGTGGCCAGCGAACTGAATGCGGCGATCACTAACATCGCTAACATCCCTAAAAATAATCCGAGTGGCCCGACTACGACAGGCAACACTGCTCCAGTGGCTTCGAGCGAAGGTAGTACGTTTGCGGGTAGTGTAGGTGCGGCAGGCAGCAATTCGCTTGCAGTGGGCACCAATGCTGTGGCTACCGGCCAGAATTCGACTGCCACTGGTCAGGGCGCTATGGCGAACGCTGCAGCCACAACGGCGACCGGCGCAGGTGCCTCAGCCACAGCCGCCAACGCTACTGCGGTTGGAGCCGGAACTCAGGCAACGGCGAGCAATTCGGTGGCGTTAGGCGCCAATTCGATGGCCACAGGTCAGAACTCGACTGCCACTGGTCAGGGGGCCGTGGCAAATGCTGCTGGTGCTACGGCGACTGGTGCAGGCGCTTTGGCTACAGCTGCTAATGCAACGGCGGTGGGGGCAGGTGCACAGGTATCGGGAAGCAATTCGGTGGCGCTGGGTGCCAACTCGGTGGCGAATCAGGCAAATTCCGTATCAGTCGGCTCCGCCGGCAATGAACGCGCTATCACGAATGTCGCCGCGGGCGTCAATACAACTGACGCTGTCAATGTCGGACAGTTGAACTCAGGTGTCGCAGGCGCTGTGACACAAGCTAATCAGTACACAAATCAGCAAGTTAATCAACTGCAGAACCAGATCGATCAGAACAACCGAACTGCTGCAGGCGGCATTGCGGCGGCAATGGCTGCGGGAGGTTTGCCGCAACCTACGAGTCCAGGAAAAAGCATGGTGGCTGTCGCCGGCAGTCGCTGGCAAGGACAGACCGGACTTGCCCTAGGGTTGTCTACTGTTTCTGAAAATAACAGATGGGTATACAAGGCGGCGATCACCAGCAGCAGTGTCGGGCAGACCGGCGGCGTTGTCTCTGCGGGCTATCAATGGTAGCTATCTGTTTTAGCTGTGGATTGTTCACTCAGTCGGGCGGCGAGAACATTTTGCCGCAAACAAAAAGTCATTAAAGGAAACAAATGAACAATAAATTGATAGGTATGCTCAGTGGAATGTGCTTGATGTTTGCGAGCGTCAATGCGCTTGCTGCGAATGACGATACGGTAACTTTCCCAGACCGTGACAGCGCCTCGCTGAAGGAAGGCACCTTCGTTAATATCGACAATCTGCGCCAGGTTGCCCCTGGACTAAGCAAAAACCAGCTGTATGCTTTATTGCAGGAGCCGCATTTTAGCGAAGGCGTATTTGGTGTCCGTAAGTGGAATTATATTTTTAACTTCCGCACGGGCAAAGGCGATGAATTTGTCAGCTGCCAATACCAGATACAATTCGATGACCATAAGCTGGTGAAGGCGACGTATTGGAAAGACCCGGCTTGCGCGGATTTCTTGAAGAGGCCGGCTGCGCCTGAAGTGGTTGTCGCACCGGTGGCCATCGCCGCAAATCCGGAAAAATTTGTCCTATCCATGGATACCTTGTTCCCGTTCGCAAAATCTAGCCTGGACAGCATATTGCCGGCCGGCCGGACTGCCCTGGATGATCTGGCTGCCAAAATCAAATCCGGCTATGTCAGCTTAAGCGCGATTGTGGTGACCGGCTATGCTGATCGCATCGGTTCGCCAGAATCGAACCAGACGCTTTCGCTGGCGCGTGCTGCCACCGTACGCGACTATCTGGCGACCCAGGGAATCGATCCGGGTGTATCCAAGATTCAAGGCATGGGCGCCAGCCAGCCAGTGACCCAATGTCCGCCGGGAAAAACCGGAGCAATCATCCATTGCTTGCAACCCGATCGCCGGGTGACCATAGAAGTTTCAGGTGAAAAGCACTAAGTAGGAAAGCAGAACCTGCTTGCATGGTCTCCGAAATCTGAATCTTATCGACGATGCACAGCGTGCCCGGAAGGCTGAGTAGATGCTCTGCGCGCTACGTGCGTCGACGTTCAAGTGGCAATTTGAATCACCACAAGTATCGTAGGCACTCCTCAGCCTATCATTTAGGTCAAAGGAGAAGCAATGAGCAAGAAGCGCTATACAGACGAATTCAGGATTGAGGCTGTTAAGCAGGTGACCGACCGAGGTTATACTGTCGCCGTGGTCGCTGATCGTCTAGGCGTAAGTCACCACAGCCTTTATCAGTGGATCAAACGATTCAGAGTTGTCCCAGCCGAGTACAACGCGATAGACGAGCAACGGGCAGAGATACGCCGTTTGACAGCGGAACTCAAGCGCATCAGCGAGGAACGCGATATCTTTAAAATGGCCGCAACGAACTTAACCAAAGCCGCCGAGTGAAGTACACGTTTGTGCGGGAGCATCAGCAGACCTATCCAATACGGCGCCCCTGCCAGATGCATAGAGATGCACTTCTGCAACTTATGCTACATTTGTTGGTAATTCCACAAGCGCGGAGGTGAGTATGGCAAATGAACACATGAGAACGAGTACTGCCGGGATGGCGGCGCTTCGTACACGGGAAGGTGCGGTGCTTCGTTATTACAACGATAATGCCAATAATTGCACTTATGGCGTAGGGACACTGGCGCATAGCGGAGTGTGTACCCCAGAGGAATTGCAGCGCCCAGTTACGATCCCTCAAGTAAATGCGCAATTGAGTTTGCGCGTTACCGCAGCTGAGGCCACTGTACGGAGGCATGTCAGAGACCACCAGCTTACTCAAGAGCAATTTGATTCCCTTGTTAGTTTCGCCTACAACACTGGCGCAACTGGTGCTGCGGTCACGCTCCGGGCTGCAAATAGAGGTGACGCTCATGCCGTCGTCGGCCATATGAACCAGAACGTCTATGTGCATCCGCGTGACGCCCACGGGCGACGTGGTCGACCAGTGCGCGTACCAGGCTTGGTTACTCGCAGGCGTGACGAAGCGGCACCATTCCGTTGATGCGCCCTATGAAAAGCAACCTATTCCTGGCTCTAATCGCCGCATCGTCCCTGGTCAGTGCTGCCCCTCGGTATGTGCCTGCCGAGGGCGACGTGCTGGTCGAGCTATCTCATCGAAGCAATTTACCTGAGGCTGACCTAAAGCAGAGCCTAGCTAACTGCGATGCGAATCAGACCAACACTAATCTATGCGCATATCGTGACCAAGTTGCCGCCGACTTGACGTTGAAACATGCCGTTGCCGAATGGGAAAAGGCCCGCGATGCAGGCTGTGCAAAGTCGGCAGAGCGGGAGTATGGCGGCGGATCTCTGAAGCCGACCGCTCAGGCCATGTGTGTTACCGCTGAGACGAAGAAAATGATTCAGAGGGTAGAGCGCGCTAAATAGCCCTCTGTACCTTCAACAAACCGCCTACGGGCGGTATTTTTTTATATTCAGATTCACGCGCAAACGAATCCAATATTTCGCGCCGCGTTACACAAAGCCAAAGTTTTGACACGGTCGAGGTTTAAAACGTGGGCGAAATTTGGGCGAAAGTGCAGACCCTTTGAGACTTCCCCAGACCGCGCAGTTTTTGCTACCTCTATTAGCTACGCGGTCTGTGGTGGTCTGGGTTGGTGTGTATTGGTGGAGGCGGCGGGAATCGAACCCGCTTCCCTTTAATATGCGTTCACGTCCAACAAACGGCACGCATTCATCCATGTTTACTTACAAATTACTCTTGCCTCTTGCAGCACGGATATAAGTTTGAGAATTTGATTTGAAGGTAAATTGTCGGAATCAAAAATCACGTGTAGAAATTTTTCCGGGGGGGCCGCGCTATGTTTACGGAAAAAGGAGGACTGGTCAAGCAATGAAAAATCAACGCTTTCAAATTTATAGTGATTCGGATACGACTTCGACATCGAAAGCCCTACTTGATGTAACCGAGAGGACACTTTGAAGTCGGTAGTCTCAAGCTGTATCGGTTCTTGGAAGAAAACGTCGCACCAAAATTTTGCTAGAGTCTTATCCCTGTAGAGAGCCGTGCACAGTCCTTTGATGATCCCAGCGCAATTGGAAAAGTGATACGGATCCATCTTCAACTCGATGGAACCAGGCGAAGGAGGTTGCGTTCCATTTCGCTCGGGATGAAGCAGGAGCGTTATTCCTGCGCACTGTATTTTTTCCTTAGTCGCATAATTAAACTCAATTCCTAGTTGCTCGAAGCACTTTTCGACAGCTTTCAGTGGTTCTTCCACAATGCAAACTGGCTCGCTCTCAGTTACGGCAATTTTTGACGCAAAAGTGAACTGAAAGTAATCGATGAAGGACGGAACTAGCGATGCGATAGTTTCATCATGGAGAGATAATTCGTCGTGATCTTCAGAAGTAAAATCCTCAGCAAAGTCACAGTTAAATTCTCTATTGATGATGGTTACGATATTGTTCATTCCTGCTTCGCTTACGATATTGAATCCCTGTAGGAGATTGATCGGGGGTGACAACTTTCCTACGTCTATGCTTTTGATTCCTATCGGTATTACTTTTACACCTTTTGCGTACGCAAAGCCGGATTCGAAATGAATCCAATTCGAATTGACAGATTGAGGCGACACAAAAACAAGCATTATTTTTGCTTTGTCGAGATTTTCTTCTATTTTGTGAACCCAATTATTTCCAAATGGAATGCTTTCGCCGTCGCTTGATTGAAATATTTCAATAGTTTTTGATGTGGCTTTGAGGACCTTCCGGCGCAGAGCGGAAATATAATTCTTGTCCCGCGAGGAATGGCTAAAGAATATTGTTGGTTTCTGCATGAAGGTACCTTTGGTAATTAGTCAACCTAGTGTAACCATATTCCACTGTGCTACATAGCATTGCACATGCACCAAAAAAATGGGTAGCTTACCGATGCGGAGTTGGCCCGAATTGCTCACATTAGCGGAGGGCCGATGTGCGTGAGGATTCCGAGTACTTTCTACGGCGCTGATTGACGATCTATTTTTGAGCGTCAAAACTGTACTATTCAAAAAATCCACTTCTTTTCAAATCAAGCACTTAGAGAATGTCATCCCGACAAACAATAGTACGCTTGTCATGCTCTAACTCCTTGAATTGAAAAGAAAAATTGACGCTAACGCAATAGCTTCATAGCCTATCCGGGGTTCGAATCCCCGTCTCTCCGCCAAGGATATAAGCCATTGATATTAAATGGATTTTCAAGAAAAGCCGCCTTCATTTATGGGCGGCTTTTTCTTTTAGGGATAACCTAGGAATACTCTGCTTATTGATCCCTCGACCAGCCTTGGTCCAACCAGAGAAGTTCAGTCCATTCGCTGGATAATTTGCATCCCAAATGCCCCACGTTTAGAAAGCAATCCTACTTAGAGGCTGTTGCAAAATTAACCGGGCGTTGTTGCTCCTCCTTGCCGTACTACTCGTACTGTCTTCGTCGGAGCGTCTAGCCATCTTAATTTTGCAATAGCCTCTTACAATCGTGATGAGTAGGGCATCGGAGTGATCGACGTGGCATTGCTAGACGCTATTCGACGCTAGCACATTCGTGACCAGGTCTCGTTGAGAGAGATCACCAGACGATTGCGTATCTCTCGAAACACGGTTCGGCGCTATCTGCGCTCGGAAATCATAGAACCGGCCGACTAGAAGCGACATTCGCCCAGCGCGGTCGACAAATTTGCGTTTCAGCTTTCAGCTTGATTCAAAAACAGAAGCGGTTAAGTCACGCAAGCAGCGGCGAAGCCTAAAACAGATGCATGAAGATCTGCTTGAACCAGGATTTGTGGATTCGTACGAGGGGGACGCAGTATTCGCCAGGCATTGGCGGAGGATTAAAACCGACAGTGGCAATTTAGCTGGCAAACGAACATGCCCAGCTTGCTCTGGGTTAATGACATCCACTAACTGTATTCATTAGAACATTGACATTTTTATATTCAATGTGCACTATATAAAGACGCATCAACAATTTTTGACAATTAATAACAATAGTGGCTTGTATTGTCTGGTGCGTTAAATTTGGCTTGGTGGTTTCCGGATATAAGTGCGTCTCATTGGTATCTCCAATGTTATTGGAACGCGCAGGGAAACGAGGGAGGGCTTCGTTAAATGTCATGGCGCGGAAACATCAAGCCTGCTGACGGGCTGGCTATAAAAAACGAGATTGCATTGAGCTTCGCCACGGACGCGGCTGACGCGTTAATGGTTGCCAGGATGCGGCTGGTATTGGCGATTTCGGTTTTACTGGCGATTTTTATCGACCCCTCGGGCCTGAGCGGTGTTGACCATTTCACCTGGCTCGTCTTTTCCGGGTACGTTCTTCACAGCATTGCTCTTTACATTTTCTCGCAGTTCAGCAAATCGTTCGCGCAGGGAAAACTGATTCACTGGCTGGATGTCTGCTGGTATGCGGCGATCGTACTTTTTACTGGCGGTATCAACAGTTTTTTCTTCTTATTCTTTTTTTTCGCGATTCTTACGTCTTCATTTCGCTGGGGTTTTGAAGAGGGGGCGCGAATTACCATCGTCTCTGCCATATTGCTTGCCGCATGCAGCATGGTGTCGGAGGCAGGACAAGATCTTCCCCGGTTATTGTTGCGCACCACCTTTTTGCTTACGTTCGGCTATATGAGCGCGCGCTGGGGGGAGTCGAAAGTAGAGTTAAAGCGTCGGCTTGCCTTGCTACGCGATGTTAGCCGGCTATCAAATCCGCGCTTCGGGGTTGATCACACCGTTACATCCATCTTGAAAAAGACATTAACTTTTTTTAAGGGCAGCAGCTGTATCTTGGTGGTGCGAGACAAGGATTCCGCTGCTTACTCGTTGCGGACGATCAAGGAGGGCGATGTAAAGCAATCGGTCACTGCCGTGGAAGTCAGGGCAGAAGCGGCGTCACGACTGATGGCGCTTTCGCCTGATCATGCGGTTGCTTACACTCGTCCGTTATGGTCAGCCATGTCTTTACTCGGCGGATCTCTGGCGTACGATAGCGCCAAAGGAAAATGGATCAGGCAAGAAGAACAAACGTGTCAGAACCTGGCCGAGCTTCTGGAGGCGGATTCATTTATCAGCGTTCCTTTGTCATTGCGGAAAGGGGACGGCCGCATTTATGTAGTGTCGCAGGCAAATAGATTCAGCAAAGCGGACGCATTGTTTTTGAGCCATATCACTGAACAAGCGTTTCCTGTTATCGAAAACATCGAATTGCTTGACCACATGGCTTCGGAAGCTGTCTCGCAGGAACGAAAAAAGATTGCGCTGGATATTCATGATACTGCGATCCAGCCATATATTGGCTTGAAAATGGGGCTGAGTGCGGTACGGAACAAAGCGGCGGCCGACAACCCGCTGATCGACGATCTCGATAAATTGACGGCAATGGCGGCGCAGGTTATCGGCGATTTACGTCGCTATGCCGGGACGTTTAAAAACGAAGCCGGGCAGAGTGAACCAATATTCCTGGTAGTCCTACGCCAGCAGGCTGAGCAAGTCAGGGAGTTCTACGGGATCGATATCGCCGTCAGCATGGAGGGCGAGCTGAACTTCAGCGACCGCCTGACTGCGGAAGTATTGCAAGTCGTGCGCGAAGGATTGAGCAATATCTGCAAGCACACTGTCGCGCAACGCGGATTCGTTAAACTGCAATGTACTAATGGCTTGCTCAAGATTCAAATTGAAAACGAAGGAATGGGCGCGCAGCCAATTGAGTTCATACCACGCTCGATTACCGAACGGGCTACCGCGTTGGGCGGAAATACGCAGGTGAGGCAAGGGCCTGGCGGTAGTACGGCCGTGCATATAGAAATACCCGTTTAAAAGGGTGGAACCATGAAGCCGGCGCCAGAAACAATCCGTGTAATGCTTATCGACGATCACCAGACGATGCTGTGGGGATTGAGCAAATTAATCGATGGTGAAAAGCCCAGGATGGAAGTGGTCGGGACAGCGAGAAGCTGCGAAGAGGCGCTTGCGAAAGTCGACCAGCTGATTCCGGACGTTATTTTGCTGGACCTCGACCTTGACGGGAAAAACGCCCTCGACATTCTCCCTGCTCTGGTGTTGAACCAGAAATCACGCGTTCTTATTTTGACCGCCGAGCGCAAGCAAGCGACGCTGGACATGGCGGTTCTGCGTGGCGCCCGTGGCGTGTTGCGCAAAGATGTCGCAGCAGAACAAGTACTGAAGGCGATAGAAAAAACCCATCGGGGCGAGCTGTGGCTTGACCGTGAAACCTTGGGCAGGGTTTTTGGCGAACTCATGAGCCCGGTGGCAGCGCCTAAACCATCTCCTGAAACGGAGAAATACGCTGCCTTGACGGCCAAGGAACAAAAAATCATCCAATCGATTGTCGAGGGAAGTGGAGCGTCGAATAAGGCGCTAGCGCAACGATTATTCATATCCGAACACACCTTGTGCAACCATTTAACATCCATATATCACAAGCTGGATGTGAGCAATCGTCTTGAACTATATGTTTATGCGATCAAGCATCAGCTCGGAAATCCCCAGTCCTGACAGCGATGTAGGCGGCCGAGCTGTTTCTTCGCCGCCAGGCATTTTTGCGTTGTCTCGGGCTATGTCAACGTTCTTAGTGCAGACCATTCAACATGGGCAATATGGTCCGGACGATTTGAATTGCAGCCGGCCCCATGATGACCATGATAATTGACGGGAAAACAAAGACCACCAAAGGAAACAGCATTTTGGTCGGCACCTTCGCAGCCATTTCCTCAGCGCGCATTTGCCGCTTGTGCCGCAGATCATCGGAAAATACCCGAAGCGACTCGCCAATACTGGTTCCAAACCTGTCGGCCTGGGTCAACATGGCGGCAAATGCGCTGATTTCTTCAACGCCGGTGCGCAGCGCGAGATTGCGCAAAGATTTTTCCCTGGTGCCGCCGGCCCTCATTTCCAGATTCGTCAGATGCAGTTCTTCCGCCAGGGCGACACTTTTTATTTTGATTTCTTCAGCGACCTTTGTCAGCCCCGCATCCAATCCCAAGCCTGCTTCCATGCAAACCAGCATCAAGTCAGCTGCATCAGGAAAGCTTTCGAATATTTCTCTCCTGCGGTTTTTGATCTTCCAATACAAAAACATATTGGGCAGGTAGCACCCCAACACCGCGGCCAGGATCAAGTACATCAACAGCGTCAGGTTATCAGTTTGGCCAGTTGCCCTGATTGCCAGAAATGCCATTGCGGCAAAAACCAGGGGCAACAATGTTTTGATGCCAAAATAAATCAGGCGCGCGTCGCTGTGCCGGATACCGGCATTGAGAAACTTGATTTTTAAAGGCGACGTTTCCCAATTGCCGGTTGGCGAAGACAGATGGGCAAAGGGGCCAACCAGATTGACCATGGTTTCCGTCCACTGGGGTCTTTCAGCCGGATTGGACAGGGCTTGCAATCGTTGCTCTGCTTTTGTCGGCGTCAGCCAGAGAAAGAGTCCAGCCAGTCCCAACGTTACAGAGAGGAAAATGAGTACGGTAAGTATGAGCATTTTTCTTCTCCTATACCCGGATTCTGATTATTTTTATCAAGACGAAAATGCCTAAAGCCATCAAGATCAGCATGTATTTTATGATGCCGATACCAATCGGATCGTGCCACAACGGCGCCATGAAATCCGGATTCACGAGGCTCATGACTGCTGCCAGTGCGAATGGCATGAGCCCAAGGATCCAGGCGGATAGCCGCCCCTCCGAGGACAGCACTTTCACTTTGGCAAGCAGTTTCAGGCGGTCGCGGATCAAGCGGCTCAAATTGCCGAGCACTTCAGTCAGGTTGCCGCCTGAATCACGCTGAATCAGCACCGCGACCACGAAATAACGCAAGTCTGTAACCGGTACGCGTTCGCTCAGGTTAGTCAGCGCCTGTTGCAGCGATACGCCGAAATTGACTTCATCGTGGACGATGCGGAATTCTCCGGCGATCGGCTCCGCCATTTCCTCTCCGATCATTTGCAAACCCGAAGAAAATGCGTGCCCGGAACGCAGGGCCCTGGTCACGAGGTCCAGCGCATCGGGCAATTGCTGTTCGATCCTGGCCAGGCGACGACCGCGTTTGCGGAGCACATACAGTAAAGGCAATGTCGCTGCTGAAATGCCGATCACGGCTCCCAGCAGGATGGATTGACGGGCGAACGAAGTCATCAGAATGCATACGATCACTCCTGTTGCCGCGCACGATAACAAGAGTTTCGATACCGTCCAGTCCAAACCTGCCTGGAGGATGAAGCGGTCCAGCCTGCGCGCACGCGGAAGGCTCAGCAATAATCGCTCGAATACCGGTATATCGCTCAGCATCCGCTGCTTCAACAGCTGTGATCGACTGCTCTTGTCATGGGAAGCGGAGAGCGCCTGCAACCGTTTCGAAATTTTCCTGGCTTGCGGTCCCCGATAGGATTTCCACATCATGTAGAACCCTTCCAGGAGCAGCACCACGGCGACAAAGACGAGCACCGATATGATCAGGAAGGCGTTACCGCCGGTTTGTTGTAGCATGATGACGCTCCTTTCATTGGTAGCGTTTGCTGGGGTCGAACATAGTGTCCGGCAAAATCACGCCGAACGAACGCAAGCGCTCCGTGAACTTCGGCCTCACCCCTGTCGCATGAAAATAGCCTTGAACCTCGCCATCGACACCGATCCCGGTTTGCTTGAAGGCGAAAATTTCTTGCATGGTAATAATGTCGCCCTCCATGCCGGTTATCTCTTGGATACTGGTGATTTTCCGCTTACCGTCAATCAGCCTGATGGCTTGCACCACCACCGTAATGGCTGAAGCGATTTGCTGCCGCGAAGCTTTATGCGGCAAGTTGAGATTGGCCATGCCAACCATGTTTTCCAATCTGGACAAGGCGTCGCGCGGGGTATTGGCATGGATCGTGGTGAGCGATCCTTCATGGCCGGTGTTCATCGCTTGCAGCATATCTGCCGCTTCGGCGCCGCGCACTTCGCCAATCACGATCCGGTCGGGACGCATCCGCAGCGCGTTACGCACCAATGCGCGCTGCGCAATCTCGCCTTTACCCTCGATATTCATCGGCCGCGTTTCCATGCGCACCACGTGCGGTTGCTGCATCTGCAGCTCGGCTGCATCTTCGATGGTGACAACCCGCTCCGATACCGGAATATAGCCGGACAGGATGTTCAGCAAGGTGGTCTTGCCGGCGCCGGTGCCGCCCGAGATGATCATGTTGACTTTGGCTTTACTCAGGCCTTCCAGCATGAACGCCATTTCCGGGGTCAGGCTCTTAAGCTCGTTGACCAGATTGTCCATTTTGAGAGGAATATGCGCAAACCGGCGAATCGACATCATGGGGCCGTCCAGCGCTATCGGCGGGATTACTGCGTTCACACGAGAGCCGTCAGGCAACCGGGCGTCCACCATGGGGCTGGATTCATCGATTCGACGTCCTACCAGCGACACGATTTTGTCGATAATGCGCAGCAGATGCTTCTCGTCGGTAAAGGTGACGTTGGTCAATTCCAGCTTGCCCCTGCGCTCCACGTAGATTTGCTCGTAAGAGTTGACCAGGATGTCGGATACGGCCGGATCGGCCATCAACAGTTCAAGCGGGCCGAATCCCAGCATTTCATGCTGGATATCGCGAATCAGCGTGCGCCGTTCCACGTCATTGATCACCGCCTGGTCTTCGTGCAGCAGGCGCTCAACCATCGTGGCGATTTCCTGGCGTAGCGTTTCCGGGGCCAGGGTCTCCAGCGCTTTCAGGTCAAACTTGTCCAGCAGCTGGAGATGCATCCGACCTTTCAATATCTTATATGCATCGCTTGCGACATGGCCCTGCGGTAGGATGGCGGGCTCAGTTCTGACAGCGTTCAATCGTTCTCGAAAAGACATGTTATGTGCTCCGGTTAAACCTGCTGGATCGTGCCTGGATCGCATTGGTAACTCATGACGCTTTGCTGCTCTTGGTCTATTTATGCCCGTCTGAACAGACGTCCTAACAAGCCGCGGCTTTCTTCTTCCCTGGGGCTTAGCGTCAACGCGAACGCCGCCAGGTTCTTGGTTACTGCATTGGAACGGGCCATCGCTATCATCGGATCGCCGTGGTTGATCGATGCATTGACCTCTTTATATGAGTTGGGAACCGTGTGCAGGGTGATCGCTCCTAGCGAGCGCCGCATGTTCTCGATTCCTATTTCTCCGCTCTTTTCAAAACGATTGATAATCAACTCGACCTTGCTGGAGGGATAGCCCAGCGATTTGAAAATCGCCAGCAGCTTGCCGGCATTTCGCAGGTAAGGCAGCCCCGCCTGCAATACCGGGAAGATGCGGTCGGCGCGATCCAATGCCTTGATCGTTAGCGTATCCAGATTCCGTCCTACGTCGAGCAATATGAAGTCATACTGCATTGCAGCCAGATTGAGGATGGGATCAATATGTTCCGGTTTCACTTCCATGGCTTGGGCCGGGTCTTCCGGTGCGGCCAGGATGCTGTAGTTGGGCGCCACCTTGACCGTACTGGCAGCCAGGAACGTGGCGTCCAGCCGGCTGATGTCATGGACGACGTCGGCCAGGGTCGATGCCGGTTCGCCATCGTGCACGAATGACAGCGCCTCGCCGAATTGCAGATTCAGGTCGATCAGCAGGACCGATTTGCTTTGCGCCAGCTGGTAGCCGAGATTGGTCGCCAGGAAAGTGGCGCCACTGCCGCCTTTGCATGGCATGAAAGCGAGGATTCTTCCCTGCGGTTTTCCGCGGCTGCCGGTACACTTGGCTGCAATGCGGCTTACAGCTGCTTCCAGCGCACTGGCGGTTACCGGCGACGGCAACACTTCCCGCACGCCGGCGCGCATCGAGTTGATCAGGAATTCAGGCGTATGGATGGCGCATAGCAGAATGACTGCAATACCCGGGTGATGGGTCGTTATATATTCGACTTGCGCCAGTTCGGAGGGATCGCAGCACATGCCTTCCACTAGCATCAGATCCGGTTGCTCCTGTTCGGCGACGATGCGCATTTTGCTTTTTCCGCCTTCGATGAACGTGGCTGAATGCGTGAACGCGCTCAAGATCTTGCCCATCTCTTTCAGGCTGCTTGCATTGGGTGAAATGACCGCGATTTTCATTTTATTTTCCCTCAGTTTTAAGAGCAAATTGCGGCGCTGTTCGGGTCCTGCCTCATCATTTCCCGAGGCAGATAAGTCGAGAAGACAGGCATCGGAATGCCCGCAAGCTTCACGCTACCGGCGATCGGCGAGATCCATTGGTAGTTCAGGCTGGTAATCGTCACTGTCACGCCAGCGCAGGTGGCTGCGCTACAGCCAGCCGGCGCCCATGCCAAACTGATGGCTGAAATCTGCGGCAACATGGTTTGCATCTTTGTCAGAACTTGCGCCTGCTTGGTGGTGTCGTCGCATACCACTGCGTAGCGTGCGCCGGCGCGCGTGGCCTCGTTTGCCGCCGCCCAGGTAAATAGCATGCGGCTGAAGTCGGTGATTCCTAGCAGGAATGTCAGGAAAATGACTAGCACCAGCGCGAACTCGACGACGGTGGCTCCGGATTGCTTTTTCATATCGAGCTCCGCATGGTCGCGCTGATATTGCTGTAAGTAATCTTGCCGCTCGCATCAGTGAACGCAAGGCCGAATACACTGCTATATAACGGAATGAACTTATAGCCGCTGACCGTCACAGTCACCGTATTAATCAAAGGATTGGCGCCGGCTGTCTGCCAGGTCGGCGTCAACACGTTTGACGTGCTGAGGCCAAGCGCCAGAGGCGTTCCTGTTCCGGCAATATTTCCGTACACCACCAGATTTTGTGCTTCGGTGATGTGAGTTCCCGGCGTCTGCAAAGAGAGATAGCGCACTGCATCGCGTACCGATTTGGTGATCGTGTTGTATTGGTAGATTGCCCGGCCAAATTCGGTCGTAACGAAAGTCAGTAGCAAGAGCAATGGCAGGATCAAGGCAAATTCCACCATCGCCGTGCCTTTTTGACTGACGCCTTTCTGTCTGGTATCCATGGCAGTCCCTATCGCACTAAAACTGGAACAAGCGGACCGGCAGAACCGCCGGCCAATCCATTGGTTGTACATGGACTGGCCTTGTCGCCGGCATTGCCCAGGAACTCTAGTTGCACGTCTACGGTAGGCCCGCTTAACGGTTGCAGCATGAACATGCATGCATAATCAATTACCTTACTAGACGCATCGACGACTGGAGAGGTCACTAGCCTTCTGCTAAAGCCGTACAAATTGTGCTGTCCCCCGGTGCCTGGCGTGGCCAACGTCTTGAAACTGTTCAATTTCAAACCCGTAATGCTATCTCCGCCGCTCAGGCTGCTTCCTGTATCGTCATAGGAAGCAAACGCCGCGCGCTTCGTCGTAAAGTTGGCTGCACTCGGTGCTGAACCTGCTGCAGGCATTCCCGACCACGCATTTTGCGGGACTGCGTTAGTCCAATTGGTAGATGTATATGCGTAACCCGAGAAGTCAGGATGATTAACGCTGGGACCGGGATCAGAATTCTTATAAATGCCAAAGCGCTGGTTCCACGGAGTATCCACCGTGGTTTGTGTTCCAGGCGTTCCTAATGTGTCGCCCAGTTTGGTGCCGCAATATCCCGGTTCGCCAAGTTCCGCTCTGGTTTCACTAGCGCTCGTGGAGCCGTCCAGGTTGTACCAGCCCAGTTCGCCATTGACCTGTGTCCCCTTGCCGATCATGTCGACCCACTCGCCAACCTGAAATCCATAATTCGGCGCAGTGCCGCCGGTCTTAGGTTTGAGCCCGACAGGAATCGGGCAAGTGGTTTGGGAGCTCGCGCGGGTCGCCACCGCCAGCGCCAGGACATTTTGCGTATTCGGATATGCCGCGCCGTTGCCGGAAAAGGCGCCCATGGCTTTCAGCAACCACATGTTGACGCTTGACTGCGTATGCTGGCACTGTGCATACTTGGCGTTCGCCGCAGTGCTGGTTGAGAGATAGCCCGAATCCTTGAAAGTGATATCTGCGCTGACTACCTTGCCTTGACCGCTCCAGGTGGCTGACTGGAAGTTGACATTGTTCAGATTGCCTGCAGTCATGCCAGCGCTGACCGCGCGGGTTAACGCAGTGCTTTCGCCATCGAGTTCTTGCGCTGCCGCCAGGGCACAGCTATCCATCGCCGTTTGCAATTCGGTCTTGACGACGAACAAGTGGCCAAGGTCCAAAGCGATTCCCATGAATCCCATCAGGAATAGCAGGACGAGCGATACGGTGACTATTACTGCCCCGTCCTGGCGATGACACTTGCAATGGCAAAAAGCGCTGTCCACGGTTATGCCCTTATAAGGTATGGCGGTATAAAGAAAGTATTCAAACCGCCATTCTGTAAAAACGGGTCAAGCGCAGGTCCCGCCGGTCAGGCAAGTCGATACGCGCGTGATAAAGCTGGAAAAGCTGGTGCCGGTGGTGAGTGCGTTGAGCGCTATGACCAATGCGATAGATACCACCGCAATGATCAGGGCATATTCAACGACCTGGGCGCCGTCTTCCTCCGCGAGAAATTGAGCGAACATGACATTTCCTTTCTGAAATAAAAATCCGTCTGCTGCGAATACGATCCGATCCGGTTCCGGCAAGTTGACGTGACGGCCTGCTTTAGCATTCAGGCAGGTGGTGCGCGACCGCTGGCAGCCGCGCGACCACAACTTCGGTCAACTTGCCGCTTTCCGTCAGGTGCATGTGGCAGTGGTCAGGCAGTTGGTGACGCGCGTGATAAAAGTCGCGAACCCGCCGCCATTGGCTGTTAGCGCCTTCAATGCCACGACCAGCGCGATTGATACGACAGCGATGATCAGGGCATATTCGACAACCTGGGCGCCGTCCTCATCTTGCGCAAAGGAGCGGAGGGAGTGATTTACTGCGTTGAGAAGCTTGTCCATTTCTTTTACCTTTTGAAGTTAGTGGTGAATCAAAATTTACCGCTCCGATACTGCCTGGATACCAATTACCTCTCCTGCAAAGCAACAACAAATGACTACCTTTTATTTCCGGCTGCTTATCCCGCGGCCTTGATCACCAAGATTGGTGGTGTCTCGTTGTGTCTCGTTTCTGGCGTTATTTGGTTCCGCCAAGGCTGCCGCCGATATTGATCACGTTGACCACGGGTGGCGGCGTCTTATACGTATCCTGATACTGCAGGATGCTCTCCCTGGCCGCCTTGCCGTCCATTCCCGCTACCTGATCAGGATTCTTGCCAGCATCGGGATGGATGATCATCTTGAGTTTGGCTTCGCGCACGGCGTCGCCGAACTTGGTGTCGTAGTTGGGAGTCGTCGTTGAGCAGCCGGCCGTCAGGACGAGCAACAATGTGATTGCGAGCTTGTTCATGAGCGTTCCTTTTATTTGATATCGGGGATTGCTTCTGCAGCAGCAGCGGGGGGCACAGGGTCTGACGCCGGTGCAGCTTTCGGTGCAGGAGCAGGTCCGGAACCTTCCAGGTTGCCATTGATATAGACACCGACGCGGCCCGGCGAAACATGGTTATCCGTTGGCAGCACAGGGACTTCCGCGAGCGGCTTGACCAGATGCGGCGTAATCACAAACAGCAATTCCGTCTGGTCGGTCTGGAACTCGGAACTCCTGAACAGTGCGCCCAAGACCGGCACTTCGCCCAAGCCGGGATAGCGTTTGATGCTTTCAGTGACGTTGTTCTTGATCAGCCCTGCAATGGCGAAGCTTTGTCCGTCATTGAGTTGCACGGTGGTGTCTGCCCGGCGCACTGTCAGTGATGGCAGCACCGCTGTCACGCCGCCGACTGTGGTGAACGGCGAACCGACTTGCGACAGGTCCGACACTTCAGAGACCATCTTCAGGTTGATCCGGGTCCCGTCCAGCACGGTAGGCATGAACTTGACGCCGATCCCGAACTCCTTTTCTTCCAGCGTAATGGTGGGGATGCCTACGTTGTTGGTTTGTGATACCGGAATGAAAATCTTGCCGCCCGACAGGAAGCTGGCTTGTTGCCCGCTGATGGCCATGATGTTTGGCTCTGCCAGTACCCGTACCAGGCCGTCATTCTTCTGCCCGTCGAGATTGACTGCGGTTTTGCCGATTTTCAAGGCTTGCAGCAAACCTCCGCCATTGCTCAGGAAACTCGACAGCAGGGAAAAAGTATTCGTTCCTCCGCCGCTGGACCGCGTCAGGTTGACGCTTGATCCCAGTTGATCTAGCAGTGTCTTGCTCACTTCAGCGATTTTGACTTCCAGCATGACCTGCTGCGGAGTCATGATGCGCAGCATGTTAACCACCTTCTTGCCATCGCCGTAGGCAGTTGCCAGGTTCATCGCTTCATCGAGCTTGACGGCATCGCTGACTTGACCGGTCAATACCAGTGCGTTTTCTGCCCCTCTGACTTTGATCCCGGTTTCCTCAGGCATGAGCTCGTTCAGCTTTGCCTGCAAGCTACCTGGATCGACGGTAACAATGATGTCCTTGATGACACAGCGTCCATCCGAACTCTGCAAGACTACATTCATCGATCCCGCTTTCCGTCCCAGAAAGAACAGTTCGGTAGGGCTGAGGAGCGTGATTTCAACGTCTGCCACGCCATCCGAGCCTGCCGGCGCAGGAGGTGGAGGAGCGTTTCCTGGCGCCGGCGGTGCGCCTTTATCGCTCGACACGGCCGGCTTGCCTGCACGGCTCGACGACTGCCCGCCGATCATCATGCGCGCTGCAGGGGTGCTCAACCTGATGACGCTCGATTTGCCGAGGGTGACATAGGTTAATGGATCAACCGTTACGGATCCGCAGGGCTTCAGGCCCGACGATCCCGCAGGTTGATTGGCGAACGGTTGGCTTGCCGCGAAACTCCCGCCAGACATGGCCAGAGCAGCGCAGAAAATCACATTTCTGTAGTTGTTGTTCACTTGAACTGCTCCCTAGGTTATTTTGGTTAAAAACAGTTGAGCTCGCGGCTGCCGTTCTGGATTACCTCGACGCATGACGAAGCTGGTTTCAGTGCCGGTTTGCTGTGCGGCATTCTTGGTTTGGCGACGGCAACCTTGATCGGGATTGCTTCTTTTTCAACATTTTCTCCAAATAACTGGTTCTTGGTAATGCCTGTGGTTGTTACCGTGTTCTTGTCGATCTGGTTGCGCAACACCAGGGACAAAGTCCCGACGCTGCGGGCCAGATCGAGCTTTTCCGAATCTTCCAAAGTCAGCTCCAGGGTCACGGCGCTGACTACCTTGGGCTTGGTGTCGTCGCGACCAGCCTCCTGGGCCACTGCCAGCACCAGCACATGCTCCAGGACGGTCTTGCTGATCTGCTTGCCTTCTTCGCCTTTGCCTTTGTCTTGCTGCGCATTCACCACGACGTCGACATAATTGCCGGGCAGCGCGAATCCGGCCACGCCAACCACGTCATTGACCCTGACGGTCATTGCTCGCTTGCCCTCGGCGATCACGGCGGACAACCCGCCTTGTGTCCCTAAAGGCGCCAGCTTGCCTTCGAGAATTGCTTCGCCGCGCTGCACGCCGACTTTGACCACACGGTCCTGCAGTTCCTTGATTTCTTTGAAAGCGCCGGTTGGAACAGATCCGCTGGGCCAGTCGATGGTGGATAGCATCTGCGGATTGATCTTGCTGCCCAGTTCGATATCCGTCGACGCCACCACGACTTTATTGGACGCGATGCCGCCTTGCTTCGATATCCATCCAGCCGCGTATACAGCGGCTCCCAGACCGATCATTGCTGCCAGCAGGAGCAATCCGAGTGCTTTGACGTTTTTCATTTTCGATCCTAATCGGGTTCGTTCTACCAGTTACAGATAACCCAGTTGGCGCGCCACCATATAGCCAACGGTGCCTATGCCGATACTGACGCCATACGGCAATTTCCCCACCGAGTTGCTTGCTGCCATACCGGCGTCTGGCCGGGTACCGCCAATTGCCGATAACGTCATTACCTGGACAATGCTCCTGACGTTGTTCAGCATGCGTCCCAGGGTCCGGTGAAACAGCGCAAATCCCAGCGCTGCTATTCCGCCTGCCAAAAATGTGAAAATCACTGCATAAAAAATGTGTGGAACACCGATGAAAGCGCCAACCATTGCCATCAGTTTTACGTCGCCGGCCCCCGTCGCCCTGAGTGCATAGAACGGCAGCATCATGAAAAGGCCGAGCAGCAAACCTTCGATGGCCCATAGAAAACCGGCTTGTGGCGAAACGGGGGCAACCGTGCTGTAAGCCAGGCCGAAGATCGTGCCGCTTGCCGTTAGCCAGTTGGGGATCTTGTAGGTGCGAAAATCGCTTACCGCAGCAACAATCAGCAAGATGAACAAGACTGCTGTGCGTGGCGTTGTGACCAGCATGGAGAGCAGTTCAAGTAGGGCGTGGAATTCTTGCATGATCGATCCCTGTGTTCAGTCCCAAGAAATCCGCTCTGAAAATCGGCACTTTCCAAAAGTGGAGCGAACAGAGCGGTTTCTTACGCGTTTTTCACCAGTGCCAGCAAAACCAACGAGCACACTACGACGATAAGCGCTCCGATGAGCGCAACCTCTATTAGCGACGCACCAGCCTCTTTCCTCAGCAGATACTTGGCGGCATGCGACAGTTTCTCGGCTAATCGCATACTTTTCTCCAGATTGAGTTTTCATGATTTGACTCAGCTTGTTTCAAGTGGCCTACATTGTTCGAACCATTGATTGCATTCTAGGCAGGCATCAAAAATCGTAAATGGGCGATGAGTCCTGATTTGAGTAGGATGGATGTCTTTTTTTATACAGGGACAAGCAGGATAAATTACCCAGGAGGGGCAGGAAGAATTAACCGGAAACTCTTCTCCGTTCCTTGTGCACGGCCGGTGCGAGCATCGTCCGTTAATGCACACTATCCAGAGTGCGCTCGCAGCGTTGTCGTGGCGCCAGAGCGGGGCGGTACCGCTATTGCGATTGTGAACAGTGGTATGTCGATTGCGGTTGCCTTCGGCGTCTCTCTTGGCGCGCTGACCGGGAGCAGGCCGAGCCGGAAAACGCATTGTCAGCGACAGGGTCGCTTTAGGGGGCGGACCGGCACCAAATGGCCTTCATTATTGAACGCAGATGCCAGAGCCCTGTTTTGAGTTCGGGCAAAGATATGAAATCAACGGGCTGCGGTTGGCGCCAAAAATCCATTCTCGCCCGGCCCCGGCGCTGCCGGCGATTTTCCGAACAACAGGCTTTGCGGTTGTTGCTGGATGTCCGACAACACACGGTCCAGCGTACGTGAACTACGGGAAAAATCGCCGACCATGACGTGCAGTTGCGGCAGCGAATCTTTCAGATCCTGGCTGGTCTGATCCAGGTCGTCAGCAGTTTTCCCGATACGATCCAGCGTGCCTACGCGCGCATGTACCTCTTGGGTAAGAGTGTTCAGATTGGCGAGCAGAGGATCCATGCGCGCCAAGGCTTTGTCGGTGTGCGTGCTGATGGCCGGTAGCGCCTTGACCGTCGGCTGCAGTTCGGCGGCGAGATCGGCGATGCGGCCGGAAGCGGTTTTGAGATTGGCAATCGTGAGCGATAGCTGTTCCAGGTTTTCATCATCCAGCAGTTTGTTGACGCGCTTTGCCGCCTGGCCTGTATCGCGCAACAATTCTTGTCCGGAATTGCCCACCTGGTCGAAGAAAGAGGGCCGCATTTCGATGCGGCCAATGCCGTCGGAATTGAGCACGAGCTTTGCCGGTTTGCCGCCGTCGTCGTCCAGCTGCACGAAGGAAAGCCCGGTGATGCCGAGATAACTCAACTGCGCGTAGGTGCCTTGATTGACGGGCGTTCCCTTGTCGACGCCGATCTTGATCAAGATGACATGCGGGTCGCTGGCAGAAAACTGGATGTCTTTGACTTTGCCTACGTCCACGCCTCGCAACCGCACCGGCGCATTGCGATTCAGGCCGGATACCGGCGTCCTGGAGACCAGCAGGTAATCCTGCTGGTCTGCGGTGTCGCCGTTCAGCCTGATCGCCACAAATATGAGTCCGACGCAAAGCAGCACCAGGAACAGTCCGGCGGACAGGGCATGGGCACGGTTTTCCATTCAGCGTTCTCCTTCTTATGCGGCATGCAGGCGGACCGCCATTTTGTCGCGGAAATCCTTGATGTTTTCCTGCTCGCAGCGCTTTCCGTGCCCAAGGAAGAAATTCTGTACAAAGGGATCCTTGTTCTGCACTATTTCCCATAGTGGGCCTACCGTCAGCAACTGCTGGTTCGCCAGTACTGCAACCCGGTCGGAGAGCGCCAGCAGGGTATCCACATCGTGTGTGACCATGACGACAGTCAGATTCAATGCGCGGCGCAACGATTCAATCAGTTGCACGAAGCCATGGCTGCGTTCAGGGTCCAGTCCAGCCGTAGGTTCGTCCAGGAACAACAATTCAGGATTGAGCGCCAACGCACGTGCAAGAGCAACGCGTTTGACCATGCCGCCGGACAGCTCGGCCGGCATCTTGTTGACGCTTATGGTGTCTATCTCGACCAGGTCCAGTTTCATCATCACCAGTTCGCGGATTACATCTTCCGGCAACGCCTTCAGTTCCCGCAGCGGCAAGGCGACGTTGTCGAAGACGCTTAACGCCGAAAACAGCGCGCCTTCCTGGAACAGGACGCCCCAGCGATTGCGGGTCTGGCGCAGGTCGCCGGCAGCGCAACCTTGTAAGGGAACGCCAAACACCTTGATTGTCCCGCGGCTTGGCCCCTCCAGTCCCAGCATAAGACGCAGCAAGGTGGTCTTGCCGCTGCCGGAGCCGCCGATAATGGCCATCACTTCGCCGTAATGCACGCCGAGCGTAAGGTCACGGTGAATCACGATATCGCCGTATTGGGTCCACACGGAGTCGATGTCGATGACGTTGTCTGTGGCCATGTCAAAACCCCACGTTCGAAAAGATTACCGCAAAGATCGCATCGACAATGATGACAATGGTGATGGACGTGACAACCGAGTCGGTGGTGCTGGCCCCCAGGCTTTCGGTGTTCGGCTTGATCTGCAAGCCGTAGTGGCAGGCAATCAACGCCACCAGCATGCCGAATACGGATCCTTTGCACAAGCCGAGCCACAGGTTGGCGAGCGGCACAGCTGCGGGCAAGCCGTGCAGGAATTGCTGATAACCAATGCCCAACTGCAGATAGGCCGACAACATACCGCCGACCAGGGCCGCCGCGTCGCTCCAGATGATCAGCAGGGGTAGCGTGATCGCCAGCGCCAATACCTTTGGCAACACCAGCCTTTGCGTGTGTGAAATGCCCATTGCCGACAAGGCGTCCAGTTCGCGGGTGACGCGCATGACGCCAAGCTGCGCCGTCATGGAAGAGCCTGAGCGGCCGGCGACCAGGATCGCCGCCAGTATTGGCCCCAGCTCCCGGACGATGCCAAGCCCGAGAATATTGATGATGAAAACGTCTGCGCCATAGTTTTTTAATTGGATGGATGACAGATAACTCAGCACGACGCCAACCAGGAATCCCACCAGGGCTGTAATCGCCAGCGCCTGGCTGCCAGTGCGATGTATGTTTGCAGATATTTCGCGCCATGGAATGTCAGCCGGATGGCGTAACAGGTACAGGCAGTCGAGCAGGAGATTGCCGGCCAAAACGGTGATCGCATACAGGTTTTTACTGAGCGACAACAAGCTCTGTCCAAGTTCCAGCAAGGGTTCCAGCCAATCCCGCGACACTACCGGCGGCGCCGGAACCGGCTTCGTGGCAAGGGTATCGAACATGTTCTCGTATTCCGGCTTGAGTATGATCTCCGGCCGCCGCCGGCCCCACATCCGCCACAGGAAAAGAGCGCCGGCGGCATCCAGTTGCTGGACGCTGCGCAGATCCCATTTCGCACTGCCATCTTTAGCGTATTGCGCTAGCTGCGGTCGTAGCGTTGCGACATCCGGCAGGATCGCACGCAGCAGCCAGGTGCCGCTGACTTCAATCGTGCTCGAGCCGTCAGGATCAAGCTTGCGTTCCAAGCGTGGCGCGGTCGTGGCTGTTGCCATGATTATCGCTGCGCTTCAATGAGGTTGATTGCACTTGGCATAGGAATTCAGCGCTTTACGGGCATATCAATTTGAGAAGAGGCGAGGCAACGGGCAATAAGGCGAAAGCACAAGGTTAGCTTGCCGGCGCATCCGGGCGCACGGCCTGTTTTTACCGTTTGGTTCCGAGAAATCAGTACGTCCGTTTATCATTCGGTATTCTCCGCCAATGGTGATCGGGTCGAGCAAATCGAATATAAATGTGATTACTACGGATGATGGTACGCCTCAACGCTGGCAAATAGAAGCGGCCCATGTTGGGCCGACGGCGGATGGACATCGTGTTGTATATCCGTCGCGGCCTTGCGCCAGAGATGGGTAACGAGCAGGAGTCGAAAACCCGCGACAGCACGGAATGCTCTCGACAAAATAGTCGTTGTATTCTGCCGCATAAAATTGCCTGGGAAATAACGTCTGTCTGAAGGTGTGGTTGGAGATTCGGGCAGATTGAGAAGTAGAGCGGCCGAGAATGTAGAGAAAGACGCAAGACCGAAACGGGCGCACAATATCTATATCCAGACGCCTGTCTGGATGCGATGAATCGCCGATGGCTGGAGGAATCCATGTACCGGAAAATTTTGGTTGCCTATAACGGTTCGCCGGAGAGCCGCTCGGCTTTGCAAGAATGTATTCAACTCCGTCCGCCTGCATCGACGGAAATCCATCTGCTGGCGGTGATTCACTTTTCTCCTCATGGCATGGCTGGAGGGTATGCCCCTGAAATCGCTTGCACTACCAGGACGCAATGGATGCGGCAGGAGTTGGAGGAGGGGCAGGCACTGATGGTCGCCGCTGGTCTGAATCCGGTCACCCATCTGGAAATAGGCGAGCCTGTCGACGTTATCAGCACGCTGGCCGACCAGTTGAAGATCGGGCTTGTTATCGTCGGGCATTCTCGCCGCAAGACATTGGCCATGCGCTGGTGGCGGGGCGACACGGACGCCTTGCTGGTCGAAAGGCTCAATTGCAGCATTCTCGTTGCCCTCCATGTCTGATCTGCACATTGGTCGGGACGAGCGTCTACAGATGCCACTCCTTCTTCCAGGTCCTATCGCCGCCGCTTGCCAGTCCTTGCGAGCGGCAGCGCGCTTCCCTTTAGCGGTAAATCCCAGCGTGGTACAGTACTAGCTTATTTTTGCTACATTAAGTTACAAATTTGGAATTTGATGGCTGGTGATTGCGCGGTTTCTGCATATTTTCGTGTGGTTCGCTGCATCATCAGAACACAGATGCCTGTCCAGAGCGCTTGCGAGTGGGCAGGCCATGTCTTACTGACGACTTGGCCGAAGTTAAAAAGGAATGTTGTTAATGAGAAATTTTTTCGGTTCAGTAGCCAACCGTGTATTCGTAATTTTATTGGCGGGAATACTGATCACGATAGTGGCCATGCGCGGATTAGCTGTCTACGAAAACTACAAATCCAAATCGGAAACAGAAGAACTGCAGATCGCCAAACGCATAAAAATGTTTGTCTTCGCCAGCGAAGAACTGGATGAAAATGAGCGCGAGCACGTATTGGCGCTCAGCGACAATGTCGATATTGAATTGAGCCTGGTGAAAGACGCTGAACATGCCGTCAGCACTAATCCGTCGCTGACCGCAGCGATCAAAGAGGAGCTGGATGCTGACCGTAGCGTGCTGGTCGCCGGGCAGACCGGATGTAAAGAAAGAAAGCGGCATGGCTCGCATTTCCTCACTAGCCAGCGCGAATGCCAGGCGGCTTATATTGGCCTGAAAACCGGCGATATTCTTAAAGCGAAATTCTGGGTACTGCGGCCGGGTCTGAAATGGACACCGCATCCTTCGACTCCCGTCAGTTTTTTTCTGCTGCTGATTGCTTGCCTGGCATATCTCGTGGCCCGCATGACTGCGCGGCCGATCCGCCATCTGGCCAATGCCGCCGGCGAATTGGGCCGTGACATCGAGCGGCCGCCGCTGGATGAAGGCGGGCCAACTGAAGTGCGGCGGGCCGCCATCGCCTTCAATGCCATGCAAGCGCGCATCAAACAACAGATCCAGCATCGCACCAACATCCTGGCGGCGATTACGCATGATTTGCAAACGCCATTGACCAGGTTGCGCCTGCGCATGGAAAAAGTCGGCGATGGGGAACTGCGCGACAAACTAGTGCAGGACCTGGGAGTCATGCAGAGCATGGTGCGCGAAGGGCTGGATCTTGCGCGCAGTGCGGATTCAACTGAACCGATGCAAAAGCTCGATATCGATTCTTTGCTCGACAGCGTTTGCGCCGATGCCACCGACGCCGGCCAGGATGCCCGGCTGGAAGGGCGTACCGGCGCCTCGATCATGGCGCAGCCGAATACCTTGCGGCGCTGCCTGACCAACCTGGTCGACAATGCTATCAAGTATGGCCATTACGCGCGGTTGCGGGTCGTGCGTGAAGAGAGTGAAATCGTCATCAGGATTCGCGATGCCGGACCGGGTGTTCCGGCAGAACATATGGAAGCGATATTCGTGCCGTTTTTCCGGCTTGAGACGTCACGTTCGCGCAATACCGGCGGCACCGGGCTGGGGCTCACCATCGCACGCAATATCGCCGAGAATCATCGCGGTCGGCTGCAACTGCGCAATCATCCCGATGGCGGCCTGGAAGCAACGTTGCGATTTCCGGCAAGAAGCTGATCTGTAGCAACCGAAAGACGAAAGACACAGTGCCCGATTTTTCATTTCTGCCGCAAAAGGCCGATGTTATCAATTGGATGTCGTCATTTTCTGCCAGAAAAAATATGCTTGGATCGCCTCACGCTTTCTTTGCTGAAGCTTCGCTCAAAGCGCTATCCGCTCACTAATCGAAGCCAATGCAAGGTTGAATCATCTTCCTCCTGGCCGCGCAATTTTTTACCGACAGCATGCTTTATATGATTTTGATAGATTTCCCGGCTGCTTCTGCGGGAAGTTTTATTCTTCAGCTGCCGGTAGCATTGTTCACCGTAGCGCGCGATGTCGCCGAATAGTGCCGACAGCTCGGGGTCATCCTGTAATTTGACGGCCAGCTTGTGCCAGTTGCCATCTTCGTTCCAGCGCCGGAATCGCATGTAAACGGTATTCCAGTTGCCAAAGTGAAGCGGTATGTCGATCCACTGCCGCTTTTCGCTTGAGATCCACAATACAGCGTTGATGAATAACCTGTTATTGCGGCCTTTGGCGCCGGGATCTCCATCTTTTCCGTGCAGCATAGGCGCTAATTTTTGCCACTGATCGTCTCGAAGTTCTTTCATGATTTTCTTGCTGGTGAGCCAGGTAAATTTTTCGGTAAATATTGTGGTTTTTTCGGTAAATATTGTGGTGCCGTTCATGAAATGAAGTCGATTTACCTAACCCCCTAACGCAAGGATGGGGGAGTAATCGATTGCCTTACCAGATCAGATGGCGGCATCTTCATTTCTGCATTTAATTATATCTCTATGTGTTTATATGTAACTTAATGTATCGAATATATAATGCACCATTTTTGAAATATGTGCTTTCAGATGCACGCCGACGCGATACCGAGGGGATGCCGGTGACGTGCTTAGTCGCGCAATTGGGGGCATGGAGATGCCTCCGGGACTGGCAAAACAACTTCGAGGCCTGCCTCGATTGCGTTAATGCGAAGGAGCAAAAGCAGCTCTCTTTTTGTTTCAGTTCTCCAAATTGCGTGGCGCGCATCAGGTCTCTGTTCCTGCAACATCACGCCGAATGGCAGTTTCAGCATGGTGCTGTTTGAGATCTGGCATCCCGGGTTTTCGGGGCACAGCGATGCAACGGTGAAAGCGTTCGGATTGCGAGATCGCCATGCTAAGATCGCCCCACGATCACAACGGAGAGCACTATGGCTTTTAAAGAAACCAAAGGAAGCAAAACCATTGAAGCGCGAGTAACGCCAGCGCCGGGAGGAATGTTCAAGGGTGTGGTCGAGGTATCGACACAGCGTGGCAACCAGGTTTTCGTGCAGACGATAGGCAAAGGCTGCGGCCGGCCGGTAAAAACGGAGCAGGCGGCGCTTGAACTGGCTGAGCGCGAGGCGCGACGCCTGATCGGTTTGTAGCACTACCTGAAAAGTCGTTGCAGGACCAAGGCCGCCCGGTTTTCCGGACGGTTTTTTTGTGTCCTGGTTTTTCTGCGCGGTTAGTGGACTGTCACAGTGAAATCGAGAGTGCTTGCCACACAAGAGCCGCGCATGGCGGCGTTGCAAATGTTCGCGATAGCCTGCTATCGCTGCGCTGTGCCCGGGGCGGCCATCCGCTTGTCCTGCACGCCGCCTGTGCGTCTTTCACTCCCTATTCCACTGTGACAGTCCACTAGTCCGCGTGTGCCGGTCTTGACGGGCGCTACCATTTACACCCGCGGTCCTTTTTCGACAACACAGCATCCGCCGCCATGAATATCGGTGCCAGCAATTGTGCTGAACTATACGTCGTGAGGCAGTCTGCTCGGACGCCGCGCTGTATGTCTTGCGCCAGGCGGCTGTCCGGGTTGCGGGCTTCGAGAGGGTGGGTTTGCAGTTGCGCCACGGCCCGGTCGTCGCGCATGGACGGGTCCTTCGCCATCTTTCCAGCCATTTTCAGCGCGACATTGAGATCAATGGAGGATGGCTGTTCGTGTATCGCTGCCGGTACGGCTTCGGTTATGGCCCTGGCCGCCTCGCTTGTCACTTTGGGAGAGGATGCCGACTGTGTTGCGACTCTATTCCGGATATCTGTCCCGGTGCTACGAGCATCGCGCTGCGGTGTTTTCGTTTTGGGCTGCTGAGAATGTTCCGCTTGCACCGGGATCGTGTGTGGCGTCGGTGCAGTCAGCAGCAACAGGGTCATGTCAGGCAACGCGAAGTGCGTCGGTTCGACCGGAGCAGGCTCGTGCAACAGAAACAATCGCAGCAAGCCAACATGCAGCATCAGGGACAGCAATATGCCCCATTGCATGGCGCGCGAAGGTTGAACTAAAGGCCAGTGAAGTTCCTTGGACATTTTCCTCTTCTCACGGCGAGAGATGGCTCGGGGGCTTCCTGATAGCGGAAGTTATTCTTCGGCAGCTTGCGACGTCTGGCTGTCCGGCTCGTAGCTCAGCAAGTCGCCCGGCTGGCAATCAAGGTAGCGGCAAATTGCCTCCAGGGTTTCCAGCCGTACGCCTTTCACCTTGCCTTGTTTCAGCAGCGACAGGTTTTGTTCGGTAATGCCGATTGCTGCAGCCAGGTCTTTCGATTTCGCCTTGCGTTTTGCCAGCATGACGTCCAGCGTAATCACGATACTCATCTACATCCTCAAACGAACTGCCGGTTTTCGGCGTCGACTTCGCTGGCGCGTTGCAGGATGCGGGCAATCACGGTGATGGAGGCGGCGATGAACAGGGATACCACTTCGTTGGTGCCGATGCCGACGTTGATTATGCGGTGGCCAACCCCACGCATCATCGTCAGCCATACGCTCGATAGCGGCTGGCAGACAACGCCCAGTACCACCCACCAGGCAATGCTGCGACCGACCCGGCCAAGAAGGATGGCGGCCTCCGGTGAAAAATATTCTCCTGCGGCATAGCGCTTGAACAGCGCGCGCAATTGATACAAACCGTATCCCAGCGCCAGGAACGGGATGACGCTGAGTACGATCGCGCCCAGCAATTGCCACAAAGGCAGGCTGTCCGGCTTGATGTCGAGCGAGGTCGCAGCATTGGTAATATCGCAGAACATGGCAAACACGTCAGGAAATATCCAGCTGCCGATATTGAAAGCCAGCATGGCAACCAGCAGCAGCATGGTAACGCTCGCCATGCGTTGACTGGTCTGCGCAATACGGTCTTGTTTCATGTTCGGTCCTGTCTTTCGGAATGCGTTCTTTAAGTTGGATAATTCAGGTGAATGGAAGCGTAAAACCTGCTGGGATTGCATAGACTCGCCAGCGCCCGCCCGGTCTTGCCCGTATTGAACCCGATTTTTAATGTGCCATGGATGCCAAGCTGCGGCATCAGGTGCAGGCCCAGGTACAGTATGAGCATGGCAATCGCAATGCCCGCGCTGAGCATGGCCAGGCAACGGCGGAGAAGTGTGATAAAACCTTGCATCACGATACTTCCTGATTAAATGGATGATCGTATTTTAATCTAAAATTATCGTAAAACAATAATAAATGATGATTTTTCGATTATTTATTATCGAATGATACCAAATTGCTCAGGTCGGCAGCTCACACGGGATTCTGCTTTCCGGGCCACATGCCCTTGAGCTTGTCGCTGGCGAGAGCGGTTCCCAGCAAGACAACGACGCCGCCGGCCAGCATGGTCGGCGTGACCTTTTCACCGAGAAACAGCGCACCCCAGGCCAGTCCGAAAACCGGTATCAGGAATGTCACCGATGCGGCATAGGCTGCACTCACCCGTTCGATCAGCCGGAAATACAGGATATAGGCGAAGCCGGTACAGATCACGCCGAGCGCTGCCACGTAGATCCAGGTCGAGGCGGCGATAGCGTGCCGGGGCCAGAATGGCAGGGCTGCCGGCAGCAGCGCGATCGTGGCGAAGAACTGGCTACCGAAGGCGACCACCAGCGGCTTTATCCCTGCCAGATGGCGTTTTGAATAGTTCACCGCGAAGCCGTAGCAGACGGTCGCCAGCAACGCAGCGGCGATCGCTAGCGGCGCGCCGGGAATGCCCGCGCCCAAGGTGTCCCATACCAGCAGCACCACGCCGGCCAGGCCCAGCAGCAGGCCGGAGATCTGCTGGCGGCTCATGCCGGCCTGGAACCAGGCTGCGGCGATGAAGGCCGCCCAGATCGGCGTGGTCGCGTTCAGGATGGCGTCGAGGCCGGCGTTGACATACAGGGAGGAGTAGGCAAACAGCCCGAATGGCAACGCGGAGTTGCTGATGCCGACCACGAATAGCGGCCATGCCTTGCTGCGCAATTGAGAGCGGGAGGCAGCGCTGCGCAGCGTTGGCGCCAGCACGATGGCCGCGATGCCGACGCGTAATGTGATCAGCGCGATGGGGCCGAACTCCGGCGCGGCGATGCGCAGGAACAAGAAGGATGCGCCCCAGATTGCGGCGAGGAGAAACAATTCAATCAGGTTCATGGCGGACACCGGTCAGGTTGGTCGCGGCAAGCACCGCGCATCTGAACGATACGGCTTACCTCACCGGAGGAAACTCTGGTTCTTGCGGTCGAATTCCGGAGGAGGAGAGTCTGGATTGCGCATGGCTAACCCAACCTGGGTTCAAAGCGTTATTGCGTCAGACGCTTGACTAAACGATAGAGAATGTTTTGCATAGGTCGTCGGGAATCTCCAGATTCATTATCGCTGAACTCAGACATTTTCCGTGGGCGTCGAGCGCCAGCGAACGCGTCACGCCGCCACCCAGGGCACGCTGCATGACGAAGTTCAGTGCGCCAAGCTTGGGCAACGTATAGCGCACGACGTCGCCGTCGACAATCTCTGAAAAATGCAGCTTCACGCGTTCCGGCGTGAGATAGCGTTCCAGCAAAGCATAATCTTTTTCATGATAAACAATCACCGAAATATTCGAGATGTCGCCTTTATCGCCGGCGCGGGAGTGGGCAAGGGCGCGTAGTTTCATGTCAGTCTTCTCCAAAATGGATTACGGTCTGCACCAGTTGCCTTGGCAGCAAGGCGGACTGTACTGCGATTACCTCGCGCGCCGCTTTGGTGACGCCGCCGCCGGCTGCCGGCCCGCAGGTATACAGTGTTTCGACCTCATTGCCGATGCGAATCGCGTCACCCATGCTGTCGCTGCGTGCGGTCACCCGTATCCGGACCTCATAAGGTTCCGCGCTTTGTGTTGACAAGGCCGCGCCGTGGATGGCATCCAGCCCAAGCAAGTCGTAGCGGATTTCATCGAAGCTGACGCCGGTGAGCCTCAGCCTCTCAGCAACGATATCCAGCGCCAGCTGGCCGCGCGCCAGCGCTCCCGGCCCGGCATAGGAAATCTGCCCTTCGCCAATGTAGCTGTCGACATAGCCGATCGAAACCTTGAGCGTATCTGTCCTGGGGCGCCCGGTCGCACCCTGCACCAGCACGCGGTCCGGTCCGATTTCGGTAACGATGGCGCCTGAAAAATCCGCCACCACGTCGGGTGTGAAATACGCACTGGGATCATGGATTTCATACAGCAGTTGTTCCTTGCAGGTGGCGGCCGTCACCTGGCCTCCGGATCCGGCCACTTTGGTGATGACCACCGAGCCGTCTTCAGCCACCTCGCCAATGGGGAAGCCCAGCCGGGCCAACCCTTGCACATCCTTGTAGCCAGGATCGGAGAAATAGCCGCCGCTGATCTGGCCCGCGCATTCCAGCAGGTGGCCGACCAGCGTTCCTTGCCCCAGCCGTTGCCAGTCATCCATGGCCCAACCGAACTCATGGATCAGCGGCGCCAGGAACAAGGCTGGATCGGCGACACGGCCGGTGACGACTACGTCGGCGCCTTGCGCCAGCGCTTCCACCAGCGGCGCCGCGCCGATATAGGCGTTGGCTGACAGCAGCCGGTGTCCTAGCGCACTGACCGGAGTACCCTGGTCGCTGATGTAATTGCCTGCTTTCAACGTCTCCAGTACATCGTCGCCGGTTATCGCAGCAACCTTGAGGTCGAGCTGCATGGCGCGCGCAATTTCCCGGATCTTGGCGGCGGCGGCGAGCGGATTGGCTGCGCCCATATTGGTGATGATCCGGATCTTTTTTTCACTGCAGATGCGCAACACGGCGCGCATCCGTTCCTCCAGCAAAGGGTCGTAGCCCAGCGCCGGATGCTTTATCCGGGTTTGCTGGGCGATGGCGATAGTGCGCTCGGCCAGGCATTCGAACACCAGGTAGTCGATCTCGCCTTGCTCAGCCAGTTCGACGGCGGGTTCGATGCGGTCGCCGGAATAACCGGCGCCGGCGCCGATACGGATATGTTTCACATGATTCTCCTGAGAAGAAAGATTCCTGTTCTCACAAGGGGAACACGCCGATCACGACACAGGCGACGGTCATGAGGACGGATGCGGCGAACAGGTATTTAAAGGTGTACTTCTGGTGATCGGCGAGATCAATCCCCGCCAGGCCGGCCACCAGGAATGTGGCCGGCGTGAGTGGGCTGACCGGAAAGCCGGTAGTCATCTGTCCAAGCAAGGCCGCTTGCGCTACATGTAGCGGCTGCACGCCCAGCATATGACCGACTTCGGCGATCACCGGCAGCACGCCGAAGTAGAAGGAGTCGGGATCGAACAACATCGACAACGGCATGGACAGCAGCCCCAGCATCACCGGGATATGCGAAGCCATCGACGGCGGCACAAAGCCGACCGCCATCTTGGCCATAGCTGTCAGCATGCCGGATTTGCTCATGATGCCGGTGAACACGCCCGCGGCGAACAAGATGCTGGCCATCAGCAAGGCAGCCTTGGCGTGGGCGTCGATGCGCGCCCGTTGCATATCGACGTTGCGGTAATTGATCATCAGCGCCAGCACTACGCCGATCATGAACATGACCACGGGATCGATTTTTCCGCTGATCATGACGCCAAGTACAAACACGGTCAGGATGATGTTGATCCAGAAATTCTGCGGGCGGCGGATTTTTGTTTCGTCTTCCGATAGCTCACGCATATGCACGAAGCTGCCGGCCGCGCCCTTGGTCAGTCCCAACCGGCGTTCTTCTTTCAGGCCGAGCCACCAGGCAATCGAAAAAACGAACGCCAGGCCGACAATCTGGACCGGGATCAAAGGCATGAAAATTTCGCTGACCGGAATGTGCAGAGCGGCCGAGGCGCGGATCATAGGCCCGGTCCATGGCAGAAAATTGACTCCGGCGGCGAGCGACGCGACACAGGTCAGGATCCGCTTGTCTATCCCCAGCCGCTGATATAACGGCAGCATGGCTGGAATCGTCACCAGGAAAGTCACCGCGCCCGAGCCGTCGAGGTGGATCAGCAACGCCAGTAGCGCAGTGCCCGGCACGATGCGGCTGGGACGGCTGCCGACTACGCGCAGGATGCCGGAGATGATCGGATCCAGCATGCCGGCGTCTGTAACGATGCCGAAAAACAGGATCGCGAATACGAACATGCCAGCCACCGGTGCAATCTTGGTGATGCCGGAAACGATGAACGTGGAAGTTTCGAGGCCGAAGCCGCCGATCAGGGATGCGAGGATGGGAATCGCTATCAGGGCCACCAGCGGCGACATTTTTTTTGTCAGAATCGCCGCCAGCAGTGTGAAGATGGTGATGAAGCCGAGCAGTGCCAGCATATTGTCTGTCTCCTATCCTGTGGATATTTTTATAGGTATTTTTTTGTGATTGCCTTTATGGCTAATGGCATTCTGGCCGCCGGAATTTGTGCTGTAAAATGGTTTTTTCCGATAGATTGATCGGTAAAACAGATTAATGGGCGAGCCAAAGGCAAATTAGCCATGAAGCTGAATATCTCCACCCGCGCGTTGCACGCCTTCCTGGCGCTGCAGGAGTGCAAGCATTTCACCCATGCCGCCGAGCGCTGCTTCATGTCGCAATCGGCCTTCAGCGTCATGATCCAGAAGCTGGAAGAGACAGTCGGCGCCAGGCTGTTCGAACGCGATACCCGCAATGTCACCCTGACGGCAGAAGGCGAGTTGTTCTCCGAGGTGGCGCGCGCGCTGGTCAGCGATATAGAATCGGCGTTTGCCGACATGACCGATTACGTCGCCCGGCGCAAGGGCAGGGTGGCGATCGCCGCTTTGCCTTCGCTGGCGGCGCATGGCTTGCCGGCGGTGATTGCCGAATACAAGCAGGTTTATCCTGGCATCACCGTGCAACTGTTCGATGCCTTGTCGGACCAGTGCCTGGCTTTGCTGCGCCAGGGTAAGGTGGATATCGCGTTGACCGCGCCCGGCTCCGGCCTGATCGAATTCGACACCAAGACCCTGTGCAGCGATCCCTTTTACCTGGTATGCCGAGAGGACCATCCGCTGGCCGGAAAACGCCGCATCCGCGTAGCCGATCTCAGCGGTTGCGAACTGATCCACCTGGCCCGTTCCACCAGCGTGCGCCAGCATGTGGAGCTGCTATTGCGCGGCGTACAGGTAATGAGTTCTGGCCTGGAAGTGGAGCATCTGGCGACGGTTGCCGGTTTGATCGAAGCCGGACTGGGAGTCAGCATCGTACCGGAGCTGACCTTGTTTCAGTTCCGCAAAATGAACCTGGTCAGTATTCCGGTTGACGCGCCCGATGTGGTGAGGCCGATACTGATCGTAAAAAATAAAGAACGCTCTCTGTCGATTGCAGCACAAGGCATGTCGGAGCTGATTGAAAAGCGGCTGCACACGATAGGCAGCCGCATGAAGAAAGAAGTTGCCTGAGCTTATTGCAACGCCATCCCGAAACGTTCGGCGCGCGGCATCCAGTTACCCTTGATATCGGCTGACACCAGGATGCGCTCGGCCCGTCCGATCAGCAATTCGCGCGGCACGAAGCCGAAGTGGCGGTAGTCGCCGCTATTGTCGCGGTTGTCACCCAGCATCAGATAATGATCTTGCGGCACAGTGACCGGGCCAAAATTGCGGTTGGCGTTGACCTCGGGCAGCACCTGGATCCTGTGTTGCTCGGCGCCCGTCTTCTCGCTCAGGCGCAAGGCGACGATGGAACCGTGGCCCATCGGTTCAGGCGCTGTTCCCAGTACGGCATAGCTGGCTGCATGGCCGTTGATGATCATTTTTTCATCACGCATTTCCACGGTGTCGCCGGGCAGCGCGATGACGCGCTTGATCAGCCGGGTTTCATCCAGCGGCGAAAAGAAGGTGACGATATCGCCACGCTTCGGTTCGCCCAGATGGCCCAGGACGATATTGGTCAGCGGGACTTTCAGATTGAAGGCCAGGCGGTTCACGAATACCACGTCGCCTTCCAGCAGGTTGGGGCGCATGGAGCCCGATGGAATCGGATTCCAGTCAGCCACGGCGGTCCGGAAAATCCCGAAAAGCAAAAGAAACATGAGAAATCCCTTGTTGGCCCGGATCCAGGTTTTCATTTCGTGCCGCCTTTCAGTGATGGCTGATGTATCTCTTGGAGAGCCCGTTTGCAGCGCCGGATCTCTTCCGCCGTAAAGTCGTGTCAAGGAGCGCGTTCGCTCCTTGATCCGGACAGTATGCCACCAAATCCCCGAAGCTTTCTTGCTTGTCAGGCCAGAGGCAATTCCAGAATCTGCGCCGTGGTCGCGATGTCGCCGAAGGTGTCGGCAATAGAAGCTAGCGCCGCCCGGTGCAGCATGGCATGCGGCAACACGCCGCCGGCAATGTCGATATCCCGTGTCGCGCAAGCGTCGTCCGCTACGATGACTTCATAGCCGAGAGGAACGGCGTCGCGTGCGGCGCCGGCAACGCACGCGTGGGTCATCAGGCCGCTGATGATCAAGGTCTTGATGCCGGCGGCTTTCAGGCGGCTGTCGATGTCGCTGGTCGGGAACACGCTGACAGACGTTTTTTTCAGCACGTTGTGGTGGCTTGCCGGTTGCAGTTCGGCATGAAACTGGACGCTGGCGTGGTCCTCGGCAAACACCGGCGCGCCAGCGGGACTGACGTGCTGGACATGGAAAACCGGCATGTTTGCCTGATCCGCAAAGGCGACCAGGCGTCTGGCGTTTTGCAGGGCGCGCATGCCGTCCGGGATCGGCATCTTGCCGCTGAAGTATTCGTTTTGAAAGTCGATGACCAGCAAAGCGGTGCTGCCAGCGTTGATCCTGGTCGGTGCGACGGCGCCTGCCATGGTGCGGATTGTTGGATGATTCATCTTTATGCTCCTGATTGATGTGTTAGTCCGATGAACGCTCATCGCTCATCGCTGCTTTGGCTGTTGCCTGCCGCCGTTGGAACTGTGGCGGCAGGCAGCGCGACAGGAAGAAGTATCGGCGGCCGGCCGTCATGGCGAAAGTGGCCTGATAGACATAATGTGATAGGATCGGGCCATGTCAAATCCAGCCCGTATTTCGCCAATTCCTGCCGTTGAGCCTGTACACACCGTCGCGGTGGTCGCTTTCGAAGGCATCAGTCCGTTCCACCTGTCCGTGCCGTGCATGGTGTTCGGAGACGACCTGGCCCGGCTTGGCGCGCCGCGCTACCGCCTGCTGATTTGCGGGATAGAGACTGGCCTGGTTGCCACCATGTCTGGCTTTGATATTAATGTGCAGCATGATTTGTCGGCGCTGGAGCAGGCAGATACCGTGATCGTGCCGGCCTGGGGCGATCCCGACGAACAGCCGCCGGAGATATTGCTGCAAGCCTTGCGCCGCGCACATGCCCGCGGCGCTCGCATTGTCGGTCTTTGCCTGGGCGCTTTCGTACTGGCCGAAGCCGGCTTGCTGGATGGCCGCGTCGCTTCCACCCATTGGGTCTGGGCCGAGGATTTTGTCCGCAAATATCCCAAGGTAAAGTTGGATCAGAAAGTCTTGTATGTCGACGATGGCGATATCCTGACCTCGGCCGGCACCGCCGCCGCGATCGATTGCTGCCTGCATTTATTGCGCCGCGACCATGGCGCCGATGTCGCCAATCGCATTGCCCGCCGCATGGTGGTGGCGCCGCACCGGGACGGCGGCCAGGCGCAATATATCGAACAGCCGCTGCCGCAATCCGGCGGCAGCGACCAGCTTACCGTCACCCTCGACTGGGCGATTGAAAATCTGGCGCAGCCGCTCTGCCTGGATGTACTGGCGGCCCGGGCTGCCATGAGCAGGCGCAATTTCACCCGCCGTTTCAAGATGAAAACTGGCGCCACTGTTTCCCAATGGCTGCTCAACCATCGTTTGGCGTTAGCCCAGCGGTTGCTGGAAACCTCCGACAAGGCAATTGACCGTATCGCCGAGATCGCCGGTTTCGGTTCAACGGTTTCGCTGCGCCAGCATTTTGCTGCTGCCTTCTCGATTTCTCCAGCGGCTTACCGCAAGCAATACCGGCGTGAGTGAGCAGTGGCCGGATGTACTATACAATTCGCATTCCCGTATTTCCTTCAGCCGCTTTCAGGCCTTGAGCTTTCCGATATCACTCCGCAATGACAGATTACTCCGCAGCATCCCCCGAAGAATTCGATGACGCCGCCGACGGCGCCGACCAGAAAATCCAGGAACCGCGCCTGTGGTGCGACGACGGCTGGACCGCGCGCATCATCAAGAACGATGACGACGACGGCTGGGCAGTGGCGATGATCAAGGATGGCGAGCGTGAGCCGGCGCTGATCGGTCCCTGGACCATGGGCCGCGACAAGAAAAATCCCAAGCCGCTGGACCCGACGGCATTCATCACGCTGGTCAAGACCGCCACCGAATTCGTACGCCGCCATGAGCAGCAACTGTATGCGATGTTGCACAAGACGATCACCGTCAATGACGGCGCAGCGACCATCAGTGTCACGCTCGATATTATTCCAGACGACGATTTCCCCTATGCCGTACTGACGGCCCATGATGAAGACCGTGAGCAGTTGGCGCAGGTCAAGGTCGCGGCTACATTCAAGCTGAGCCAGAGTAGCGCCAGCGCCTGGGTGGCTAACGGGTATCGCAAGCCGCATTGAATTTTCGCGTGACGCCAGGAAAAAAATAGGGATAATCCTTGGAGTGGTTTAAGTAAAACCTTATACTGTGTATTTATACAGTTTTGGTGAGCAATGCCGCACAAGTTTCGTCGTTTCCTCGTTCTTGCTTTCTTTCTAAGTTCTTCCGCTTTTGCTACAGACTGTCCCTCGCACTATGCTGGCGGCCAGGCGCCTAGAATTCTCAATGACAAGCTGGCGCGCCAGACACAGGAGTTGTGCTACCAGGCTTTTGCGGTCATGCATTCTGGTATCACGCGCACGCCCTTGTGGTCGGCCGAGCACCTGACGCGCGATAACGTCGACGCTGCGCGCACGTTGTCGCGCGAGAATCCCTTCCATCCCGAACCGGGTTTGTTGATCAACGGCCGCGCTGAACTGAAAGACTACGCGCGTTCCGGGTTTGACCGCGGCCATATGAGCCCCAATGGCGATATGGCGAACCGGACTTCGCAGTATGAAAGCTTCAGCCTGGCCAACATGATTCCGCAGAATTCGCAAAACAACCGCCATATCTGGGCGGAGATTGAGAGCGCGGTGCGACGGCTGGCGGTAAAAGAGGGTGAGCTGTATGTGATTACCGGGCCGGCGTTTCTCGGCCAGGATCTGCAAAAGGTTGGCAATGTGTTGGTGCCGACTTATATCTATAAAGTCGTTTATAGTCCGAAGAGACAGCAGGCAGCGGCTTATTTCATCAAGAACGAAGACACTTCTCATTATCAGTCCTTGTCGTTGACGCAACTGGAAAGTACTTTGCGGATCGATTTGTTGCCGGGGGTATCCAGGCGCGTCAAGGATGTGGCGATGGCTTTGCCTGCAGCGGGTTCGCGCAGCGAACGCGGCGCCTCTGAAAGAACTGCATCGGTAAGGCGGTCGCCTGAAGCCAGGGAAGAGCCGGCTGCGCAGATCAAGAAAATAGAGAAAGACTTGCTGTCGAAATTAACGGAAGATGTCTTGAAGATGCTGGTCAATTTCATCACAAACCTGATTAACAAAGGATGGTCGCATGTCTAAATTTACGCCCTTCGCCGATGAAAGCGCTGCGCTCGTTATCGGCAACCTGAATATTGAAAATCGCCTGGACCGGGTCAGCCTGTTCGGTGATCTTGACTTGACGCTGGATAAGCCAGGATTGGAGAAAGCCAAAGCCTTGCAGGTACTGATCAACAGCGTGGTGGAAGAGCTGGAGTCGAAAACCTTGCCGGACAAAGTGGCGACCGCGCCAGTGGTCAAGGTCAGCAATCCGTTTTAACACAAAGAGGCGACAAGATGGATGAAACGAGCGCTGGCGGCGATCCGGGATTGAGCGAGGTCGGCATGCTCGGTAATGGCGCACCGCAGAGCCAGGTGTTGGAACAGGTTGCCATGCGCAAGCATGGCGTTAAAGGATGGGAGCCTTTTCATTACGAAAAGGTTTCCGAGACTGACTATGAGGTGAGCGGCGGCATCCCGGCGCTGATCGGCGGCGTCAAGAAGTGGCCGGGGCCGCACAGTTCCGTGGTGGTATCGATGGCTGAGCTGGAACAATCAATTGCACCCGTTGAAGCGGTGCACGTGCCGATTCGTACTGCGGCGCTGTTAGCGCCGGCGCCCTCAGCTTCGCCGGGTGCCGTGCCTGTGCAGAGTGCCGATGCCGGCGCTTCGTCAAATTATCTGACGGTCGTTTTGCAATTACCCTCCGATGAGGCAGGCCGCAAACGCCTGTGCAATGCGCTGAGCCTGGATGCGCATTTTTTCGGTGCAGTGGTAACGGCGACATCGCTGGCCGATGAGATCGCCGTCAATCAGTTGCTGGAACTGCGCTGCGATCCGGCCGACGTGAAAGACGCGCGCGAGCGCGCGGCCCGGCGCGGCTGAATTTCGCTAAATTGCTCTAGAGAGAAGTGCGAAGTGAAAACAACTCGGGGAACAGTACGACATCTAGCATCATCTTGAGGTAACCGGCGCCTTCGGTGCCGCCGGTGCCTTTCTTGAAGCCGATGATGCGTTCCACCGTAGTCAGGTGGCGGAAGCGCCAGTAGCGGAACGAGGTTTCCAGATCGACCAGTTTTTCTGCGAGCTCGTAGAGTTCCCAATGCTTGTCTGGCGATTGGTAAACCGTGAGCCAGGCGGTTTCCACAGAAGCATCGGCGGCGGTCGCTTGGCTCCAGTCGGTGCTCAGGCGAGCCGGATTGACGGTTATGCCGGCGCGCGCCATGAGCATCACGGCTTCATCATAGATCGATGGCTGTTGCAGCGCATCTTGCAAACGCGCATAGGATTCCGGCGAATGCTGATGGACTTGCAACAAGGCGGCGTTCTTGTTCCCCAGCAGGAATTCGATTTCACGATACTGGTACGACTGGAAGCCCGATGAATAGCCGAGATAGGGACGGATTGCCGTATATTCCGGCGGCGTCATGGTCGCCAGCACATCCCATGCGTGCACCAGTTGATCCATGATGCGCGCCACCCGCGCCATCATCTTGAACGCCGGCGATAAATCATTGTTGCGCAGTTGCTGGCGTACCGCGTGCAACTCATGCAGCATCAGTTTCATCCACAGTTCGCTGGTCTGGTGCTGGATGATGAACAGCATTTCATTGTGGTTGGGCGAGAGCGGCTTCTGCGCCGACAATACCTGGTCCAGCGCCAGGTAATCGCCATAGCTCATATTGTCTTTGAATTCCATTTCGGCGCCATGCCAGGAATCTGCGGGTTTGTAAGGGCATTCCATTTTTTCTCTCCCAATTGATCAGGTAACGGCTTCTTGCCGGGCATTGGCTTCGTATTCCTTGCCGACCAGGATCTGGCGCAGGGTGTCGACGGCGTCCCATACGTCGGCGAAGCTGGTGTAGAGCGGCGTAAAGCCGAAGCGCATCACTTGCGGTTCGCGGTAGTCGCCAATCACGCCGCGCGCAATCAGCGCGCGCATGATGCCGTAGCCGTGCGGATGAGCAAAGCTGACGTGGCTGCCGCGTTCGGCGTGCGCGCGCGGCGTGACCAGCGTCAGGTCGAGGCCGGCGCAGCGGCTTTCCACCAGGTTGATGAACAGATCGGTCAGCGCCAGCGATTTGCTGCGCAGGGCTTGCATATCTGTTTGGGCGAACACGTCCAGGCCACATTCCACCATCGCCAGAGAAACGATAGGCTGGGTGCCGCACAGCGCGCGCCGGATGCCATCAACCGGTGCGAATTCCGCTTGCATCGTGAACGGTGCGCGATGTCCCCACCAGCCGGAGAGCGGTTGCCGGAACCGCGCATGATGGCGCGGCGCGATCCATGCAAAGGCCGGCGCACCGGGGCCACCGTTGATGTACTTGTAAGTGCAGCCGACGGCGAAATCGGCATTCGTTGCATGCAGGTCGATCGGTACTGCGCCGGCCGAATGGGCCAGGTCCCACAGCACCAGCGCCCCTTGCTCCTGGGCGGCAGCGGTGACTACGCGCATGTCGTGCAGGTGACCGCTGCGGTAGTTGACGTGGGTCAGCATGAGCACTGCGGTTTCTGCATTCACTGCGCTGGCGAGTTCTTGCGGCGAATCGATCAGGTGGATGCGATAGCCGCGGTCCAGCCATTCGGTGAGGCCTTGCGCCATGTAGATGTCGGTCGGGAAATTGTCGCGTTCGGTGACGATGACTTTGCGCGTCGCCGCATCTGGCCTGGCGGCTTGCAACTGTAATGCGCCTGCCAGCAGCTTGAACAGGTTGATCGAGGTAGAGTCGGTGATCACCACTTCGTTGTCCCTGGCGCCGATCAGCGGCGCCAGCAGGTTGCCCAGACGGGCGGGCAGGTCGAACCAGCCGGCTTTGTTCCAGCTGCGGATCAGGTCGACGCCCCATTCTTGCTGGATGACTTGCTGTGCGCGTTGTAAGGAAGCGCGCGGGCGAGCGCCGAGGGAATTACCGTCGAGATAAATCACATCCGGCGGTAAATCGAATTGTGCGCGCAGCGGCGCCAAGGGATCGCTGGCGTCCAATGCCTGGCAATTGGCGCGGCTGTTGATGTTGCTGGTCATAGATGTACTCCTAAAGTTGGCGTAAGACTGCACGCACCGGACTGGCATCCATGCCAGCCAGTCGCAGGGGCAGCGCGATCAGTTCATAGTCGCCGGCGGCAATCGCATCCAGCACGATACCTTCGAGGATCGCCATGCCGTGCTGTTTGACGGCGTGATGCGCGAGCATGTTTTTGGATTCTTGCGGGTCGAGCGAAGGCGTATCGATGCCGATCAGGCGCACGCCGTGTTGCGCCAATAGTGCGATGGTTTCAGGGGCGATTGCTGCAAACGCCGGGTCCCAGTTTTCCTGCGGTGCCTTGGCGTAGGTGCGTAACAACACGCGCGGCGGCAGGTCGGCAAGTGCATGCCGGACATCCTGCGGCGTAACCGGTGAAGCGCCGATGCAATGGATGACGCGGCAAGGGCCGATATAGGCATCCAGCCCAACCTTGTCGATCGCGGCCCCTTGTGGATCGTAATGGCTGGGCGCGTCGCAATGTGCGCCGGTGTGGGTCGACAGCGTGATGCGGCTGACGTGCACCGGACAACCGTCGGCGATTTCCCAAGTGGTTTGTGCGCTAAACGGAGTATCGCCGGGCCAGACCGGGATGCTCGCGGAGAGGACCGGGCTGATATCCCAGAGGGGTTTGGCGGTATTGATAGCTATCTCCCATGTTTGATTCGTGGAAATATTTTAGGCGAGCTGCCTGGAATTTTTATACGAAATTACTATACAATTTCAGGTTAATTTAGAATATATATAGAAATAATTGAAAAATATTGAAAGATAATTTCAATGCAACTGGATGCCATCGATTTAAACATTCTGACGCTGTTGCAGCAGAATGGCCGTATCAGTAACCAGGATCTGGCGGAGCAGGTGTTCCTGTCGCCTTCGTCTTGCCTGCGGCGGGTGCGGATTCTGGAAGAAGAAGGCATCATCAGCCGCTATAGCGCCTTGCTGAGCCCGGAAAAGCTCGGCCTGGAACTCGATGTATTCGTGCAGGTGACCATGCGGCGTGATATCGAGAGCTGGCACGAGAATTTCATGCAGGCGCTGCAAAATTATCCTGAGGTGGTCGGTTCCTACATCATCACCGGCGACGCCAATTATTTGTTGCGGGTGAAGGCACGCAACCTGAAACACTATTCCGCCTTCGTGCTGGAAAAACTTTACAAGATACCGGGTGTACAAGATATCCGCTCGAATATCGTACTACAGGCGATCAAGGAAACCTACGAGCTGCCGCGTGAACTATTGCGCGATGCCTGACAATCCCTCAATGTATCTTGTGAGTGCAGGTTTCCCCCATTTATAGACAGAGTGTATTGAATCATGGCAAAGACGATCGAAGAAGTTTTACAGAGACAGAAAGAAGGCGCGCAATTCGTGCTGTCGGCGCCCTTGCTGGGGCTCGACGTGGAGGATTTCGACACGGTGGCAAAGATATGGGTGACGGATGGCGGCCCGGGCTTCACGGTAGTCGGGGTGCCGCACCGGAAATGTATCGACGGCGAATTTTTCATCGACCGGGTGACGGCCACAAAGTTGCCGGTTCTGTAATTTCCTTCCAGGACTTACGCAAAGTCGTCCTGGCAAGGGTGTAGCAGGGAATTCGGACAGCATGTGTCCGCCTGCGCAACGATACCCGCATGCAGGTGGGTATGCGCCCTGCAAGGGCATCGACGAAGACAGTACGAAGTACGGTTAGAAGATGCAACGCAGTCAGGGCGGTTTTTCGTAAGTCCTGCCTTCTTGAAATGACGCGCCGCCATCCTAAAAGGGCGTGCGGCGCGCATATTTTTCAACGACGCTGCAATTGGCGATCAAGCTTCCTTTTCGCAGTTGATCATCCATGGCGTACCGAACTGATCGGTTACCATGGCGAAGCCGACTGCCCAAAAGGTTTTTGCCAGCGCCATTTTGACTTCGCCGTTTTCTTTCAATGCGTTGTACAAACGCTCTGCTTCCGCCAGCTTGTCGACGGTCAGGGACAGGGTAATGCCCTGGGCTTTTTCAAAAAATCCCGGCGGACAGTCAGAGCCCATCAATACGAGACCAGGCGCTTCCAGCCGCACGTGAGCGAGATGATCTTTGGAAGCAGGTGGACATTGTTCGCCGCCGCTGTCCGGAGTTTCGCCATAGGTGATCTTGAAGGCGATTTTTCCGCCCAAAACTTTCTCGTAGAATTTGAACGCGGCGTCGCAGTTGCCGTTGAAATTGAGGTAAGGATTCAATTGCATGACTTGCTCCTGTAAGGAATGATTGCGAATGGGAAGGAATGTCAGTCGTCGCTTATTTTTCTGCAGCGCTTTTCAAGCTGGCAAGTCCGGTTTCAAAATCCTTGCCGATCATGGTATCCATATTGAAAAACAGCCCCATTACCTTTGCGACATAAGGTGACGGTCCATACATGGCCCAGGTGACGTTGCTGCTGTCGCCCTGGGTATCTATCGTAAATTCTGCCGTGTTGTGGCCTTCCAGCGGCTTGCTGAAATCCAGTTTGATAACGACCTTGGATGGCGTCACGGCATCGCTGATTTCCATGCGTCCGGCACCGGCCTTGCCCGAGCTGTCCCAGGCATACACCGCACCCTTGCCGCTAGCGGCGCCGCTGAACGTTTTCTGCATGCCCGGATCCAGCTTTTCATATGGCGACCAGCTGGCCCAGCTGTGAAAATTCTCGATGAGGGCGAAGATTTTTTCCGGCGGCGCCTTGATCGAGACGGAGCGTTGCACGCGGAAATTGTCAGGCCGGGTCGCTGCCAGTCCGAGGATGGCGGCAAGTGCTACAACGATGATGATGGCGATGGTTTTGAGCATGGATTATCTCGCGGCTATGGTGATAGTCATTGTGGATGAAAAGGCAGATGTTTAGGACTTGGCATCTGGTTGTGCGGCGGAATTCTGCAGGTGCTCGCGCATGCGTTCTTCCGCTTCTCTCAGCTCCGGCGTGAGGGCGTCCCCGAAATCCTCCGCTTCGAATACCTGGCGCAGTTCCAGTTCGACATTGCCGTTGGCGTCTTCGGCCGGCCAGCGTTTGACCCATTCCAATGCTTCTGCCTTCGATTTCACCTGGATCATGGTGAAGCCCGCGATCAATTCCTTGGTCTCGGCAAACGGACCGTCGATAACGGTCGGTTTGCCTCCCGAGAATTTGATGCGCGCGCCCTTGCTGCTCGGATGCAGGCCGTCGCCGTCCTTCATGACGCCGGCTTGCACCATTTCTTCGTTAAATTTCATCATTGCCGCGATCAGCGATTCGCTGGGCATGACGCCTGCTTCGGTTTCCTGGTCGGCCTTGCGTATGATCATGAAGCGCATTTTGAACTCTCCGTTAAGTGTCGGTTTGTGAGCCGGAAGCATGGGTCGTTGTGACCGCTGAAATTCCGTTTCTGCTAATTAGTCGAACCGTGAACGCCAGGATCGACAGGTTGAAAATATTTTTAATTATTTTTAATTATTTTTAATTATATTTGCGGGAGGTCGTTAGATGATTAAAAATTAATTTTTTTTATGAGGAGACAAGAAGCGGGGCGGGCCGGAATGTGCCGCGCCAATCGGGGAGAAATAAATAGGGTAGGCAGGCTGCCTTCAATTTGCAAATTGAGTGATCACTCAAATGTTGGCCGCTTGCAAAAAGATTTATTCGGGCTTGACAGTCGAGGTCGATGCATCGTAGCCGCTATCGTAACAGGCAGTGAAGGTGCAACAATAAGCAGCTATGAAAAATCCATATAGATCAAGCACATAGCTGGTCCGGATTGGAGTTATCAACAGGACTATCCACAGTTTCTGTGGGTAACTTTGTCTGAATGAGAATTCAATCGGAGAACGTTCAATCAATGACGACAGCCATAAAGACGGTAGAAAGACTGAGCAGGGTAAGGCCGAAGATGAAGGCGATGTCGGCATATTGTTCAAGCCGCGCGCTCTGCCGCGAACGCATCGCAGCATAGGACAGCACGCCGCTGGTGAGAAAGACCAGACTGTTTAGCGCCAGCAAATGACTAAGCCAGATCGCCAGCCCGCTGAATCTTGCGAGTTTGATAATCGACAGGGCGGTGATGCAGACCCCGATCATGGTGGCGGAAGAGGGTAGGATGTGCTGCGATAAATTATCGCTCTTTAACTCTTTGATCATCGCTGCCCCGTTTCCGCTATGAACGCGTTAGCTCAGGTTGAGAGGGACAAAGATCTTGTCCTTGTCGCGCTGCACCAGCAGCGCCACATTTTTCCCGGCCTTGCTGACCAGCTGGCGCAACTGCTCGACGCTGCTGACTGGTTTGCCGTTGAGCGACAGTATTACGTCGCCGCGCTGGATGCCTGCCACCGCCGATGGCCCGGTCGCATCTTCCACCACCAGTCCGCCGCGGATGCCAACCTGCTGCTGCTCGTCCGGACTGAGTTCACGCAGGGCCAGGCCTAGTCGTCCCTGTGAATTGGCGCCGTTGTCCTTGCCTGCGATTTTGAGTGGCGTGGCTTCAGTCAGCTTGACCGTCAGTGTCTTGGTCTGGCCGCCGCGCATCACTTCGATGCTGCTGGAAGTGCCTGGCGCAGTATCCGCCACCAGGCTCGGCAAGTCTGCCGACTGATTGATTGGTTTGCCGTCGAAGCGCAGGATTACATCGCCCACTTGCATCCCGCCTTTGTCGGCCGGGCTGCCCTTATCGATTGAGCTGACCAGCGCGCCGGCGGCGTTCTTCAGGCCGAACGATTCGGCCAGGGCCTGGTTGACCTCTTGTACGGCGACGCCAAGATGGCTGCGGGTGACTTTGCCATGCGCGACCAGCTGCTGTTCGACCTTGGTGGCGACGTCGATGGGAATGGCAAACGAGAGGCCCTGGTAACCCCCGGTCTGGCTATAGATCTGCGAATTGATGCCGATGACTTCGCCCTTGATATTGAACAGAGGACCGCCCGAGTTGCCAGGATTGACGGCGACGTCGGTCTGGATGAATGGCACGTAGGTATCGTCCGGCAGGGAGCGCGACTTGGCGCTGACGATACCGGCCGTGGCGGTATTTTCAAAGCCGTAGGGCGAGCCTATCGCCAGCACCGGTTCGCCTACCTTGGTCAATGCCGGATTGCCGATCTGCACGGTCGGCAGATTTTTTGCCTCGATCCGTATCACGGCGATATCGCTTTGTTTGTCGGCGCCCAGCACCTTGGCCTTGAACTCGCGGCGGTCTGTCAATTTGACGGTCACTTCCTGAGCGCCGTCAACCACATGGGCGTTGGTCAGGATCAGGCCGTCTGCGCTGATGATGAAGCCGGAACCTTCGCCGCGCATGATTTGCGGATGACGTGGGATTTGCAGTTGTGGGCCGAAGCGCTTGAAGAATTGCGAAAACGGATCGTTCGGATCGAGGCCGGAGTCGTCATCTTCGTCGGATACAGCACTTTGCTTGGCTTTACCGGTGACGCTGATATTGACCACCGCAGGTCCGGCGCGTTCGACGATGCTGGAAAAATCGGTGGCCACCGCGACGACGGGCGCACCGTTGCTGACTGGTGCTGCCGGAGCCGCTACAGGCACGGCTGCGTTAGCGTTTTCGATGCCAATATTGGCGTTCTTGGAATGCAGGTAGGCACCGCCAGCCACCACCAGAACGGCGACGGCAATGGTGCTGCGGGTAAAGTTCTGACGGTTCATTCTATGCCCCTTTATGAATGGAATAGCACACAGCATAAAGAGTGAAAATTAAAGCAGACTTAAAAAATCCGGAATTTTACGGGCCTGGAATTTTCTTCACGCCGGGAAATGCACGCTGGCGTGCAAGCCATGGCCGGTATTGCGCAGACTGACGCTGGCGCGATGGGCATCGGCGATCTGTTTGACGATAGCCAGGCCGAGACCGCTACCGTGCGCTTGCGACTGGCTACCGGCGGCACGATAGAAGCGGTCGAACACGCGCTGCAAATCGGCATCGGGAATGCCCGCGCCGTGGTCCTCCACGGCGACGGTCACGCCAGTGGCATCCTGCACAATCGACACATCGATGCTGCTGCCGGACGGACTGTAGCGCAGGGCGTTGTCGATCAGATTATTGAACAGGATGCGCAAGGCATCGACGTTGCCGGTCACGCTGGCGGGCATTTCGGCACTGATGCCAAGATCGACTTGCTGCGCATTTGCGGTGACTGCAAAATTGCCGACGACGCTATGCATCAGTGCGCGCATATCGAGTTCGGCATGCGCTTGTTCAAATGCACCGGGCTCTTGCCGCGCCAGCGTCAGCAATTGTTGCAGCAGGTGGGTGGCGCGCTCCAGTCCTTGCTTGAGGTCGCAGAACGCGGTTTGCCGTTCCGCATCATTGCCAGCGCGTTCCGCCAGTTGCACTTGCAGGCGCAAGGCAGTCAGCGGCGTACGCAATTCGTGCGCCGCATCGGCGACGAAGGCGCGCTGGGCGTTGATCGATTGCGCCAGCCGCGCCAGCAAATCGTTCAAGGCTTGCGTCAGCGGCTGGATTTCTTGCGGCAGCTTGGCGTCGGAGATCGCAGACAAGGCGTGCATGTCGCGCGCCTGTACTTCCGCAGCGGCGCGTTTGATCGGCGCCAGGCCACGGCTGACGGCGATCCAGACCAATATGCCTAATAGTGGAAACAGCAGCAGCAACGGCGTGAAGGTCTTGACCGCCATCTGCGCAGCGATGCGGTTGCGCGCGCTTTGCGGTTGTGCAATCTGCACCACTGTATTGCCGATCTGCGCGCTGTATACGCGCCATAGACCCGTGCTCAGGCGGACATTGGTAAACCCCAGTTCTGCCTGCAACGGCAAAAATTCTTGCGAATGCGAGTGATAGATCACGACGCCGGTGTTGTCCCAGATCTGGATCATGATCTGGTCATCGAGCTCGGGCCCGGCATCGCTGCCGTCGATCATTGGTAAAAACGCCTGGCGCGGCAGCGAGGCGACGATTTTCTGCATCTGGTAATCGAACAGGGTGTTGGCTTCGCCGCGCACCTGGAAATACAGGGCAATCCCGGCCAGCAGGATGCCGGCGCTTAAGCCGGCGGCCAGCCAGCGCAGCAGGCTCGTGCGTATGGAAGGCTTGGACGACGTCAAATTCATTTCGCCACCATATAACCGATGCCGCGCACATTCTTGATGAAATTGCTGCCGAGTTTCTTGCGCAGAGCGTGGATGTATACCTCGACTGCGTTACTTTCTATGCTGTCGTCCCAGCCATACATTTTTTCTTCCAGCTGCGCGCGCGACAGCACCACGCCGGGACGGTCCAGGAAGGCCCGCAGCAAGGCAAATTCGCGCGCCGACAAATTGACTTGGCGGCCTTCCAGCGTGACTTCATGGGTGGCAGGATTCAGCGTCAGCTGGCCGAGTTCGATCAGCGGTTCAGCGCGCCCCGACTGGCGCCGCAGCAGGGCGCGGATTCGCGCCGCCAATTCTTCCAGGTCGAAGGGTTTGACCAGGTAATCGTCGGCGCCGGCGTCAAGGCCGGCGACCCGGTCCGAGATGGCGTCGCGCGCAGTCAGGATCAGGACCGGAATCTGATTGGCGCCAGCGCGCAAGGACTTCAGTACTTCCAGGCCGTTCTTTTTCGGCAAACCGAGATCCAGCAGCAGCAGCTGATAGTCCTCTTGCGCCAGCGCGCTGAGCGCGGCGACGCCGTCTTGGACCCAGTCGACCGCAAAGCCATCCTGCCGCAATCCCTTGCGCACGGCTTCGCCCACCATCAGATCGTCTTCCACCAACAGCAAACGCATAGCACCAACTCCCTGGAAAAACCGCGCGGCGCCGATTATTGATAAATCAGCCTGCCGATAATCGTGACAGTGTAGCCGGATTGAATTAAACGACTCTTAAAGCAATACGGGAACAGTCTGAAAACCGTCTGCGCCCCATTCTGAGCATCGATGAAAACACTATACAGATCATGCACTTAGCTAAGATGCAGGATGGTTATCAACAGAACTGTCCACAAAATCTGTGGGTAAGTCTGCAGCGTCAAATTGAACAGTGATGAAATATCGTTATAAATCATGCACTTAACTTAGTAGCCAGGGAGTTATCAACAAGACTGTCCACAAATTCTGTGGGTAACTTCGGAAATGCACCTTGAGCAGCAGGAAAAATCCTATATAAATCAGCAGCATAGCTAAATTGCCAGTGGGTTATCAACAAGACTGTCCACACATTCTGTGGGTAACTCCTGATTAGAGGAAAACATCGGAAAGCGTTTATAGCCACCTTCAATTTGTTTCCGTGTGTCAATATTGCCGCGGGTATCATCGTGATGGTATTTTGCTATCGTTTGTGTGGGTAGCCGCCATCTGCCCAATCGCTTCCCGGTTGCCGGCTGTGGCCGGCGCATGCCGGGAAATCTTCTTGATGCAAAAGCCTTTAGTAGCAACTACAACAAGGAAACCAGCAATGAAAACACTTTTTGTGCTTTGTGCTTTGTGTTCGAATATGGCTGTGGCAGGAACAATATCCCCTGAAGTAAAACCCGATCCCCTTTACACCCATCATTTGTCGTCGTCCGGCCCGCTCTCCAAGGAACAACTGCTGAAACAGAAGCCAAGCCAAAAGCCAGCCGCGCGCAGCATGGTTGCTGGCGCAGTAACGAATGCCGCCAGCAGCAGCACCTACACTTATTTGCGCTGCTGGTACCGCACCAACAGCAATCCGACCAAGCCGACCACAACCTACGTCTGGGGCCTTGACCCGTCCAGTGGCGACTACTACCGCATCAACGGTTACTGGTGGGCCGGCGGTGCGCTGAACTGGGAAAACATGTTCTATAGCGATGTCACTCAAAGCACCTTGCAATCGGTCTGCCAAAGCACGCTGACCGCCAAAGGCATCAGCCAGCCGGTAGCAATGGTTGCCGCCGCCGACAATGCGCTGTCGTTCAACTACACCGTCTGGACTACCGACAGCGTAGTACAAAGCGGCATCAACAAGATCGTCGCATTCGGCGACAGCTTGTCCGATACCCAGAATATCTACAATGCCTCGAATTGGACTTTACCAAATTCAAACAGCTGGTTCCTGGGGCATTTCAGCAACGGCAAGAACTGGGTTGAATACCTGGCCGACAATTTGCAGCTTCCCTTGTATAACTGGGCAGTTGGCGGCGCCGGCGTGACCACCCAGAATCTGGTGATTCCTGGCGTGGTCCAGCAAGTGCAGTCCTATACGACCTATATGCAGAAGGCGCAGAACTACCAGCCGCAAAACACCTTGTTCACCTTGCTGATCGGCGGTAACGACCTGGTCAATTACAACAGCACGGTCGACCAGGTGATCAGCGGAGAAACGCAAGCCCTGCAAAGCCTGATTCAGTCCGGCGCGCGCAATATCCTGTTGCTGAAGTTGCCGGATGTGTCCAAGGCGCCGGTGTTCTCCATCAAGACCACGGGGGCGACGGTGGCGGCGCAGGTGATCGATCTCAACAACCGTCTCACCGCGCTGGTTAGTTCGCTGCAAGCGCAATATGGCAGCAGCCTGAATATCCAGCTATACGATACGTATGCCTTGTTCAATGATTTGCTGACCAATCCGGCCAAATACCAGGTCAGCAACACGACTCAGTCCTGTCTCAGCATCAATACCGATTCGACCTTGAATTACATGAGCACGCAGAGCGCCCGCTCACAGTGTACCAATCCGGATAGTTTCGTTTTCTGGGATACCTTGCATCCGACCACGCATACACACAAGTTGCTGGCCGATGCAGTAACTGCTTTCTACCGGGCTAACCTGCAGCCTTAAATGGTGGTTGCGGCCCGGCAGCTCAGCGCTGGGTCGCGCTTTGATTCAAACGTACAGATCCACATTGCCGCCGGCAGAAGCAGTCGGGTGTTTCTGCCGCTGAGTCGGCTGATCATTGAGTTTGTCCTCAATACTGGCTTGCTGCGTATCGGAAAGTTCCGGCACCGCCGCCATTTGGCTAAGCCGGCTGATTTCCATTTCAATCGAGGTAATTTGCAGCTGCAGGCCCTTGACCCGCATGTCGGCCAGTTCCTCTTCGCCTGGCGCCGGTATTTCTTTTAGTACCGTCATCAGTTGTTTTTGCAGGTTGGCAAGCTGCTTCTGCAACGCGGCAATTTGCGAGGCGGTGTTGGCAGGAGAGGGCGCTGCCGCATGCGCTGAATTGATTTTCATGACGTCCTTTCTGGATAAGTGTCATTCAATTAACGACAAGATTCCCAAAAACTTTAATACTGTGTTTCACTGGCGGCGTCCAGGCGAAGACGTAAAATGTCAGCTTGTAAGTTGATCGAGAAGCACATGACACAAAATACACACCACCATCTGCACGGCGTGACGCTGGAGGCGATGCTGACTGAACTGGTTGAACATTACGGCTGGGACGGTTTGGGACAGCGGATCGATATCCGTTGTTTCAAGAGCGACCCCAGCATCAAGTCCAGCCTGACATTTCTACGCAAGACAGTGTGGGCGCGCGAGAAGGTGGAAGCCTTGTACGTTGGCATGCGGCGTGCGATGAAATGAGTTTGCGTAAAATGAGGTAAAGTTTTACCGCGCCATTTTGAAAATTTGATTTCAAATGCATGATTTGCCATGGTGCTGCTTCTTGGATGTTGCTCAGATGTTGCTTCGATGTTGCTCCGACGCTTTGCTCACAGCACTGAAGAAAGAACCACCATGCGCAATGTGATTTATAAGACAGTGGTCCTGAAGGCGCCCGCCGACGCACTGTTCGATATGTATCTCGATCCGCAGTTGCACCAGGCGATCACCGGCTTGCCCGTGCTGATCGGGGAGCAGGCCGGCGATGAGTTCGAGGCTTTCGATGGCGCGCTGACCGGCGTCATGCTACAGGTAGCCAAGCCCAGGTTGATCGTCCAGACCTGGCGCTCGCCGGCGTTCGCCGACGATGATCCCGACTCGGTCTTGTTTCTGTCGTTTCATCCGCAGGGTGAACAAGGCCGGATCGATCTGATTCACCTGGATGTTCCCGAGCAGGAGTACGAGGATGTCAAGAAAGGCTGGCGCGAAAAATATTTCGAACCGTGGCGCGAATTCCTGGCAAATGAATGGTCCGCCACGCGCTAGCGCATCTGCACGACGATTAGAAAAGCGACACCGTAGCTTGCAGGCCTTTCATTTGCGCCGCGTGGTCGATGGCCGCTTCCAGCGCCGGGAAGGCAAAGGTTTTCAGTTCCACCGCATCCAGCGACAGCAAGCCTGCCTTGACCAGTGACAGCAGCGCCAGGTAATCGGCTGAGGTATACATGAAATGGCCGATCAGTTCCCAATTGTTGAGCAGCATGTCGCCATAGGGTATCGGCAGAGCGACTTGCATGCTGCCCATCAGCACCAGTCGACCGCCGCGACGCAAGCTGTGCAGTAGCGCCAATGTACTATTGGCGTCGCTGGCCTGTCCGACCATGTCGTATGCCAGCGCGATGCCGCCGCCTGCTGCGGTACGGATGGCGGATGCGTCGCCGGCAACATCGCCGCTCAACAGCACTGCGACTACACGTCCCTGACCCAGTTCTACCAGTTTCTGCAATGCTTGTGCGTTGCGGCCCAGTGCAATCACCCTGGCAGCGCCCATTGCCAAGGCCGCCAGCACCGCGGCGGAGCCAAAGTAACCACCGGCGCCATTGATCGCCACTGTTTCACCCACGCTCAGACGGCCGCGGCGCAGGCCGCCGAAAGGGATGATGAATTTCGCCAGTACCGCCAGCCGTTCGGCAGCCACGTGATCGAGTCCGTCCAGCGGCAGTAACGTGGAAACAGGAAACTCGGCTACCTCGCGCAAACTGCCATGTGGGAATTCTTCCAGCATGGGCGTGCTGTCGGCGCTGATGCCGGTCAGGCCGATCAGTACTTGCGGCGGTTCCGCTACAGCCTCGTTAGCGATCCAGTAGGGATTGACGGCTACCCGCTGTCCCGGCTGGAACTGCTGCACGCCGGCGCCGACAGCGATTATCCGGCCGATGCCGTTGGTGCCCGGCGTAAACGGGCTGGGCGGATAAGCGTAGGGCAAATTGCTTTGCAGGTAATTGCGGGTGTAGCTCAGCAGTGGCACCGCCTCCATCTGTACCAGTGCAGCGCCGGCACGCAGTTCGGGCTGGGCGACGTCTTCCAGTTTCAGTGTCAATTGCGGGCGGTTGAACATCCATGCTTTCATCTTGGGCTCCTGTTTCCTGTTGTTCATGACGATGATTGAACTTTAAGGCGCGCCAACGTATATTTGAAATCAATTAATGGCATAGGACCTATCAATGTGATTGATCTTCGTGGGATAGATTTGAATTTGCTGGTATCGCTTGATGCTTTGCTGGAGGAGTGCAATGTCACCAAGGCGGCGGCGCGGCTACACCTGACCCAGCCGGCGGTGTCCACCCAGTTGTCGCGGTTGCGCAAGATTTTCGACGATCCCTTGCTGATACCGGCAGACTGCGGCCGCGGCATGACTCCCAGTGCGCGGGGACTGGCCTTGATTGCACCCTTACACGCTGCACTTAGCGACTTGCAAATCGTGATCAGGCAGCGGCCGGTGTTCGATCCCTGGCAGGACAGCCGCCGTTTTGTAATCGCCGCCAACGATAATGCAACCGCGGTGCTCGGCTTGTGCCTGATGGAGCGGCTGCCGCAGTTGGCCGGTAGCGGTATCAGGGTCGCTTTCGTCAGTGCAGACCAGCGCCTGGTGGCGACGCAACTGGAACGGGCGGAGATCGATCTGCTGCTCGGTTCCGAGCGCATGGTGCCATCTTCGATGAAAGCCAGGAAAATCTACGACGAGCACTTTGTCATGGCGCAGCGTAAAGGGCATCCACGGGGCACTGGCGCATTGGATCTGGATCAATATTGCGCGCTTAAGCATGTGCTGGTATCCACCAGTGGCGGCAGCTTTCACGGGTTCATGGACGAGCATCTCGAATTACTGGGAAGGCAACGCGAAGTCTCGCTATCCGTACAAAATTTCACATTGGTACCTGATCTGTTATGCAATAGCGACTACGTGTCGACTTTGCCGAGCCGCTTTCTGGAACGTTATCGCGATCGGCTGGATGGTTTCACGCTACCGTTCCAGGCGCGCGGATTTTCCCTGTTTGCTGCGTGGCATCCACGTAACCAGAACGATCCTGCCTTGCTATGGCTGCGGGAAGCAATTGCTACTGTGGGGGGAGCGTCGTCTGTCCAAGACCCGGTATCAATGTGAAATAGGCGAGCCTGCAGCGCGTTGATGAAATGATTGTTTAAATAGTAATTTATGACATGTTGTCGAATGTGAAATGGGATCATAAATTCCTGTTTGTAAACCTGTCAAATTTAACAGGTGTGGTAGTGTCCGATTCTTACTAGAATGAGTTGTCTATCGGAGCCTATCCTCTCCTATGTTGATATTTAGCTCGCTGCCGCAAGGTGGCGGGCTTTTTTTTATTATCTGCGCTTATTGATCACTTATCGCTTACCTATTGCCCATGCAACACGCGCGGCGCGCCGGGACAGTTCGATCGTGGCTTCAGCAGGTTTCAGTATGGCAGCGGCGGCAATGCCGACCTCGGTGATGGACCGTGACCAGCTCTGGCAAGCCGCGCAAGCCCAGCTGATCAATCGCTTGAACAGCGGCAACCGGATCCGCATGATCCAGGACGATTTCCGGAATTTCTAAACGTTGAATGCATTTACATCGCAGAAAAACATCGGAGAAAATTTCTCCGATGCATCCTGCTAAACTACGGAATTGCGTGGGCATGACGGTAGGCAGATTATCTAGAAATGCCGCCTTTCTTCCAGTTTTTTTGGTTTTTTATTGATTCTTTATGACTTCGATTCGCGGCCCATCCTTCCAGTTAGTCGACCAGATCGATGCCGATCAGCTTCAGCGCGACGGCGGCTTCGGTGCGCGTACCCGGCCTTTGCTGGTCAAGGGCGCATTGCGCAACTGGCCGGCGCAGCAAGGCTGGTCGTTTGAACAGATGGCGGCGCTGCGCTACAAGGACGGTTCCGAGCCGCAGGTGAAATTCCAGAACGGTTTGGTGGAGCAGGGCCAGACCCGGCACCGTCCGGTGATGCCGGTCGGCCCCTATCTGCAAGGACTGGCGGAGCTGGCCAAACATGCGCTGCCGGACGATGCCGGCTTGCTGCCAGACCGTCGCCGGCATCAACTGGCTCCTGAAGAGGAATTTTTTCTCGACTGGGGACACATGCAATCGTTCCAGCCGGATCGGATGTATCTGGCGCAGTGGAATATTCTCGACGAGTTTCCAGCGCTGCGCCATGACTTCTCGATCAAGGATTTGTGGCCCGGCTTGCGCTGGACCTGGGAATATGTCTTCATGGGGCCGGCCAATACCGTCACCGGCCTGCATTACGACTTTCCGCATAACTGGTTTTGCCAGGTTCGCGGCAGCAAGGAATTCATTCTGTTCCCACCTGAACAAACGCCGCATATGTGCATTTCCCGGAAATTCGACTGGGGCGCCGTCCTGAGCGATATTAATATCTCGCGGCTTGATCAGCAACCGGACAAGCTCCAGGAATTTGAAAAAACGCAAGGTCTGTATGCGCGGGTGGAAGCCGGCGATGCGCTATTTATTCCGAAGCGCACCTGGCACGCGGTAGTTTCGCTGGAGCCATCGATCAGCCTCGGCGTGTTTGGTCTGACTGCTCCCGAAGTCTTGTTTGGCGGCGTGCCGAACGAGATAAAGCATATATTCCATAAAATGCATCTGTACCGATGGGGCAATTGCACCTGCCACAAATTTTAAGACCCGGGCCGAAGTTTCGCCAGCAACCATGGTTTCCTGCGAGGCAAAGTAAGATTGAAGAACACGCAACGCTCATTGCTGTTTCTTTGGCGCGGCTGCTCCCTGGTGATCGGTCCCGGCATCGATTCCAAATTCCATGCGCATTTTGCAACCCAGCTGACCTGGGGCCTGGACGCCCCGTTTCAGGCCCGCCTGGCGCCGGACCTGCCATGGACGACGACGCGCGCCGCCATCTTTGCCTCCAACCAGCCGCACCAGATTCACTGCGAAGCGAGGTTGCTGGCGCACCTGTTCGTCGAGTTGCCGCAGCGTTCGCCGGCTGCGCAGAGCGTGCTGGTCGCCGACTATGACTGCGTCGATGCCTTTGAGCCGGTGCGTGACGGACTCGATCTGGCGCGGCACGGCAGCCTTGATCTGCAGCGCGCCGGGCAGTTGACACAGGACTGGCTGGCGTGTACCTCGTTGTACGACCGCGCACGGCCGGGGTTTGATCACCGGATCAGCCAAGCGCTGGCTTCGATTGCCTTGCGTCCTGGACAGCAGCCACCTAGCGGCGCGGAACTGGCTGCCGGCGTGCATTTATCGGCCAGCCGCTTTACCCATCTGTTTCGCCAGCAGACCGGTTTGTCGTTGTCGCGCTACCTGTTATGGTCGCGCTTGATGGCTGCGGTCGAAGCGGTCGCGCGTGGCGATAATATGACACATGCCGCGCACAGCGCCGGATTTGCCGACCTGGCGCATATGAGCCGCACCTTTCGCAATACCTTCGGGGTAGTGCCCTCGGAGCTGCAAAAGATGGCGATTGCGTTCAAGCGCGAGTAAAAATGATGATCTAAGATGGCTGTATACCTAGATAAACGGAGACCGCCATGAACCAGAATACGCAGCCGCTAACAGGCCGTGCTATCGACACCTTGCTCGCCAAATACTCCGAAAGCCACTTGAATCCGGTCAACGAAGTGATTCACTTCATTTGCGTGCCGGTGATCGTCTTCACCTTGCTGGGTTTGCTGTGGGCGATCCATCCTTTGGTTGCCGTGGCAGCGGCGCTGGCTTCCTTGCTGTACTACTTTTCCTTGTCGGCGCCGTTTGCGGTCGGCATGCTGCTGATGTCGGGGGCGATGCTGGCGTTGCTCTACTTTTTACCTCCTCATCTGGTGTTGCCGGTGTCAATTACGGTGTTTGTGATTGCCTGGATAGGACAATTCATCGGTCACAAAATAGAAGGCAAGAAGCCATCGTTTTTTGATGATCTGCGCTTCTTGCTGATCGGCCCTTTGTTTGTACTGGGCTTCCTGTATCGTCGCCTGCATATCGCTTACTGATGGCTGCAGATCGTGGCGTCACAATGAAAATCGCCGTTTTCGGCGCCGGTTCGATTGGCGTCTACATCGGCGCTTCGCTCTACGCCGCCGGCGCCGATGTGGTCATGATCGGCCGCGCTCGCATGCATCGGCAGATTGCCAGCCAAGGCGTGCTGCTCACCGATCTGGATGGTCGCCGGCAGCAGCTTGAGGCGCATGATTTCCCCTATGACGAAAATCCCTCTGCACTGGCCGCAGCGGACCTGATCCTGGTCACGGTCAAGAGCGCCGACAGCGCGGCAGCGGCGGTTGCGATTGCGCAATACGCCAAGCCCGAGGCGCTGATCGTCAGCCTGCAGAATGGCGTCGGCAATGCCAATACCTTGCGTGGCGCGATGACTGGCTGGCAGGTGTTGGCCGGCATGGTGCCATTCAACGTGGTGCAGATGGCAGGTAGCCGCTTTCATCGCGGCAGCGGCGGAGAGCTGATGATCGAGGCATGCGCCAGGCTAGAACAGTGGCATGCAATTTTCAGCGAAGCGGGTTTGCCGATACAGCAATGCCATGATTTCGCCGCCATCCAATGGGGCAAGTTGCTGCTGAATCTGAACAACGCCGTGAATGCGCTGTCGGATTTGCCGCTGAAGAGCGAATTGTCGCAGCGTGCATATCGGCGCTGCCTGGCTTTATTGATTGAGGAGGCGTTGCAGGTGCTGCGCGCGGCCGGAATCCGTCCCGCCAAAATCGCCAAGGTCGCTCCGCAGTTCCTGCCGATGCTATTGCGCCTGCCTGATTCACTGTTCAAGCGGATCGCGGCGGCGATGCTGAAAATCGATCCTGAAGCACGCTCGTCGATGTGGGAAGATTTGCGGGCAGGGCGTCGTACTGAAGTGGATTATCTGAACGGCGCGATTGTCTGCCTGGCGCAATCGCTGGGCAAGGGTGCCCCCGCCAATCGCCATATCGTCGCGCTGATCCATGCTGCCGAGGGGACCGGCTTGCAGCCCTTGTCGGGGGAGGCGCTATACCTGGATCTGCAATCTCGCGCCTTACAATCTGATACAGAACCGTAAAGAAATTTTTAGGCAGCGGAACGTAAAGAGCGTAGATTGACTCAACGTTAAGTCGTCGTATCAGAGATCGATTTTGTGAGTGAAGTCATTACGAAAGGTCCGGTATATGAAAAAAATGTTGAGCATATTGACGCTATTGCTTGCGGTCACCCCCGTGGTTTATGCGCAAGATCGGCCGCAGCCTGGCATGGGACTGGAAGGGCATCCCGATGCCAGGAACGACCGGCGTCCAGAATCCTTTTACGATGGCAATCATCGGATGAACACCCATAGCGTCATGCGTTGCAAAGATGGCGCCATGCGCAAGGCGCGGGCTGATGCTTGCCGTGGCCATGACGGCAAGCACAAATGACGATAAATCCGGCGTTTGCGCAAATGGATGAAAATATCTGACGCTGATATATAGATATCTAATAACTGTTATCAGGCAAATAAAGCAGACGACAGTGTTGCAATGCCATATAGTTACACCTGTCTCCTCCAACACCTCCTAAGGTTTGGATTCAGCCCGCAACCGCAAGGTGAGCGGGCTTTTTTTTTACCTGTACAAACTGAAATTGGGTTGCGATGCATATCATGGGCGGCTTTCGGCAGCAATTGACCCGGTCTGATGCAGTACTTAAAAAATCATATAAATCATAAGCTTAGAATTTTTACGGCAAGGTTATCAACAGGCTTGCGCACACTTTCTGTGGGTAACTCGGGAGCCGCGCCATGCTGCGGACAATAAAAAGCCCCGCAGGCGGCGGGGCTAGTGATATCAACCAACGAACTCGCTAAATTCAGAAGCGCAGGAAAGAACCGCCCATTTTTTTGTAGGGCGCGCTCCAGACTGCCAATATTTTGTCGAGCAGACCTGGTTGTTGCTTAGCTGGATTCTTACCGTCGAAATGCGCATCAAAACGCGCCTGAGCTTGCATGGTACGAGTGATCGAACGTGCCGACATCGGCAGTGGTGGAGAGATGCTAGCCATAATATTCCCTTTCATGTCGTCTTCTATGTTGCAGTGCAGTATAGGCATTTTGAAATGACTTATCCAATTTCGGTTTCACATACGAGTCATGCAAATTGTGAATATCATTTTAAGAATGACACTTTGAACTGCCTCTAATTCTCTCTAACAGTCTCTTATGGCAAATCCGCATATGCATATAGCCAACATATTGGCAGGCGGTAAATTTCGTGCTGTAATGCAGCGAGCCGCATAGTCGCTGCATTCAGCTGGGCGGCGATTTTGCTGGAGATAACCCAACTGTTGGAAACGGAGAGAAAACCATGAAAAAACTGTCAGGTCTGGCACTGCTCGCTTGCTGCTTTATTTTTAATCCGGCATTTGCCGAAAATGCACAGCAAAGCAAGATGGCAACGTGCAACAAAGATGCCACCGGTAAAGCTGGCGACGACCGCAAGGCTTTCATGAAAGATTGTCTGAGCGCAAAGCCGGCAGCCGCTGCTCCTATGTCGCAGCAAGAAAAAATGAAGGCATGCAATGTTGATGCAACCGGTAAAAAGGGCGACGACCGCAAGGCTTTCATGAAGCAATGCTTGTCAAAACCTAAGGCCTAAGCCAGTTCGCAGCATCAATCCAGTGCTGCAACTCCAAAAAGCCCCGCCATGTGCGGGGCTTTTTGATTTTCACTTTGTTACTAATTTGCCGCCCTGCGGCGGGAATTATGTTTACTATGCGAAGTCGAACCCAGCACGTACCTTATAAGGAAAACTACATGAAGAAATTAGCGCTCACCCTTACCCTCGGCCTCGCTTGTGTAGTCGCTAACGCCGCCGACTGGCAATCCGTCGGCTCGAGCGATACCTCGGAACTGAAGCTGGACCAGGCCTCGATCAAGGAAACCAAAGGTATCCGGGAAGCATGGTCAATGTGGAATTTCAAAGAGCCACGCAAGAATGACGGCGACACCAAGGCATTGCCAACTTTCCAGTCCTACCAGGATTTCACCCAGTACGATTGCAAAGCCAAGACTTTACGCCTGAGTAAAGAGATTCTGTTTGCAGGACTCGATGGTTCCGGCGCTAAGGTCGATCACAGCGACGCCTTGAAAGGCTCGACTTTTGTCAAACCGGCGGATGGATCGGTAGCAGAAGTGATGATGACATTCGTGTGTAAATTCGATCTCGCTGCCAAGTAATCAATGATGAGTGAGCGTGGCGGCAAGCGGGTTTCGATCCGCTCTGCCGTCGCATACTTCTATCAGAAAGAAACATACATAGCGAATCACCCCTGATGGGGCAAAATCTACCAGCTCATCGTTGAGCGCATAATTGCCCCCAGAATGCCGGTCAGATTCCGGGCATTCGTTTCACTCCACTGACAAACGTAAGGCAAATGCCATCAACGCAGCTGAGAATGTCCAGCGCTGCATGATTTGGGCGCGCGGATTGCCGCGTAGCCAGTTTGCGATCCTGGCCGCGCCGAAAGTGAGCGCAAGGTCAAACATCACGCCGATGACGACCAGCACGACGCCGAGCTCCAGCACTTGCGACCATACCGGACCAGCGTCTGCATGCACGAACTGCGGCAACAGCACTGAGCAGAACAGCAGCGCCTTGGGGTTCAGCAGGCAACTCAGCATGCCTTTGAGGACCGCCGAGCGCAAGCTGGCATCGCGCTGTTGCGGCTCTACTGCATCGGTGACGCCGAATCCAGGGGAGCGGAAAATCTGTATTGCCACATACGCCAGATACACGGATCCCGCTATCCGTACCACGCTATACAGCCATGGCGCACCGCGCAGCAGGGCGGCTACGCCACAAGCGGAGAGCGTCACATGCGCAGTACGCGCGATGGCAAGGCCGCCCGCCGTCGCCAGTCCTTGCCTGATTCCTTTACTGGTGCTGGTCTGCAACACCAGCGCCATGTCCGGGCCAGGTAGTGCGTAGACAACCACTAGCGCACCGATAAAGACTGAAAGCAGGTGAAGCGAAACCATGTACAACCTCCGTATTGAAGGCTAGATGATGCCGCATGTTATCTAGTGTTTTAAGGCAAATTTACGTGATTTAATCGGTTGATTTGAAGTAATGCACTAATATATGAAAATATTATGGCGGAATCCAATTATGAAAAATCTAGATAAAACCGATCGTGCAATTCTTGCCGCTGTCCGCCAGGATGGCCGCATTCCGATCGCCAAGCTGGCGGAACGGATCGGTCTGAGTGAAACGCCTTGCGCACGGCGTTTGAAGCAACTGGAAAATGCCGGCTACATTGAGGGGTATCGCGCCGTGCTGTCGCGTAAAGCGTTGGATATCGGCGTCATTGCGTTCGCACAAATCCGCTTCAATATCCATGACCGCGCCTTGTCGGACCGCTTCGAACGTGAAATCCTGGCGATCGAACGTATCGTTTCATGCCACAACATCTCCGGGTCGGCGGATTATCTGCTGCAGATTGCCGTGCGCGATCTTGATGAATACGGCGCCTTCATGCGCGATGTGATGCGCACGCTGCCCGGCGTGACGTCGGTCGAATCCATGCTCTCTTTACGCGAAATCAAAGCTGACGCCGGTTTTCCTCTGCTCTGAGGCACAAAAAATCAATTCGACATCGGATATCGACGATACGGCTCTCGCAAAAATTCCATGCTCCGGAATCGCATCCAGCCCATGAAAGCTCTTGTATCAATCGCCGAACGGACCGCTCAGTTTGTACCCTTGGGCGTAAATCGAAATCAGGCGATAGCTCGATTTTGATCCCAGCTGCAGCTTCCGGCGTATGCGCGCCAGATGTACGTCCAGCGAACGCGTCGGCACGGTGTGCCCCCACACATAGGTAAGAATATAGGTGCGCGAAATCACTTGGTTGAGATTGCTGAACAACAGAAGCGCCAACTCGAATTCCTTGTCGGTCATTTTAATCGGCCTGTCTGCCATGGTCAGGGAGTAGCTTCGGGTATGGAAGGCATAGCTGTCGAATCGCAGCAGGTCGTGCTGCGGCTGGACCGAGTAGGTGCGGCGCATCAGCGCCTGTATCACCGCCGCCAGTTCTCTGGTGCGGACCGGCTTGGCAATATAGTTGTCGGCGCCGGCGTTGAGCGCTCTGACGACGTCGTCTTCGCCTGAACGGTTGCCGATAACAACTACTGGAAAATTTGCGGGAAGATTGTCCCTGATCCATTGCAGCATCGTCAGATTGACCACATCGTCCGTTGCGAGCAGCGCCATGTCGTAGTTACGGCTGTCCAACCGAGTGATGATCTGTCCATGATTTCCATAGGCGTGGCAGCTGTATCCAAAAGAAGTGAGCGCCTTGCAAATCAGATCGGCATGACTGGTGTCGTTATCAAGAATAGCAATTTTATTCATCGTGTCGTGCTGTTGTGCGGTAGCACTTTTTCACATTGCCATTTTTCAAAATATTTACTCAAAGCAAATTCAATATCTGTATTTCCTTTTTCATTTGCCCGGTTAGATCAGAAAAAGGGGCATTTTTGTCGTCGTGTATATTTCTTTTGATAAGGAATGCACTTAGGAAATCATCGTAGAGATCGATTGCCTCGTCTAACATCAAGCGCGTTGTTTTAACAATTGTTATCAAATGAATTAACCCTATGCATAAGAAAATGCACACTTGTTAACATTTGTTTTCAAATTACATTTCTGCAAAGAAATTTTTGTGTGTTTTTATACACAGTCGATCTATCTGGATAATGCCGGCCGCCATGTGCGGATGCTGGTCTCTGCTCAATCAAGGGATTGATGCGTTGCGATCAGGTGTGTTATTTCTTGGTGGAAAAAATTAAGAGCAGCGGATATAAGTCAGGCTTGACCCTTTGATGACAGGCTTTTGAGAAGGAGCGCGTGTTTCACGGGGGAGCTGGCGTCAGGAGCGTCGGCAATAGCTGCAGATGCTGGCGCGCAAAATCTGCTGTTGTTTGTCAGGAGTGTGATCCCTCGTCGAGTATTGCGGCTCTGCTGGCGAATACGCTCGCATCTGCTTCACATGGAGACTGACTGCGGCGCATGCGTAACCAGTACGGCGCCGATTCTTAACAATCTCTGTTATCTCTGTTATCTCTGTTATCTCTGTTATCTCTGTTATCTCTGTTATCTCTGTTATCTCTGTTATCTCTGTTATCTCTGTTATCTCTGTTTACAGCGTCGTACGTGGAGAGAAATCGCAAAAAAACAAACCGGAAAGATTGTTTCTGTCCTCATTCCACGCTATCGTCATGGATTTGGCGGGCGTTCCCGCGATGGAGACAGGCATTGGACAATACCACCCGCTCGGAACGATCCCGCAGCCTCATCATCCAGGCGGCGCTAGCCATTATCGTGCGCGACGGTCCAGGCCGGCTAACGCTTGACGCCATCGCACGCGAAGGCGGTATCAGCAAGGGTGGGGTGATGCATCAATTCGGCAGCAAGGCGGCAGTGTTGAAAGCGTTGCTGGAACATCAGGCCGAATATTTCGAGAAATTTTCCCAGGACTATATGGCCAAGCTGGGGCCTGCAACGCCGGAGGCCCAACTGGCGACGCAGATTGCGGTCGCGCGCGAAGCCATCAATGATCCGCAATCGATCGCCTTCGCCATTCTCGGCGGGATTGGCGAAGATCCTAGCCTTTTATCCATGTTCCGGGAAAACGATGCCAAAAAGATTGAAGCCATCCAGGGGGAGGCGGCGGATCCGGAATTGGCGACGCTGCGTTGGGCAGCAGCCAGGGGATTGCTCTTGACCTCCATATTGGGACTCTGTCCGCTCTCGAAGGAAGAGCGCGAGCGTCTGTTTGATCGTCTGCTCGACGGCCAGCAATGGTCAACTCCCTTGAAGACTTAGAGGTTGTTGCGAACACAGATGGCTAGGAGGGTGTAGCAGGGGTTTCGGACGACACTGTCGTCTGCCTGCAGAAAGGCCCGGGCTTGCAAGCCCGGGTGGGCCTTGCAAGGGCAACAACGCCAGGTGTGTTCGCAACAGCCTCTTAGAAGATCCATTACTTGCTATTACTTGCTCTCGGATCCTTGAGAGAGCGGGGACGTACGCCAATCCAGCCTTGAATGCACTACGTCCAGCAGGGGATGGGGCTTATATCCTCGCGATTGGATATCGGAAAAAACTTCTTATTTAAAAACCGACCAGACGGTTTGCAAATTGATGATTCGGTGCTATATTGGGCGCCAGAGTAAGTGTGAGCGCGGCTGTGGAAGGATTCCGATAGCAATCCAGCATCGTTTCTGAGGCAGCCTCCAGCTTGATTTCAGGCTCGCCTGTATCCGGCGGCATGCTTCTCGGCTACTGGTCATCGACGCTCGTCAGGCGATGACCTTCAATCTCTGGAAAATCTGAAAAGGAATGTGACATGACCCTATCCATGAAGGCGAGCCGGCTGGCGCTGGTCGTTTTATGCGGCGTTGCCCTGGCGGCTTGCAGCAGTATCCAGCCGGTGCCGTATTCCGGCATCTCGTCGTCATCCGTACTGACGGCCAATACGAAGGACGATTCCGGCCGCATTCCCTACAGCTATTCGACCCCCGTCGATTGGAGCAAATACAATCGGATCATCATTGATCCGGTGACGGCCTACCGGGGCCCGGACCAGCAGTTTGGCGATATGGATGAAAAAGACAAGGCCACACTCGTTAGCTATATGCAGACGCAATTCACTGAAAAGCTGAAGACGCGCTTCCTGGTCACCAGCAATGCGTCCGCGAACACCCTACGCGTCAAGCTCACGCTGACAGGTGCAGCCACCAGTACGCCGGTTCTCAGCACGTTTTCACGTTTTGATCTCGGAGGCGGCCCCTACAACGCGGTACAAACGGCTCGCGGCAAGGAGGGGTTATTCACTGGATCAGTGATCTACGCGGTCGAGATTTACGATGCGCCAAATGACCGGCTTCTTAGTGCCTTCATCACGAAGCAATATCCTAGTCCCTGGAATATAGGCGCGACGATGGGATCGTTAGCTGCGTCGAAAGCCGGTATTGAGAAAGGCGCAGACGCACTGGTCGCGCAATTAAAGTGAGCGGCTGGGCCGCTCAAGTCGATCAGTTCCACAACGGCATTGGCCGTTCCGCCTACTGAACAAGATGCGGCCCAGCGAGAATCAACCATTGCCATCATCGACAGGATGGTATTCCAGGCTGGCGTAACGCCAGCCGCAGCCATCTCATAGTTGAATACCATGACGAACCATATTGCAGCGAGCGACGCTTCGGTTTCCGTCGCCGGCTTTCCGCATCTGATCGCTTGCAAATACTGCGATGCCGTTTATCAGCGCGCCGATCTCGCCGAGGGCGGGCGCGCCCTGTGCTCGCGCTGCGGTGGCGTGCTGTACCGCGAAAGCGCCCGTGCATATTACCGTCTGCTGCCGTTGGCAATGACGGCGCTCATCTTGTTTTCGATATCGAATATTTGTCCGGTGGTCGAAATTGATCTCATGGGCATACGCACGCAGACCACGCTTTGGGGTGCGGTGGCGGCGCTCTACGCGGATCATATGGCGCTGGTAGCCGTACTGGTATGTGCGACCACCATCCTGTTTCCGCTCGCAGAGATGCTGATGATACTGTACCTGCTGGCGCTGATGAGGCGTAAGCGCGTGCCGCCCGGATTCGAACGTATCGTGCGTATCATCCAGCTAGGCCGCCCATGGGGCATGATTGAGATCTATCTGCTCGGCGTAGTGGTGACGCTGGCCAAACTCTCCAGCATGGCCGAGATCATGCCAGGTGTTGGATTATGGTCGTTCGGTTTGCTGGTGGTGGTGCTGGCTGCCATGCTGTCGTTTGATCCGCGCGACCTGCGGCAGTATCTGGCAAAGGCGCCGCAGTGAGCGCGCCGTTGCCCGGCAGCGCTTCGTCGGGAATGGTGTCCTGCCACGCTTGCGACTTGCTCAGTCCGCGCGCATTCGATGGCCAGTCATGCCCACGCTGCGATACCGTTCTGCACTATCGCAAGCCTGATAGCCTGGCGCGTACCTGGGCTTTTCTGATCTCGGCGATGATCCTCCATGTCCCCGCTAACTTGCTGCCAATGATGAGCACGCAGTCCGTCTTCGGCACCTCTCGCGATACGATTCTCTCCGGCATAGTCTATTTCTGGATATCCGGTTCCAAGGGGCTGGCCATCCTGGTGCTGATTCCCAGTGTGGTGGTGCCGTTGCTGAAGATGGCAATCCTGATGGTGCTGTTGCTGTTGGTACATTCCCGTTCTACCTGGCGCATCCGGCAACAGACCCGGTTATACCGCTTGGTGGAGGCGATCGGGCGCTGGTCGATGCTCGACATTTTTGTCGTCGCCATGCTGGCTGCACTGGTGCATGCAGGCCAACTGGCCACAATTATTCCCGGCCCCGGAGCCCTGGCCTTCGCCTGCGTGGTGGTACTCACCATGCTGGCCTCCTTCAGTTTCGATCCCCGTTTGTTGTGGGAGTCGCTGGACGCAAATGATGACCCAACTTAATTCTTCCGATCCTCCGGCAGCGCCTTCGCCGCCACAACCGGAACTGCGCCAGCGTGCACGTTGGCTACCTTCGCTTGTCTGGCTGATTCCGGTCGTTGCCGCCACAGTCGGCTTGTCATTGCTGGTCCACGCGCTGACAGGGCAGGGACCGGAGATTAGCGTGGCCTTCCGTGATGCCGAAGGACTGACGCCCGGCAAGACAGTGGTGCGCTACAAGGCGGTCGACATCGGCCTGGTCAAGTCGATTCGCCTGGCGCCGGACCGTTCGCATGTGGTGGCCACTATCGCGCTGACAACCGATTGCGAAAGTTTTTCGGCCCAAGACACACGCTTCTGGGTGGTGCGTCCGCGCTTTGCCATCTCTGGCATCTCGGGCCTGGAGACGTTGCTCTCCGGCGCCTATATCGGCGTCGATGCCGGCAAGTCGGAGGCGCGCACGCACATCTTCACCGGGCTGGAAGCACCCCCGGCTGTGACTACCGATGCCTCCGGCAAGCAATTCGTGCTGCATGCCGCCGACCTTGGTTCGCTCGACATCGGCTCGCCGGTCTACTACCGGCGCGTACAGGTCGGCCAAGTGGTGGCTTACCAGCTTGATCCCAACGGCAGAGATATCACCTTGCGGGTCTTCGTCAACCAGCCATACGACAAGCTGGTGACCACCGATACGCGTTTCTGGCACGCCAGCGGTTTCGATATCAAGCTCGACGCTAGCGGCCTTAAGGTCAACACACAGTCGCTCGCCACTGTATTACTGGGCGGCGTGGCTTTCCAGGCATCGGAGAATGCCAATGCCGCCGTCGCGGCCAGCGAGAACACAGAGTTCATGCTCGCCGGCGACCAGGCCGAGGCGATGAAGGCGCCAGATGAGTTGGCGCCCTCTCTGGCAGTACTCAATTTCGACCAGTCCGTGCGTGGTTTGTCGCCGGGCGCGCCGCTGGATTTTCGCGGCATCGTGGTCGGGCAGGTGCGCTCGATCGGCATCGAATACCAGCGCGATAAGAAAATCTTCCGCATACCTGTTGTGGTGGAGTTATACCCATCCCGGCTGGGTATCAGTCCACGCGATCTGGAGAACAAAGAGCAAGCACGCAACATTGCCGAAACCATGAACAAACGCGGCATGCGGGCACAACTACGTACGGGCAACTTGCTGACCGGCCAGCTCTACGTGGCGTTTGATTTTTTCCCAAAAGCACCGCCGGTCAACGTCAGCATCGATGGCCCGATGCCGGAGTTGGCCACGACTCCTGGCACTCTCGATGAGTTGCAGAACAAACTGGGCGATATTGTCAGCAAGGTCGACAAGGTGCCGTTCGAGCAGATCGGCCAGGACTTGCGTACCTCGATGGCCGGGCTGGAAAAGCTGTTGAACAACGCCGACAAGCTGGTTGACCGGCTCAATGGTGATGTCATGCCGGAAGTCACTGCAGCGCTGCAGGACGCGCACAAGACGCTGCAGGCAGTCAACGGTACGCTCTCGCCAAATGCGCCGGTGCAGCAGGATGCGCGCCGCATGATGCAGGAGCTGACGCGCGCCGCAACTTCACTGCGCACCTTGACCGATTATCTGGAGCGGCATCCCGAAGCTGTGATACGCGGCAAGACAGATACGGAGAAACCATGATTACCTGTGTCAATAGATCTGTGTTGCCTGCGGGATTGCTCCTTGCCGCTGCGTTGCTGAGTGGATGCGCTTCGCCGGAAGTGCGGTATTACACTTTGGCGCGAGAGCCGGCAGCCGGTATTGCCACTGCATCGATCTCCATTCAGGCCAGACAGCCGATGCTGATCGAAGTGGCTCCCGTTCGCGTACCGGAGCGCCTCAATCGTAGCAACCTGCTTTTGAAGAATGCAAACGGCAGCCTCAAGTTGATGGAGCAAGACCGCTGGCTGGCGCCGCTTCCTGATGAATTGCGCGATGCGCTCTCACAGCAGTTACAGGCCAGCCTCGGCGCCGTCGATACCTACCATCAGGACATTGCCGGTTTGGCCCCACTGTACCGGATTACCATCGAAGTGGTGAATCTGGACGCGGAACCTGGCAAGCGCGTCAACGCCATCATCAACTGGACCGTACAGCGAGTAACGGATGGAGAATTGACGGCAGGCCGTACGAAAGCAGGGTTGCCGGTTTCGGATCGGACAGACAGCGTAGTTGCGGCTTACCAGCAGATCGTTGCCAGCACCGCTGCAGACATCGCGACGAAGTTACGCACGCTGCAACCATGACAAAGTAGTCCAGGCATACATGAAACAATCCGGTCGCCAAGGCTTATATAACGCCTGATCCGTCATTGTGAAACGACATCCATTGCATCGTCGTCTGATTGCAAGAACCGTATGATGCGCTCGTTGACGTCGTCGGGCTGCGCCATTGCGGCAATGTGATCAGCGTCTGGCACGATTCCGCCCTTGAGAGTTGGCATACGTTTCTGCGCCAGAGTCAACATCGCCACGGGATCGTAGAGCTTCTCCGCGTCGCCGATCAGCAGCAATGCAGGCGTGCGTATGGAACGCAGTTCACGGCCACTGAGTACTGAGGGCGTAATGATGCTCAACTTGGAAACCGAAGACATCATTGTCGCCATCAGAGCGCTCCACTTGGCATCCCGCGGTGGGCGGATGCCTAAATCGGCAAGACTGGGGATTTTTTTGCTGCCTACAAGGCGGCGGCCCAGTTTCACAATTGGCCGTTTTATCCGCGCGGAGTAGAACAACTTCCAGAATTGCGAAGCGAAGGTGCCGACCGGATTGATAAGCACCACGCGATCGACCCGTTCAGGCGTAAGCGAAGCCTGGTTCAAAGCCAAGAAGCCGCCAAAAGAACATCCCACGATCGATGCGCGCTGTACGTCCAAAGCGTCAAGCAGATCGACCAGCCAATTGGCGTATTCGTGCCGGTTGCGCAGTCGCCGATTCGTCAGGCTTTTCCCTGGCTGGCCGATCACGTCGACAGCATAGATTCTGTAGTGGCGACTCAGCCTCGCGACGTTCAGCCGCCAGATCGTGGCGCTTCCCGCAAAACTGGGCAGCAGCACGAGCGGGGGCGCATCCGCAGGACCGCTGGCGATCACATACGTCGGCCCAAGGCGGGTCGCCAGATTGAGCTCCTGGTAAGGAACCGGCCAGTCCCGGAGCAGGGCGTCGTAGGCCGCGATATACCGTTCTTTGGCCTCATCGCTTTTGAACGAGGGAAAGACGTTGGGAGGAGGCATTGTCATTTCTGATGTGAGATGCGCGAACGGTTCGTGGTTGTCTGGGATCGCTTAACGCCAAAGTGCGTTTCACCTTGACAGATATTTGATCGCCTGGCTGCATTATCTTAGTCGCTGGTGATCATAAGGCAACCCTTCATGATCCTGACGCGCAATGGGGTATTGGGCGCAAAGCCGGCTCGTTTAAGTCTGGGGCCAAGCATTCGTATCCAAAGTATTTCAGAATCATCCTCTTGGTAAAAAGATACAGTGAGACGCTGCTGGATTCTTTGAGTGGATTTGCTGATGTTTTGGAACGCTCTGGAGCCAGTGCGGCGGATTCTGAATGACGAGCGTGGATGTTGTTTATCGATATCTCCTTATCCATAACTTGAAATCGAGACTGGCTTTTGGTGATCCAAGGTAGCTGAAAATCCAAGAGTGATGATTAGTTAATATTGCAACATGTGACGATTAGTCCGTGTTCGATTAGTCTACAAAATGGGGTAACGCTTATATGAAAACTTTATCGATACGCTTCGGTGAACGCATAAGAGAACTGAGGAAAGAGCGCGCTCTTTCTCAGGAAGGTTTTGCTCACATGTGTGGTTTTGACCGCACCTACATCAGCGGCATTGAAAGAGGACTTCGCAATCCTTCTTTATCTGCGATAGAGACTTTGGCTAAAGCATTGAGTATCACGGTAGCGCAACTTTTTAGCGGACTGTGATACCCGGAAAATCGCGCCAGCGTGCTTTTTTGATTTCCAGCTTCCCCAAAAAAACCGCCTTTCGGCGGTTCAGTGCTACATCTGTGAGATTAAGTATTTACATCGCCATCTGATGCAACAGTCGGTTTGACTGAGAGCGATCCAAAATCGTTCTCAGTCAATGAACAACGACAACGACTTAACGCACCTGTTTTTCGACTGTGATCTGTTCCACCTCAACACGACGGTTCGGCTCCAGGCATTTAATCAACGCGACCCGATTTTTTTCATTGCATTCGACTACAGGATTGGCTTTTCCTTTGCCGACGGCAGTCAGGCGGTTGGCAGTAACGCCGTGATTCACCAGATAGGTTTTGACCGAATCTGCGCGGCGTTGCGACAGCTTCAGATTGTATTTGTCGGAGCCTAGCCGATCGGTGTAGCCACTGACGACGACATTGTTAACTTGCGAATTGGCGGCCAGCGAGGTAGCGATTTCGTCGAGTTTCGGTTGCGGCAGGCGCAGCGTCGCGCTATCGAAACCAAACAACTGAGTCGACGACAACGTGATTTTCTCAAAACGCGGTTGCGCTGGTTGTGGTTGCGGAGCTTCTACCCGTGGTTCCGGTGCCGGCGGCGCGGAAACTACAGGAGCGGGCGCTTTGTCGAACGTATAGATCAAGCCAAGACCGAACGTCGTGTTGTTGGCCCGCTTAAAGCCGAAATCGCTATTGTTTCCGAGAAATCCGACTGAACGCCGCACATCGGCTTGCATGCTCCATTGATCGCTAAAGGCATAGCGCAAGCCGGCGCCGATATTCAGGTATGGCGCCGTCTTGGAAGCACTGCCGCCGAGACCATTGTTGTTGACCTTGTCAAATTCGACGCCAGCGCCGCCCAGCAGGAATGGTTGGAATGCGCCACGCGAAAACATGTACAAGGCGTCAGCACCTAATGTGCTGCGTTTATAGGTAATGCCCACATCTTTATCTTTGGCTTGTCCATAGGTTGCGCCCAGCTGCACATCCCAGTCTTGCGAAACGGCGCGGCCAAAGCGCAATGCAGCGCCGGGACCGTTCTTGTCATTGCCACCCAGGAAGCGGGCATCCGCATCCAACAGATTCACGCTTGGCGCGACGTACCAGGAAGGATTGTAGGTTGATGCAGGCACATTTTGCGCCGATGCGTTGAGTGCGGATGCACTGAACAGGATAAGGAGTGCTGCGCTGATTTTATTTCGATTCATCGTTAATTCTCTCTCGTTGGTAAACTATTTATATTGAAAAAAACCGTTGCCAAGCCACTGGCATAACAACAAGGCTCGACATCGCTGCAGAGCCTTTTTCATACCAGTTCCGTGATTAAGCTGCGGGCTTCACAGCATTGCCGGACGCTTTCTTGTGATGCTTTTTCGCACTTTTTTTGTGGGTTGTTGCTTTCACTGGTTTTTCATTGGCGGCGGCCTGTCCGGCAGCAGACGGCGCACTCGTTGGCTGGGTTACAGCCTGGGTTGTTTTGGCATCCACTTTGGCGGCGACAGCTGATGCAGCATTGTTCGTGATATTTGTCGCTGTAGTTTTCGCAGTAGTAGTTGCAGAATTCTTGGCGGCATCGACAGCACCATTTGCCATTGCGTTGACATTGGGTTGAGCAGGAATTTGCGCGTAGGCAGTCCCGATGGAAAATGCTGCAATAGCGACGGCGGAGATAATTTTATTCATGGTGTATGCATCCTTTGGTAGTAGTGGGCATTTCCCACAAGCCTAGATAACGTCAGTAGTTTGAAGCGTGTTGACGCAAATAATGTGAACAATTGCAAAATCACCTCGTTCATAAATGCAATGAATGCAGACCATATATACGGCAGATGCTCTGCTGCTTTTAATACGACAGCATGCGCGGCATAGAGGTTGAAGGTGTAACCGGTATTTCGCAGAAATAGAAAGTCAATTGTTAAAGTTCGTCATATTGCGTCACTGCTGATGCAGTGGGCTTCTCCATCCTCCAAACGCTTGGGGAGAGGGCACGAACATCATTGTTACTTTCGTAAACCAAGAGCTTGGTCCGTCACGCTATTTCAGAGGAACATATTGTGGTTTGCATCCAGATCAGCGTTACATTAATTTTTCAACGATCTCGCGCAAACGATAATTCATCGTCGGTGCGTGGCCATGGCATTGAGGTCGTTACATACCGGCCACAACCAGAAAAGGAAAATGGGTGGGATAACGTTAAAGATTGTGACTTCCAATTGGGGTGGTCAACTACAACGTGATGGATCCCGTTTTGATCAAACTGGATAGGCGATTCATCGCGAAAAATTTGTCGCAATCGATTTCCAGGATCATTTTAAAAACACTGTCTGGAAAGAGATCATGAAAAATACACTTATTGCTTCTGCGATCATCAGCCTCGGAATCGTACTTGCCGGTTCCGCGCATGCCATCGACGTGGGCATCAATATTGGCGTGCCAGCTCCTGTTGTCGTCGCTCCAGCCCCGGTTGTTGTGGTTGGTTGGCATGGAGATCGATACTATGACGGCCATCGTTACTGGGAGCGACGCGAATGGCAAGAACATAATCGCTATCACGGAGACGATAAAAATCATCGTCATAACGAAGATGAAGACAGGGATCACCATGATCATGGCCGAGATCATTGCCCACCTGGCCATGAGAAAAAAGGCGAATGCTAATTCTTTAGGGATTAGAAATAGATGAAGCCATCGGTGAAGTGAGATGCGGCATTGATGCGTAAAAAATACAGTGCGCATCGTACCGCCTCCGCCCACTTCAGCATCAGCTATTTCTAGCAAACACAGCAAGCACTGATACGGAATTCATTGCTATAGAAGAGAAAATGGAGTGGGCAAATTTGGAATAAGTGCGTTGGCTCTCACAGTCACGACGATGCGTGTGCTGCAGGGAATTTTTCGGCGTCACATTGAATTTGCAGCCAGACGCGCTGTGTTCAAACTGACTCGGAGGCGAACGAGGATAGCATCGGCACGATAACCATCTCGGCAATCGCTATTACAGAATAGCGTTGTGGATACGTGCTAATCACAGCGATGGGCGTAGCCATCGGCTTTGATTCAGGGGATGGCGGGTGAATGTGTCTTCACTATTTACCGCCGTCGCTGCGCCACTTGGCTAGCCCGTTTAATATTTTTACCCAACATTTCAATACGCCGTATGTGCGCTAAGGAGAGATTATCTTCAATAGCGCAATGCCTAAAACATAGTAGTTAATGGACATACCGGCTTCATATAATTTTCTTTCGGATTCAAGTAAGGACGCGAGGCGTTTGTCCTTTAATTGACGTTCGTTAAACCTGTCTGCAATAGCAACTCTGTTCATTGCCAGCTTTTCTATTTTGTCCATGACTGTTATCCCCTTTTTCCAAGTACGAACTCCAAAGTACGAGCAGATCATAAAATGTTCTAAACAAAGACAATAGGTGTGATTAGGCTTATTGACATTATTTAACATTAAGTGTTGTCAAATGGGGAGAGGTGTTATCACGTGGAAATATTTTTATTCCAGATTTGTATTGAATATCGAAAGAGATGATTTGAGGGCTGTTGGGACTCTAATTTCCGGCGCGTTAGCACCGAATCCGCAAAGAAGCAGACCGAGAAGAAGTGTTTTTTCCCGGAAAGAATTATTCGATGATTGATTGAACTGGCCGCGAGGAAGATGGTAGTTAAGAGATTAAATCGACTTTGCGGTTAAATCTCGTTCCTCAGCCAGGCTGAGAAACTGGTGGCGTTGTGAAGAAAATGCAGATGATCAATCTGCCGTGCCGATGCCTTGCAGCATCTCTTGTTGATAGCTAAGTGGAGTGCGCCCGGTCCAGCGGCGGAAAGCACGGGTGAATGCGCTCTGGTCGTTGTAGCCCAGCAGTTGCCCTATTTCCGCCAAATGCAGGCGCTGATCCAGCAGGTAGTGTTCTGCCATGCGATGACGAATGTTTTCACGCAGCGAGCGAAAATTTAATCCGTGTTCGTTGAGGCGGCGACGCAATGTGCGTACCGAAAGATGCATTTTTTCGGCTACATGCTCCAGTTCCGGTTCGCCATTGCTGATCAGGCGCGCAATATGCCGACGCACTTCATTTTCGAAATCATCAGTGCGTGGCAGGTCTTCCAACATGGCGTCGACCTGTTGCTCCAGAACAAGTACAAGAATCGGATCTGCTTGCAGTAACGGTCGGGCCAGCAGGTTGATGGGGAAGCGCAGCTTAGTCGCCGGCTGGTCGAATAGCACAGGACACTGGAACCAGTCTACATAAGGTTTTATATCCTGCGGAGCGGGATTCGCGAAGCATACTTCCTTAGCTCCGCAGCGATGGCCTGTGATGCTGCGGGCAATCTGCAGCATGCCGACGATGCCGGATTCATCAATCAACGGTCCAAAACGGCCGTAGTCCGGTTTCCATTCGATGATGATATCTGTCTCTTCTGCCTGGATAATCATCGGATTGCCTTCATACAGAAGGCGCTGATATTCCACCAGGCGCATTAATGCCGCTCCCAGATTCGCGCAGGTCGCCATGACGTAGCCCAGCGCGCCCAAATGGGCGGGCGTTATCGTTTGCCCCAGATGCAGGCCCAATAGCGGGTCGTTCAACCGCTTGGCGGCAAGCTGCAACATGGTTGCCCAGCGCATTAAGGTATAGCGCCGCAGGCCACGGTCTACGATCTCGGGCGGCGCCTCGCCGAGCAGGTCAGCCGCTCTGACGTCATGCTTCTCGAGATACTCGTACAGGAGTCGTACATATCCGCTGGAAATGAAGCCGGGCAGGGGAGAGTTGGATTTGATCTCGTCCATTTTTTATTTATGCGGGCCGTTAAAAGATGCCGGATAGGCGGTAGCAACCTACGTTTATTGGAGTTTTCATGTCCAACGAATGTTCGAAGTCTAGCCTATTGGTAACTCTTCCGATTTATATTTTTCCTTGGTCAGATTTGTTAAATATATGGCCATTTATGAATATATTTTCAATACGTCGCTGCTCTAAAATTCCTAAAAATTTATACCGGCAGATCGTGTCGCCAACTTGCATGCACTTGTTTTTAGTGCGTGCGACCTTTGATTTTTTTCTTTTGTGTGCAAACAAAGCCGCGAAATAAATTATGCCTCTTACCGATGCCGAATGGGAAACATTGGAGCCGTTGCTAACGGGAAAACCTGGTGATCCTGGGAGCCCGGCCAAGAATAACCGTGGGTTCATCGATGCTTTGCTGTGGTTTGTGAGCGGTAATTACGCATGGAGCGATATGCCGCCTGAATTTGGAAAATGGAATTCTAGCTACATGCGTTTCAGAAGATGGCACGAAAGTGGAATTTGGCATCGCTTGTCCGATGATTTAAAAGATGTTCCGACATTGCATCTCGTGATCATGAAAATCGCTAGCAAAGGCGATGAATACGCCGCGAAAACGTTACAAAGATCAGACCGGAAAAATAGCCGAACGATTTTTCGCTCGGCGAGACGGCAATTGAAACAGGATAGCAACATCTCTAATTCTGCTGCGGATAACTCGACTTTGCATTGGCTGAGTTTGGTCGGCGAGATGTGTACATGAAGAGGCAGCTGAAGGGTTGATAAGAAATATTGCAGAGGCGACTGTTATCACAGTTCGAGATTCAACTCTCGCATCGCATCAAGTCGGCCGTTGGGAAAAGAGCCAAGCGCTCGACTTGGAAAACCCATGCTTTTTCAATCCTGTTTAGGCACGACAAAAAATTTCGGTTGCGAAATATTTTGCCGCTCAACGATTGCCTGGTGAGCGTGGGTACTTTGGTTTGAAGATCGCAGAAGGTCTTGCAAGCAAACAATAGATTTTCAAGATAACTCGATTCGAGATCAACTTTCCTCGATAGCAAAATCCGGTCGAATTATGGCGCAGTTAATTCTAATCAACATAAGGCTGGGGTCAGCATGGCACACATTAAATTGGGAAAAATAGTCAACCTCTTGAGCAGGCGGATTCAGGTCATTCGCCTGCCTTTCATGATCAGTTGCGGGCTGATAGCCTTAAGCATCGGGATGCCGCAAGTGGCCTCTGCACAGTCTGTCGCAACGACAGCGAACAGGCCGGCTCCCGAGGTCGCCGCCAAAAAAACAATCGTCGTCGATCTTGCCCAATTCAAGGTGATTAAGAATGCGGACGGCGCCGAACAACTGGTGAGCGCGGCATCGGTCAAGCCAGGCGACATCATCGAGTACAAGGCGACTTACACAAATACGAGCAACAAGCCGGTTACCGGCCTGGTGGCAGACTTGCCGATTCCCGACGGACTTGAATACCAGGCACACAGCGCCAAACCAGGCGCTGTCCTGGCCAAGGCCGCCACCAAGGACGGCATCTATGCCGCCGAGCCGTTGACGCGCAAGGTTGCCGGCAACAAGACGGAACCGGTTCCTTACAACGAATATCGTGCGATGCGCTGGGCGCTGGGTCAATTGCCTGCCGGTGGGGTAACGGCAGTGACTGTTCGCGCCAAGGTTGAGGTGGTTACCCCGCCTGCTCCAAAAACTACCGCTGGCGCGGCACAGGCGCCTCCAGTCACGGTACGGCCTGTCGCTAGTCAGTCCTAGTACAGAACCTCAAGAGTCTGCATTTATTGCATATGCCTGCGTAGATCTACTTACCCGACCAATGCCTTCCACTTCGGAAACGCGCCCGTCGGGTTTTTTATATTCATTTTAATACTCACAGGAGAAATCGAGTGAACCTCCCTTTGCCTACCCAACGCATCGGTATCAAGTCGTGCGTACATTGGGCAGGTGTTGCAGCGTTAGCGTTGGGCTTCTTTCTAGGCACCCCAACCGCTTTTGCCGCTGCCCCACCTGCTAATACCGTCATCGGCAACCAGGCTTCCGCCAGTTACTCCGATCCAAATGGCAATACCCAGCTGGCGACTTCGAACCTGGTGCAAACCACGGTTCAGCAAGTTGGCTCGTTCTTGCTGGATACGGTCAATCAAGTCACCACCACGGTCATCAATACCAAGACCGGCGCCGCAGGCACCACGGTCTATGCACCACATACCTTGACCAACACAGGTAATGGCGCCGACGGTTTCAACATTACTGTGACCATCCCGGCAGGCGCCAACCCATTCACGCAAGTCCAAGTGTTTGCCGACGCTAACGGCGATGGCATTCCGGACAGCACAACGCCGTTGTGTACAGCACTTCCAGGGGGGACCTGTACGGTACCGACCCAGACTGTGGCAGGGAATAACGGTGTCTACCAATTCGTGGTGGCTTATACGATCCCTGGTACGGCAACTACGCCGACTACGCCATACAGTACCGGTACTGTGACTGCGACGCCGGTGACCACCGCGCTGTATACGGCTCCTAACACGCAGGCGGCAGACGTCGACAACGTCAACCTTACGACCACGGCAGCGTTTAACGCCAGCAAGTCGATCAGCGTGCCTGCTGTCGCAGCGCCAGGCGGCGGGGCATGGCCAACGGCTGTGGCCAGCGGTCCGAGTTCGTCTTCGGCTGCTTGCCCGACGACCTATGCCGCAGGCATGACGTCCACGGCAAGTTGCCAGTACACCGTGTACACGTTGAACTTCAGCAACACCGGTGGTGCGGCCGGCGCATTCGCTTTGTCCGACAAGTTGCCAGCCGGTTTCACCTACGTTGCCAATTCCGCGGTGTGGAGCAATGCGCCGGGCACAGCCTTGGGCGATGGTGCTGGCGGCGATCCGGTGGGTATCGATTATCAATCGACAGGCGGCGCAGGAGCCACGATCACGGCGGTTGTCAAATCGCTTGCACCGAACGTGTCGCAGACCATCAGCTTCGTGGTGTTGGTCAACAATACGGCAGCTGTCGGCACCTCGACTACCACCAACACGGCCGCATACAATCCGGTCGATGCAGGAGCTACCGCTACGGCAGCGAGCCCAGGCCCTACAGGCTCTAACACCAATCCGGCGATATATACGGTGACGGCCAGCTACGGCATCGCCGTCGGTACCAATTTGCCGACGGTCGCCACCGCGACTACCGCACTGGACGTCACGCCTGGCGCTGGTGACGGCTCGGCCGACTTGACTACCCGTCCCTCGGTTATCGCAGGCGGCAGTGTCCAATTCCCGCAGATCGTCTTCAACACCGGTAATGCTACGGATACTGTCAACCTGACTGCTGCACTGGGCACTTTCCCTGCTGGCACGACGTTCACTTTCTTTGCAGCGGATGGCAAAACGCCATTGCTCGACACGTCAGGCGACGGCATTGTCGATACAGGCCCGATTGCGGCTGGCGGCAGCGTCGCCATCGTGGTGCAAGCCAATATACCGGCCAGCGCTACAGTTGGTTCGGGACCGTTCACGGCTTTGATAACTGGTAAATCAGTTGGCAACCCTGCCAAGGTCGATGCGACCAAAGATACTGTCACGACAGTTATCGGTTCCCTGGTTGACTTGACAAACACGGCTGCAGGTACGGGGGTCGGCTCGATCGGCAACGGCGATTTGGGACCAGGTCCAAGCCCGCTGCCTACGACGACAAATACTACGGTTGCCGGCACCGGCACGATCTTCACGTTGTTCGTCAAGAACAACGATTCGACCGCCAATAGCTATAATCTGGCCGCCAGCCAGTCAACCTCCTTCCCAGGAACGTTGCCAACGGGCTGGACTGTGAAATTTGTCGCGGCTGGCGCAACCTGCTCCGGCGCGGCAATTACCGCTACCCCGACGATCGCGGCTGGCGCTCAATTGGAAGTAGATGCTTGCGTTACGCCACCGGCATCGCAAGCTGCCGTCACAGCGCAGAAAGTCTATTTCCAGGTGCTATCGACTGCTGTTGCATCTACTGGCGTGCTGGTAAGCGATGCCAAGACCGACGCTGTGACCGTGACTGTTGCTGCGGCTTACAGCGCCACGCTGACGCCTAACAATAGCGGTCAGGTTGCTCCTGGCGGCACTGTGGTCTATGCCCATACCTTGACCAACACGGGTAACCAGAGCTGCGGCGCTTACACACTGGCAGCCGTTTTGCCGGCAGCAGATGTGACAGCAGGCTGGACCGCAGTGGTCTACCTGGACGTCAATGGCACAGGTCAGATAGCCGCTAACGATCCGATCGTCACCTCCGGCCAGAATCAGCCGGCATTGGGTGCGGCCGGAGCAACGCAGAAGCTGCTGGTAAAGGTATTTGCTCCAGGTGGGGCAACTGCCGGCGCTAGCGACCTCGTCACCATTACGTCGACGTTTACCGATCCTGCGCCAAATTGCGGTACGCAAACAGCGACCGATACCACCACGGTGATCACCGGCCAGATCCGCGTTGTCAAGACACAGGCACTTGATGCTGCGTGCGCAGGCACGGCGTCGTCGTTCTCGACAGCACCGCTGACTGCGAAGCCTGGCAATTGCATCATCTATCAAGTGGTAGCGACCAACCAAGGCACTGCGCCGATCAGCAACATGATCGTCAACGATGCCGTACCGGCTTATACCGCCCTGGCTGCTACGCAGCCAGCCACCAAATGCGTTTCGACGGGGACAACACCGGTACTGGCGAACGCCAACTACACAGTGAACGGGACCACAGCAGTGAGTTGTGGCACCGCAACCACGGTGAATCCGGGTGGTTCAGCCACGCTGACGTTCCAGGTGCAGATCAATCAGTGATCGATCAGGCACGTTGTTCCGGCAGGTTTTATCACCTGCCGGATTAGACAGCGAAGCTGCCGGCTACTTGTATTTTGCCGGCGTGCTTCGCCTCTTTCCTCTGCCATTGGAAAAACCAGGCTCCTGCGGATTGCGCAGGTGGCACAGGAAAGAGTCGGCAATCGTTTGGGCGCTTGCTACTTGCGGCCCAGTTCTGAAAGTAAAAGCTAAGTGTCAATAACGTTCAAAAATTTGCATTTAAATCCACGAAGGGTACTTGGCACGCTCGCACTGACGGCGGCTGGGTTGCTCTTCGGGACAAGTGCTGTGCCAGCGCAGGCTACGCCGGCGCCTGGCGGAACCGTGATTCGCAACGTTGCTACCGCTACCTACGTGCCGGCCGGATTTGCGCAAACCGAAACGGCCAGTTCGAACGGCGTGATCGCTAACGTTTTGCCGGTAGAGGCGCTGACGCTCACGCAAGACCAGAACGTTACTCGGCCACCGAATGTTGTGGTGAGTCTGAACCACTTACTCACCAACACCGGCAATGTACCGTCGAGCTACACCTTGAACTTTGTCAACAACGGTCCCGGCTGCGTTGCCGATACACTCGATTTGAGTAGCCTGCGCATCGTTCGCGACATGAATAACAATGGCGTGGTGGATGCGTCGGATTCAGTCATCGCGTTGGGCAGCGTCGGCGCATTGCAGCTTAAGCCGGGTGAAACCGCGTCGCTGATCGTGCAAGGCACCACACCATCGGTGGCCAGCGGCACAGCATGTCTCACCTTGTCCGCTACCACCGTATCGAAAGGGCAAAGCGCGGTTAACCATAATGTGGTGACGGTGGGTAACGTAGCGGTGATGTCGCTGATCAAATCGGCGTCCTATCCGAGCCTTGTGCAGCCGGGATCAACGGTCATCAACTTTGTCGTATCAGGCACCAACATCGGTTCGCAAGATGCGGCGCCTACGTCGACTGCCGTACCGGGTAGCAATACCATCATTGTCAACGGCGCGCCGAAAACCCTGGTGCTGCTGCGTGACCTGGTTCCTGCCGGAACGCAGTACATCGCAGGAAGCCTGCAAAGCACGGCACTGGGGGCGATCAGGCTGTTCCGGCTGCCGGGCGATCCGGCTTTCAGCTACCGCACCACCGATGACGCTTCGGCCATTGAAGTGGCCATCGGCATACCCGCTGTCGTGGCGCGCAATGCATCGATAGCGTTGCAGTTTTCTGCAAAGGTCAACCCCGACCAGACCGGCAACATCCTCAACAATGCGCAATCCTATTACAACGACGGCACGGCCTCCACGCAGTCGCTCTCGAACACCGTCGTTATCCCTGTCACGCCGGCTCGTATCGGCATTGCCAAGGCCGCATCCACGCCGCAAATCAACCTCAATGCCGCTGGCGTTCCCGATGGGACGGCCACCGTCCAGTTTAGCCTTCGCATCAAAAACTACGGCAGCACCTGGCTTTACGACGTGCAGGCGACAGATTTGCTGGAAGGTTCCGGCAGCACGCAATTTGGCAGCTACACGGCTTCTGCGGCGCCTGCGGTGAACCAGTACACTATCGTCCCGGGTTCGCTTGTCATGGCGAATAGCCAGGGCAATGCGGTCACCGGGACCGTGGCGGCGGCCAATCAGGCTTTTACCGGCGCGAGCGCCACAGCATCTGCACAAAACCTTCTTGCTCCCGGCGCCGTGTTGCCGGTTGGCGGCGAGTTCACGGTACAGTTCGCCATGCGCGTCAATCTGAGCGGACGTACCGGAACACTGCTTAACACGTCGCGTGCGCAGGCCGCGCTGGCTCCGGGGGCACCGCCTTCGGTGTTTGATGATTCTGTCAACGGTACCGACCCTGCTCCTGGCAGCGACGGCAATCCGAACAATTACAGTTCGCCCACACCCGTGTCGACCCAATTGCCGGTTCTCACCCTGGTGAAAACAGCTTCCTTGCCGCGTCGCGTGGCGCAGGGCGTCTACGACATCGACTATACCTTCGGCGTGACCAATTCAGGCACGGCGCCGGCGCCCTATGTACGGCTGATCGATAACCTGAACTGTACTTTCGATATGGATTTATCCACGGGATCGGTTGCGTCATGGCAGATAACTGCACCGCCCAAGGCGGCTAATGGTCTCCTGGCGCCGGCTGCCAGTTTCACCGGCAACGCCATCTGCAACCGTGCTGCCATCGCCAGCGCCAGTCCTTACAACCTGCCGACCGAAGCCGTACTGAGCCTGACCGACGGCAGCCGGGCATTGGCGCCAGCCCAAAGCGAACAAGTCACCTTCACGGTGCGCGTGACTGAAAAGCCGAATCTCTCAAGCAGCCGCGTGACAGTCAATAACAAGGGGTGGGCAGCAGCTTACTCCCAGAACACTATCAACCTCAACCCGTCAATGCTGGTGGCTGCGGCTTCGAGCACGGTGCAGTCGCTGCTGATGGACCCGCAAGGGACGATCTACAATGCCGTCACTCGCCAGCCGGTGGCTGGCGCACTGGTTACCTACACCCGTCAGTCCTGTACCAGCGGTTCCGCTACGCCGATCACCTCAGCGGAGATCTATGGCGGCGCGTCCGGTGTCTACACTTTCAATGCCAACGGTAGCGTATCAATGCAAACGGGAGGCGATGGCGCCTATTCGTTCTATCTGCAATCGCCGCCGGTGAACAGCATGTGCACCTACGTCATTTCCGTCACGCCGCCAGCGGGTAGCGGCTATGTGGTGCCGTCGCAGCTGATTCCTGCAACATCAGGCATTTATACCCAATGCGGAATGGTGGTTCCTGGCTCGGCGGTGCCGCAAAACGGCGATCCGACTACTTATTATTTTTCAGTACGGGCCGGTGTTAATCCGGCTACCGGGGCAATCTGCGATGCGGAACACGATGATATTCCAATGGATCCGGGCAATATCCAGGGACTGATCCTGAAGAAAGACGGCAGTAAAAGCCAGGCGGAGCTGGGTGATTTCGTCGACTATGCCTTGACCCTTACCAACAAGACCGGCGTTCCCGTTACCGGTGTCACGTTCAACGACGTGTTGCCGCCTGGCTTTGCTTATGTAGCGGGCAGTGCACGTCTCAACGGTGTAGCCAGTCCGGACCCGGCCGGCGGGGCAGGGCCGCATCTGGTGTTCAGCTATCCGAACCAGGCGCTTGCCGTGGATCAGGTTGTGATGGTGCGCTATCGCTTGCGCATCGGTGTTGGCGCGCCTACTTCGGGTGACGCGATCAATCGCGCCAATGCCAGCTCCGGCCCCTTGAAGTCGAACCAGGCTTCGTGGCGCGTGCATGTGAGCGGCGGCGTGTTCGCCGATGACGCTTATGCTTTCGGCAAGGTCTACATGGATTGCAAGCGTGACGGCATGCAAAGTGGCAGCGATGAGATCGGCGTTCCAGGCGTCCGGTTATACATGGAAGACGGTACCAATGTGGTGACCGATGTCGAAGGAAAATGGAGTCTTTATGGACTCAAGCCGATCACGCATGTGTTGCGTGTCGACGAAACCACCTTGCCGCCTGGGGCAAGACTGGCAGTGCTGGACAATCGCAACGCGAACAATCCAGCCAGCCGGTTCGTGGACCTGAAGAAGGGCGAATTCCACAAGGCAAATTTCATTATTCAAAATTGCGAAGCGCCTGGGGTGATGGACGACGTGATGGCGCGCCGCAAACTGGTGGCGAGCCGGCCGGATGCGGATGGCGAAGCTGCGGTGCGCGTGCGTCTTGATCCAACCGGAAAACCGGTTGCCGTCGGCGACACCCGTTCACTGCCGGCAGCCGGACAGATAGGAACTGGCGGCGCCACAGGCAGCACGGAGAGCGTGAGCCAGCCATTGATCCAGCTGCCTTCGGCGCCGGCCGGTGGCAGCAACTTCATCGGTAGCGTCGGTGGCGTCGGAACACTGAATGGCACGCTGGGCGACGCCCAGCAGGCAGGTGCGTTTGCGCCGCTGAGCGGCGTCGCGGGCGGCACCAGTGGCTTGTTGCCGGGTGGCGTCGGCAGCGGTGTGGGGACGATCGGCAGCAATGGGCCGAACAGCCACGGCACGACGCTGCAACCTGCTGCGCTGCCATTGCTGCCGCAAGCTGCGCCAACGGCCATCGAGCTGGAGACGCTTCTGCCGACGCTTGACAACAAGGCCGGCTTCATCGGTCTGAAAGACCACGATACTGTCGCTACACAAAGTATCAATGTCCGGGTCAAGGGACAGTCGGGCCTGAGTTTGCGCCTGACAGTCAATGGCGAGGCGATCGACGGCCGGCGCGTCGGCAAGAAGGCAGTGCTTGCGTCTAAGAATCTGGCTGCATGGGAATACATCGGCGTTGTGTTGAACCCAGGTGAAAACGCATTGCAGCTGGATCTCATCGACGAATTCGGCAACGCGCGCGGTACTGAGAAAATTACCGTCACTGCACCGGACAAGCTGGGGAAGATACAGATTGATGTACCTACGGATGCGCGCGCCGACCTGCGCACGCCGGTGCTCGTCAAAGTTCGCCTGACCGATGCGAACGGTGTGCCGGTGACTGCGCGCACCCAGCTCACGCTTGAATCTGATCGCGGCCGCTGGCTGGAGCAGGATCTGAACCATGACGAGCCTGGCACGCAAGTGTTCATGGACGGTGGCCAGGCCGAATTCCATCTGCTACCGCCGGGAGAGCCGGGCAGTGTGCGCATTCGCGTCTCGGCTGGCGCGTTCGTCAATGAAGTACGGCTGGCGTTGCTGCCTGCCATGCGTCCGATGATCGGGGTCGGGATTGTCGAGGCTACGCTGGATTTCTCCAATCGCGGACAACTGACATTGGGACAGATGCCGGCCGGTGCGGCTTTCGAAACCGAACTCTCCGGCATGGTCAGCAGCGATACGTCCGACACGCGGGCTGCGGGACGCGCCGCGTTCTATTTCAAGGGCGCGGTCAAGGGCGATTTCCTGCTCACTGCAGCTTATGATTCCGCCAAGACCGGTGACACCCCGTTGTTTCGCGACATCCAGCCCGACCAGTTCTATCCGGTCTACGGCGACTCCTCGGCGCGTGGCTTCGATGCGCAAAGCACGCAAAAACTGTATGTCCGAATTGATAAGAATCATTCTTACCTGTTGTATGGCGACTTCACTACAGCCAGTAGCGGCGAAGTGCGCCAGCTGAGCCAAAGCAACCGTACCCTGACGGGCCTCAAAGACGTCTACGAAACCGATAAGGTGCGCGCTACCTCGTATGCGTCGCGGACGTCGCAGACGCAGCAGATCCAGGAATTCCCGGCGCAAGGTATCTCCGGGCCTTATTATTTGTCGGCTGGCACCGGCGATTTGCTGACCAACAGCGCAATAGTCGAAATCCTGGTGCGTGACCGTAATCAGCCCAATACCGTGCTGCAAATTACACAGGTCACGCAGTTTGTCGATTACACCATTGAACCTTTGACGAAGCGTCTCTTGTTTACCCGGCCGATTTCCGCCGTGGATAGCAACCTGAATCCGCAATCTATCCGGGTTACTTACGAGATCGACAGTGGCGGTCCGAAATTCACTGTGGCTGGCACCGATGTGCAAGTCAAGGTGGGTGACAAGCTGCAAGTCGGTGTGGTCGCCAGTACCGATGAAAATCCGGACAACCGCCGCAAACTCGGCGCGCTGACAGCGATCGCGCGGGTAGGCTCCAATACGACGGTGGCCGGGGAACTGGTGAAGACCGATACCGATCTGAACGGCGAAGGTAAAGCCGGACGGATCGAGTTGCGTCACCAGGATGGTGATTTGGGTGTGGTTGCTCAATATGCCAGAACGACTGCAACTTTCGATAATCCGGGTTCCACTTTCAGCGCTGGCCAGACAGAAGCGGTTGCGCGCGCAGAATACAAGATCGACGACACCACGCATCTGCGCGGCGAAGCGATTTACAGCAAAAACGCGGCCACCCCGGGCGATATCGCAGGCACTGCAGTGAGCATCCAGAAAAAACTCAGCAACACCCTGGTCGGCGAAGCTGGCTTGCGCTATGGCCAGAACTCCAGTCCGACCGCCTCCATGTTCGACTATAACCAGGTGTCGAGCACCAACGGTGCGCTGGGTTCGGCCAATACTGCGAGCCCGGTGACTACCCTGGGGGCGGCAGCTGCGGGAACCGGAACCAACGAGAGCCTCACCACGGTCCGCGGTCGCCTCAGCTCGCAAGTACCTGGACTGCCTCAGGCGCAGGTGTTTGTCGAAGGCGAGCAGGATCTGGCGCACGGCGATCGCCACATGCTGGCCGTCGGCGGAAACTACGCCATCACCGACAAGACTCGTTTGTATGGCCGTTACGAGGTATTGTCCAATCTGGACGGTCCTTATACGGCGTCTAGCACCGACAGCCATAACGTCGCGGTCTTCGGCGTCGAGAGCAATTACATGGAAGGCGGCCGCGTCTACAACGAGTATCGCCTGGCGGACTCCCTGGATGGCCGCGCCGGCCAGGCCGCCGTCGGCGTGCGCAACACCTTCAAGGTATCCGAGCATGTGCGCGCGACGGCGGGCATAGAACGTACTACCTCTAGCGGAGCAAGCAGCCCGGGCATCGTCGGCCTGGGTAACGCAACCGCCATCGTGAGCGGCCTGGAATATCAGGGCGAGCGGGTCAAGGCCAGCGGTGTGCTCGAAGCACGCCAGGGCGACGACGCCAATACCCTCCTGTCAAGCGCCGGCTTCGGCTACAAGATTAACGATGACTGGAGTTTCCTGGCGCGCAGCATCATCAGTAACAGCAAAGGGCAGGGTACCAACAACGGCAACAACAGCTTCATGTCGCGCCAGCAGATCGGCGCAGCCTATCGCCCGGTCAACCAGGACGTATGGAATGCCTTGATGCGCTATGAACACAAGGTCCAACGCACCGATGGCACTGGCGCCACCACCGGTGCGATCACCGATATCTCCTTTGGCACCGGCACGCCGCTGCCAGGGGTCGACACGGCAGACATCATCTCTGCAAGTATCAATATCAATCCTCAACGCGGTACTTATATTACCGGCCGTTATGCGGGGAAGGTGTCGAGCACCGACGACGGCACGCTGAAGAGCACGTATTGGGCGCATTTGCTGCAAGGGCGCTATACCCGTGACCTCAACAAGGACTGGGACGTTGGCTTGCAAGCCGGCCTCATGTTTGGACAGGGCGGGTCTTTGCAAAAAACTGCCGGGATTGAAGTCGGTTACCTTCTGGCCAAGGACTTGTGGCTATCGGTTGGTTATAACGTGGTTGGCCTGAGCGACCGCGATCTGACTGCAGGGGAATACACCAGCAAGGGTGCTTACATCCGACTGCGCTTCAAGTTCGATGAGACCGCGCTGGGCTTTCCGTCAGCCGGTGCAGTATCCAAACCGGCTCCTGTACCAGCCGCTCCCGCACCCGAACCGGTCACTGCCGTGCCGGAGCCTGTTGAAGCTCCGCCGCCGGTCAAGACCACGTTTCAGTCAGAAACCTTGTTCGATTTCGGTAAAGCAGTCATCAAGCCGACTGCCCATGTCGCGCTGGACCAGTTTGCCGAACGCATTCGCAACGCGGACTACGAGGTGGTTGTCACCATAGGCCACACCGATTCGGTAGGCAGTGATAGCTATAACCAGAAACTTTCTGTGGAGCGGGCCGAAGCGGTACGTGCGTATCTCATCACCCAAGGCATCGACGCCTCGCGCATCAAGGCCGAAGGGCGTGGCGCAAACCAGCCGCTTGCCAGCAATGCCACGCCCGAAGGACGGGCGCAGAATCGCAGGGTCGAGATAGAAGTGACCGAAGGCGGCACGAAATGAACCAGGACATCATGCGTAACGCAAAGAAAATACCAGGCAGGGATTCCTTGCAGTTTTTGGCTGGCCTATCTCAAATTCTCTTTAACAAAGAGCATAGGGTAGCAAGCGGGTTCGGCGCTGATGTTACCCATCGGTTTTTTGGGGTTTTAGGCAAAATCATCTTGATCGTCATGCTCATGCTGATCATGACAGACGAGACTCACGCAGCCGCGACGACATGTACCCCTCAAGCGGGCTACAGCAATTGCGTAGCCTTCACCTACTCGGGAGGGACACAAACCTTCACGGTTCCGGCCGGGATCTCTTCAGTGAATGTAACGATGTGGGGTGCCGGCGGTGGCGGCTCGGCTCCGGCTGCGACTTTCTCGGGCGGCGGCGGCGCGGGCGGTTACGCCACTGGAAATGTGGCCGTAACGCCAGGTACGGGCATGGCGATCACCGTTGGCCAAGGTGGTGTGAACGGAGCAATGGCAGCAACCTATGGCAGAGGAGGAGGCGGAGGAGGCGGAGCCAACAATGCCAACAACCAGGCATCAACCGGTTCTTCAGGCGGCGGCATGAGCGCTCTGTGGGGAGGCGTCACCGAATTCGCTGCAGGAACCGCGCAAATGGTCGCTGGCGGTGGCGGCGGCAGCAACTTCTGGAATTCGATAGGGGCGGCTGGCACTTCCTTTGGCGGCGTTGCCGGCGGCGGAGGGGGAGCCAGCGGCGGTAGCAGTACCCTTGAGGGTGGCCAGGGAGGGACGCAGGCTGCCGGTGGCGCACTCGGTACTCCCGATGCAGGCACTGTAGCGTCGTCGTGCGCCGGCGGTACGGCGGGCAGTGCCTTCCAGGGCGGAACAGGATGTTCAGCCCCGGCGGGCTCAGGTACTCCTGCCCAATACGAGGGGGGCGGCGGTGGCGGCGGCGGTTTCTACGGTGGCGGTGGAGGGATGGCGCAGTGTACCAACACGCCAAATCCGCTGGTTGTAGGATGTTCCTGGAACGGTCCTGGCGGCGGCGGTTCTGGCTATCTTTCTGCATCGGTGTCAGGTGGAGTTCTTACTGCGGGTCCGAACGCAAATTACACCGGAGCGGTGAGTCCGCCCAATCCCGCTGCAACCAGCTCATTGTATCAATCCGGGGTTGGTGTAGGCGGAGCGTCTAGCTCGTCGACAGGATCAGCCGCAGGCAATGGTCTGGTTGTCATCCAGTTCAATGAGCTCACCTTGCAGCTGAAAAAAACATGGGCGGCCGGCGGCAATTCAGGCGATGTCGCCAGCATTGGAGCCACTACTGGCGGTAACAATCCCTTCACCCCGAACCCGAACAATACTTTCGCGTTCACGGCGACGGACGCCACCGCTGGCAGCAGTAATGTCGCAAGCATTGCAGTCGGCAATACCATCACCTTCCCGGCAGAAACCATGACCACGGGGAAGCTGACGAACTACAACACAGTCTTGTCCTGTACCGCCAACGGCGGCGCCACGGCTAATGTCTTGAGCGGTACTAACGGCCAGGTAACGAACACCCTGGTGATCGGAGTCGGTGATCTCGGCAAGGCCATCGTCTGTACTTATACCAACACACCGAAGTCGCCGGTGCTGACATTCCAGAAGGCGCTCGGCGGCAGCGGCCGTATTGCTGCGGCCGACCAGTTTGCGTTGTCCGGCACGGGTACCGGTGCGCCGGCTGCGACCAACACGACGGGTGCCGCCGCTGCGGTGACTTCGCCGGCGTACAGTTTTACCGGCACCGCAGGCACGGCCTACTCGCTCAACGAAGCCATGGCAGCAGGTAGCAGTTCGACGCTGGGCCAGTACAGCCAAAGCGTGGCTTGTACCAATGTCGGCGGCACGACCAGCGTGTCGGGTCTGACCAGCTTGCCGATCAACGTGACGCCAGTCATTGGCGATAACATCAGCTGTACGATTACCAACACGCCGAAGCCGGTAGTGCTGACGCTCAAGAAAGCATTAGGTGGAACCGGCCGTATTGCGGGAGCTGACCAGTTTGCGCTGTCCGGTACGGGTACCGGGGCGCCAGCCGCAACCAACACTACCGGTGCGGGTACATCCGTCACCTCGTCGGCATACAGTTTTACTGCGACAGCAGGTACGGCCTACACGCTCAACGAAGCGATGGCGGCGGGCAGCAGTTCGACGCTGGGCCAGTACAGCCAAAGCGCGGCTTGTACCAATGTTGGCGGCACGACGAACGTGTCGGGTCTGACCAACCTGCCGATCAATGTAACGCCAGTGCCAGGCGACAATATCAGCTGCACGATTACCAATACGCCGAAGCCGGTAGTTCTGACGCTCCAGAAGGCGCTGGGTGGCACTGGCCGTATTGCGGCCGCCGACCAGTTTGCGTTGTCCGGCACGGGTACCGGTGCGCCGGCTGCGGCCAACACGACGGGTACCGGCACCGCGGTGACCTCGCCGGCATACAGTTTCACCGGTACGGCAGGCACGGCTTACACGCTCAATGAAGCGATGGCGGCAGGTAGCAGCTCAGTACTGAGCCAATACAGCCAAAGCGTGGCTTGTACCAATGCTAGTGGCACGACCAATGTGTCGGGCCTGACCAGTCTGCCGATCAATGTAACGCCAGTGGCGGGCGACAATATCAGCTGCACGATTACCAACACGCCGAAATCGCCGGTGTTGACGCTCAAGAAAGCGTTGGGTGGCACTGGCCGTATTGTGGCGGCCGACCAGTTTGCGTTATCCGGTACAGGTAGTGGCGCGCCGGCTGCGATCAACACCACCGGTTCGGGCGCATCCATCACTTCGCCGGCGTACAGTTTTACCGCTACGGCAGGCACGGCCTACACGCTTAATGAAGCGATGGCGGCAGGCAGTAGTTCGGTATTGAGTCAGTACAGCCAAAGCGTGGCTTGTACCAATGTTGGCGGCACGACGAACGTGTCAGGCCTGACCAGCCTGCCGATTAATCTGACACCGGTCGCAGGCGACAATATCAGCTGCACGATTACCAATACGCCGAAGCCAGTTGTGCTGACGCTCCAAAAGGCATTGGGTGGCACTGGCCGTATTGCGGCGGCCGACCAGTTTGCGCTGTCTGGCACAGGTGCCGGCGCGCCTGCCGCGATCAATACGACGGGCACAGTCGCTGCAGTGACCTCACCGGCATACAGTTTCACCGGCACGGCAGGCACAGCTTACACGCTCAACGAAGCAATGGCGGCCGGCAGCAGTTCTGTATTGAGTCAGTACAGCCAAAGCGTGAGCTGTACCAATGCTGGCGGCACGACCAGCGTGGCAGGTTTGACCAGCCTGCCGATTAATGTGACGCCAGTCGCAGGCGACAATATCAGCTGTACGATTACCAACACACCGAAGCCGGCGGTGCTGACGCTCCAAAAGACGCTGGGCGGCAGCGGCCGTGTTGCTGCGGCCGACCAGTTCGCATTGTCCGGCACGGGCGCCGGCGCACCGGCTGCAACCAATACGACGGGTACTGCTGCTACAGTGACCTCGCCGGCGTACAGTTTCACCGGTACGGCAGGCACGGCTTACACGCTCAATGAAGCAATGGCGGCAGGTAGCAGTTCGGTACTGAGTCAGTACAGCCAAAGCGTGAGCTGTACCAATGCTGGCGGCACGACCAGCGTGGCAGGTTTGACCAGCCTGCCGATCAATGTAACGCCAAGGGCAGGCGACAACATCAGCTGTACGATTATCAATACGCCGAAACCGGTGGTGCTGACGCTCCAAAAGGCATTGGGTGGCAGCGGCCGTATTGCGGCCGCCGATCAGTTTGCGCTGTCCGGCACGGGAGCCGGCGCGCCGGCTGCAACCAATACGACGGGTACCGCCACCGCGGTGACCTCGCCGGCATACAGTTTCACCGGTACGGCAGGCGCGGCATACACGCTCAACGAAGCAATGGCGACGGGTAGCAGTTCGGTACTGGGTCAATACAGTCAAAGTGTGATTTGTACCAATGCTGGCGGCACGACCAATGTGTCAGGCCTGAGCAGTCTGCCAATCAATGTGACGCCAGTCGCAGGCGACAATATTAGCTGTACGATTACCAATACACCGAAACCGGTGGTGCTGACGCTCCAAAAGGCATTGGGCAGCACTGGGCGTATTGCGGCAGCCGACCAGTTTGCGTTGTCCGGTACAGGTACCGGCGCACCGGCGGCAACCAACACCACCGGTTCGGGCACATCCATCACTTCGCCGGCATACAGTTTTACCGCCACGGCAGGCACGGCCTACACGCTCAACGAAGCGATGGCGGCAGGCAGCAGTTCAGTGTTGAGCCAGTACAGCCAAAGCGTGGCTTGTACCAATGTCGGCGGCGTGACCAACGTGTCAGGCCTGACCAGCCTGCCGATCAATGTGACGCCAGTGGCGGGCGATAACATCAGCTGCACGATTACCAACACCATGAAGCCGGCGACCGTGCAGATCAGCAAGATCAGCCTGGGTGGGGCGAGCAGCTTCGACTTCACCGGCACCAACGGTATTACAGCGCAGACCATCACCACCAGCGTGGCGGGAACCCCGGTCAACGGGCCGGTCCAGGTTTTGACCGCGGCGGGCACGGCGACCAGCTTCGCCGAAACTTACACGCCAAGTAACGTGGTGCCCGACTATGTTATCTCCAGCGTCAGTTGCACCGGCATGGGCGCTGGCGGCACGGTCACACGAGGAGCCGCGCAGAACAAGAACCAGTTCACGCTGGACGCAGCGGCGACGGCGGCGGGTTCCAACATCGTTTGTACGGTCACCAACGCCAAGTCGCCGACCCTGCAAATGCGCAAGAACTGGGTCAATGCGGCCGTCAACGATTTCTTCCGCCTGACGGCGACAGGTGGCGGTGTGGCGAGCTTGGATCACAATGTCGCTTACAGCTACAATCTCGACGCGAGAGCCGCTACTCCGAACGAGACAGATGTCGGTGGAGCGCAAAAGGTGGCGGTGGGCGATACTGTCACCCTGTCGGAGTCGACCGCAGGTGTGGTCAATACCAGCACTTATGTGGCTAGCGCCTGGAGTTGCACCGGCGGCGGTGTCTTGAGCGGCAATACGCTGACTTTGAGCGCGGCGGATGCAGGCGCAGCCGTCATCTGTCAGATCACCAATACTGGAAAGACGCAGCTGACCATCAGCAAGGTGAGCCAAGGTGGCGTGGGCAGCTTCAGTTTCAGCGGGACTAACGGCATCACCGCGCAGACTCTGACCACCGCCACGGCCGGTACGCCGGTTAGCGGCCCGGTCCAGACGCTGACCACGTCGGGCGCGGTGACCGTTATCACCGAAGCGATTCCGAGCGGCTACGTGTTGACTGCAGCCAGCTGTACCGGCATGGGCTCCGGCGGCACCGCGACCGCCGACCTGGCCAACGGAAATCTGACACTGGACGCGGCCGCGACGGGATCTGGCAATAATCTCGCCTGTACTTTCACCAATACCAAGACGGCGACGGTCACGCTGGCAAAGAGCTGGTCGGGCGCGACTGCGGGCGACACGGTAAGCGTCACCGGTACCGGCCTGAGCACACTGACGTCGACCGCGACTGGCGTCAACAAGATCGACACCGGTACGGCCACAACCGTCCTGGTAGGCAGCGTTATCAACCTGGCCGAGGCTTTCACCAGCGGCATTGCCACCAGCTACAGCAGCGCAGTGGCTTGTACCGGCACCAGCGGCCTGTCGGGCAGTACCCTGACGGTGGGCGCAAGCGATACCGTCATCGTCTGCACCTACACCAATACCAAGAAGTCGGCGGACGCTAGCAACTCCGGCCTGCGCGTCGTGACGAACAACCAGCCTGCAAACGGTGTGGCGCAGGATGTGCTGGAAGCATTCATTCGTGACTCCAGCGGCAATCCGGTTGCAGGCGCCGTGGTCACTTTCGCGGCCACCCCCAGCGTGAATTTCGGCGCAGGCGTCGGCGTGGCCAGCACCTGTACGACGGTGGCGGCGGGTACCTGCTCGATCAATGCTACCACCCTTAATCCTGGAACCTACAGCACGACAGGGGTGAGCGTTGGCGGTGTAGCCCTGTCCGGCACGTTCACCGTGGCAGGCAACAATTACCTGCCTAGCCCGCAGCCTTACACCTTCGCCCCTACGGTGCCCAAGGTCCAGATCATCAAAACGACCACCAGCGGTAGCGGCAGCAATACCTTCAACTTCGGTCTAAGCGGTCTCAGTACCGGTACTGACACCATCACCGTGGTGGGCGCTGGCACTGCGAACGGCGCTTCGAATCTGACAGGACTTGCCGGGCAAGCGGCTAGCATCACCGAAACTTCACCAGCCGGCTGGCCCGCAAATCCTGTCAGCGCCAGTTGCGTTGATCTGGCCAGCAGCAACCCGACAGCTACTTTCGGCAGCTTGAACGGCAATCAGTTGAGCATTCCGGCGGCTAACATGGTGGCTGGCGCTAACATCCGCTGTACCTTTACCAATAGCTTCGCGTTCGGTGTCAGCGGCCGCGTTTTCCTGGACAACGGCGCCGGTGCGGGCACGCCCAACGACGGGCTGATCAATGGCGCTGAAACCGGTATCGCCGGAGTAAGCGTGACGCTGACCAATTGCGTCAGCAATGCAGCGATCAGTAGCGCAGTCACCGACGGCAGCGGCAACTACTCTTTGAGCGTACCGTTCTCGACCGCTGTGGGCGCAAGCTTGTGTGTCAACGAGACCAATAGCGGCATCCGTATCTCGACCGGCGCGTCGGTTGGCAGCACGCCGCTGCCTTCCGGGACGGCGACGGCCGCGGCCGGGGGGACTTACACCTACACGCGCAATGGCAAGCCTGACACTATTGCTTTCACATGGAACGGCAGCGGCAACAGCGGGCTGAATTTCGGCCAGGTGGATCCCAGCACTTTTGCCACCAGCGGCGCCAAGACCGGCCAGCCTGGGAGCACAGTGACTTACGCACACACTTTCACCGCCGGTACTGGTGGCAGTGTGAGCTTTCAGATTGCCAGTTCAATTGCGACGCCAACCATTAGCGGTTGGAGCGAAGTGATCTTTGCCGACCCAACCTGCTCCGGCAGCCTGCAGCCCGGTGCCGCCAAACTGTATCCGCCTTCTGTAGCCACGACGGTGACAGCAGGGCAGGCCGTGTGCATCATCGTGCAGGAGTTTGTTCCGGCCTCGGCGCAACAGGGCAACAGCAACGACGCCAAGGTGCAGGCTAACTTTACCTTCGCCAATGCGAACCCGGCGCTGAGTGCCAGCTACACCCTGGATGATGTGACCACGGTGTCGGATAACGCGCTCGATTTGAAGAAAGAGGTCAGGAACGTGACGCAGAGCGGTGCGTTTGGCATCAACAACCAGGCTAAGTCGGGTGAGGTGCTGGAGTACAGCATCACATACACGAACAACGGCACGGGTCCTATCAGTAATCTGCTGATAAACGACGCAACGCCACAGTTCACGACTTTTGTGGCGAGTACTACAGGTGCGACCCCCGCGACACTCACGGTATGCGTGAAGAACACGCCGGCCAATGAACCGCCTGCACCGACAGTGGCATGCAGCACGGCTCAGGCTGCGGGCGGAACCGGCCCATTGAATTGGAAATTTACGGGACCACTCGCACCGGGCGCCAGCGGAACAGTCCTGTTTTCGGTCAAGGTTAACTGATGGGGAATAGATATCAAGGTTCTATCAGCGGTGCGATATTTACACATTCTCTACAAAGAATGTTGTCAGTGGTTTGACTAAAAATCTCTATCGATCCAAGAATGGATCGACAAAATTTCGTTTTAATTTTCCGATTTAAAAGGCGTATTTATGGCGCTCAACAATTTTTTTAGAACCTCTAGAGAAAGCTGGTTTGCGTTGGATAAGCATGGCGGTCTGCTGATCGTGCAGACTTTGCCAAATAGGGTGAGATGGGCGCTGGTATTTCCCATCGGACTGATGATGCTTTTCTTGGTCCGTTATTCGTTTGAATATTTCACGCAGTTTTTTCATTGCGGCGAATTTACAAACCATCTATTCAATATTATTTCTTCCTTTGTTATGTGCTTCGCGTTCGTCAATTTTGGTGCTGCGACCGCTCCGCAACGCAGGGCAGGGACCGCAATTATCCTGGCGCTTTTATTGATTGTAATTTCGCTCGGAGTTTCCGGGTGGAGTTTTGCACACGTCAGAAGCATTGACCGGACATGGCTGATTAGCTTCCTGATTGCTTCGATTGCAGGTGCAGTCGCAGCCGCATTCAATGTGGTTCAGGCGGGACGCTGGAAGTTGGAAGGACACGATCGTACATTAACCAAATTTGCGAAAATACGATTGTGCAATTTGTCGCTGCGACGGCCGTAAGCCATTGCATGGTTGTTGGTTTGTATGCGAAAAAAGAGGGCAGGAATCTCAATCCAGCTTAAGGCTCTGTGAAAGATAGTTGAACACAATCGACAGGCGCCGTAGATGTCGCGATTCGGTATGCGTGAGCAGCCGTAGTTCCGCTTGGCATTCATCGAGTACTTCGGTAAGCTGAGTGAGATCAGGCTGATTTTGCGTCATGAAGATAGGCAGGATCCCAATCCTAAGGCCTTGGCCGACGAGTTCAGCTACGGTCAGGATGCTATTTACTCGATAGGTCGGACTGATCCTTGGGAAATGTTTATTGCGCCAGATCACCAAAGGATGCTCTGGCACGGCGTCATCGGGGGCAATCCAACTGCTCTTGCCTGCAACAAGGGCGTCGAACCTCTTCATTCCTGCATTCTTCGCAGAAAACAGCGCAACCTGAATCGGCCCTACATACTTGCCCACCAGATGCTGGGGCGGCTTCTTCGTGGCGCGGAGGGCAATATCCGCGCCGCGTCGGGTAAGGCTTGTCAGTTCATTTCCGGCATGCAAATCAAAACTCAACAGTGGATGACTTCGATGAAGTAATGTCAGCGCCGGGGCGACGAGTCCATGTAGGATGGTATCGGTCGTGATGATGCGCATCGTGTCCCGACACTTGCTCGGGATTCGTCTGCGCCACCGAACGCGCCGTTTCAAGCTGAACCTCCATCTGCTCCCCATGGCTGGCCAGTTCCTGAGCTAGTTCTGATGGCAAATAGCCGACGCGCGAACGGTCGAAGAGCCGCCGCCCCAAATTCTTCGCGATCCGCAGCAGCGTACGAAACACTGTGGACGCATCCACCGTAAGCCGCTCACTGAAACACCATATCCGCACCTGAACCCCGAGGATGCGCTGGAAAGGGCGAAGCATAGAGGGTGGATTGAATTTGGTTCAGCCGTCCTCAACACAATCGGCGCTTTCTATAACGCAGCCGATGAACATGTGCTCGGAGCCAAAGCAGCAGACATCGCGGGCAAGTTCGAGCAGATCGAAGCGCAATTAATCAATGGCCCTTACTTCGCGAGGAACGCTTCACCATGGCGGATGCGATACTTGGGCCAGTGTTTCGCTATTTTGATGTGTTTGAGGAATTCGGAGAATTTGGATTTTTCAAGCATACCCCGCGCGTACGTGTTTGGCGAACAGCGCTTGTGCACTGAGACTCCATCAGACACGCCGCCAATCCAGCCTATCCGGAGTTGCTGCGCTCATTCTTGCTGGCGCGAGGAAGTGGGCTTTCAGTTCACATCAGGACAGCCGCAATTGGCCAACGGTGGGACCACAATATGGCCGCCGGCGCGACAACCCGCACGAAGACACGTGCAGCACGTCTACGCCAACAAAAAAATCCGCCGCACGCGGAAAAATTCAAATGGGGGAAATTCGAGAAAGACGCAAAATTATCGATGAAAACAATGCTCGATAAATTGTACTAAGAGGCTGTTGCGAACACAGATGGCTAGGCGCGCCGACGAAGACAGTACGAGCAGTACGGCTAGGAGCGGATGGCCGCCCCGACGCAACAACGCCAGGTTAATTTCGCAACAGCCTCTAACTCAAACCTGAACTGACATTCGCTATGGACATCTCTTTTCGAACCCAATCTGAAGCCGTCAGTTGTCTTTCCGAAAGAATGGCGTTCACGTGAAATTCAGTTCGCCTGATCATTTCCCCCGGGTGATACGCTGGTTCCCGATGAACGAAAAGGGGACGCCTTACCGTACCGTCGTGTGACGTCCAGTAAACGAATACTGCCACTTTTGACAGGGTGCTATCCGGATTTTTATGACCTACCATTAATTGCGCAGAAGCGGAACAGATGCGCCTGGCTGCCTCCTACTCCCTATGAAAGGAAATTCACAATGAGTAACGTACCTGCAATTGGAACTTATAAATCTGCGGACAAGAATTTCACATTGAAGATTTCTTCGGCGAATCCGTCGAATGGTGTAATTACTGGCGTTTACAGCTCCAACTACGGCCCTATCGGCGCATTTTCGGTGGAAGGGAATGTCGGCACATATGGCTGGGTCTTCAACAAAGGCCAGGGAAAAGATGGCGTTGCGCCATTTAATCTTTCCTTCGGCGGTGCTCAGCGCCCGGATCAGCGTCCTTACAATATCGTTGATAATTGGAATGGCGCCTATTTGACGGACAATACTATCTTGGTTGAAGGAACCCGTTCTTTCGTCAACAGCGATGGAGTTGTCGAAGTAGGCAGCCTCGGAACTATGCGATTCTCTCTCTGATACAGCCTTACGGAGTTGTTATACAGGCCTCTTGTAAAAAATCAGTTGAGTAACAAGCGTGCGTAATGTTCTCTGGTGTAGAGCGATAGCCGCAAATTTCGTTGCACCAAAATGAGATGGGTACAAGGGACCTGTATTGATCAAGCTTCTATTCGCTGATAGATTCAGCGCATAAAATGTGTGATTCGCAGACATCATTTCAATTTTCTCAGGGCTAGTTAAGCACGATAGCTCTGCTCCTGGATATGCTCTTTTGACGGGTCGAAGTTCGCCGCAACTTCTTCCCATAGAAACCTTGTCTGCAAGGCTGCTGAGGCGTTCGATAAGTGTCTTGCCTTCTAAGGAACTATGTGAGCGGTCCCAGTTGTAGTAGTGCTGCCATTCTGCAAGCAAGCGGTGAAGCTCTGGATCTCTGGGGTCGACAGTTGCGCAGAACTCATCGAGATCAGTTCGTTGTGAGCGTTCAACATTGCCATTCAGTTGGGGGGACGCCGGTTTAATTGGTCTAAATTTGATACCCCATTCCAGAAGCTGCTCCTGAAATTTGATAGCAAAAAATTCGCGCCCGCGATCGGTCTGAATCCGTTGAATGGCAAATGGCATTTGCTCTATGACGGCATCAAAGAAATCCATCGTATTGTTTGCGGTTCTGCGTGAATAGAGCCGTAGAACCTTATAGCGTGTGCGGTCGTCAATCACTGTGTACTGATAGATCCCCAGGTGCGATCTTGCAGACATCCATTTGTACGCGGTCACCTGACGTTGGACGACTGTATCTGATGAACGGCTTTCTGAACGCACGCTTGTGATTCAGATGCGGCTTTTTAAGACGATCCAAGGCCTTGTGAATGGTCGATGTCGACAACGTAAGATCATACAGTCGCCGCAGTTCGTTTTGAATCCGACGATGTCCCAATTTGCGCTTCCGAAGATCCGCGATTTGCTGCTCGTACTCTGGTTGAACTTTCCGACTTGGCGACGTTTTTGGCCTGCTGCTCTCATCTTGAAGATTCGTCAATCCATGTTCTAGATATCGCCGCCACCACTTACCCAGTGTCGGCCTTGAGATACCGCAGCGCAGACAAGCCGTGCCCGCGTTGCCGAGTTCCTCATACAGCTGAATCCATCGTAATCGTTTCCGATTTTCGTCGCCCATCGCCTCATTTTAATTGAAACGATGTCTGCGAATCACACAGCCGAAATCAATTGTATTTCTACGGATGTTTGCTGCAGTTTGTCTTTTGCACAAATGGAGTCATGCTGGTGGCGATAATTTCGTCGATCACAATGAGCGAGGCAGCATAAGCAATGGTTCGCTCATAGTCGGGCATGCTTGGATGTATATTCTGTGCGAGATTCACCAAGATGTTTTTATATTGCTTTACATTAGTCAGGGGATCGCCCGACTTCTTCAATACTAAATAACGTCTCACTTTGTTGACGATTACTTCTACCGCATACTCGACAGGTTCACCATAAAGTGACAGCGTTGCCAGTCCCAAAATTCTCTGGATACTCTCATTGAGTATTGGATCCTCCAGATACATCTCCATTTAGAAATCTCCGAAATACTATAAAGAACAGCATCATTGCTGAAATGATTCCTGGCCGTCCAGTGGAAAAAAATGTCATTTTTCAATTGTTTTCAAATAAAATTCCCAAGAGAAAATAAGCGTCTGTTTTGATACACAAGAAGTCACCTCCGATGCCTGAATTCGATCTTCCATCCGCATCAATCTTCTAACCTTTTTTCTGGACGTGGCCTTGGCTGTGCTTGCAGCCGTATTCTGCCGGCACGGTGGCGCATGTAGTGCTTTCCCTTCACAGCATGCGCCGCTGCGTTTTTTTGACCGCCTGCATTACCTCTTCTATTTCGTAAAACTACTCCGACTCGTTGGTATGATGATGAGAATCAGCTATCGGTCGGGTTCTTTGGAAAAGTGGCGCGGATCGCCCGTGTGCATCAGGATAATTGGAAGACAAAGTATCAAAAAAGGGCCGGCATATCGCTATGCGGCCCGGCCCTTACTTGGTTTTAGCGCTATCGATCAAACATTGATTTCCGATGCATTGTTACGCCATTTAGTAAATACCCACTAAATCTAAGGAGCTGCGTTCATGTTCCCATCCACGGATTGGGACTGCCACAAAAGCCGGTGATAGGCAAATACTCCTCTTACCCCATTGATGAACAGCACCATAACAAAGACAGCCTGAAATAAGCCTGCGCCACCCATTGTCTTTATAAGTAATATTTTTTCGATCAAAAATAGCACCACACCAATCACTGCAAACATTTTCGAATATTTTTTAATCCTCCAAGCAATGAAGGCAAATAGAGCCGCATCTAGGTAGGCTGTTCCATCGATGGTGGCAATTTTCTTTTGAGCCGCCATCGCTATGGTGGAAAAAATAGCGGTCACGATTGCAACAATGATAGCCGCCCAATAACCGTATTTAACTGCCTTCTGTGCAGATTCCATATCTACGAATTACGGCCACAGCCAGCTTGATTTTTTTGGGGTATTCATCACTTAACGTCTTCCCCCGATGATTGAGTGTCTTCTTAGCCGCCAACACCTTCGGCGCGACGATCCTGAGCATATCCGACGATGTTCTGGGCGGCCAGTCCGTTTGCAATTTTGTAGCCAAATTTCCAACTAGGCACCTCAGCATGTAATGCTCGTTGGACTTTGTGCCAGTTGCCCGGCCAGATTTTCCCGTACTATTCGGTAGTCTGCTATTAACGTTTCGACATTTAGTTTCAATGCCAAGGCATTCCTTGCATCGACATCGATTTCAGTTGCGAGCGCTCATTTCTTAGCCCCCTGACTTCGTGCGAAAGGTTTTTGCTATACTCCTGCCTTTAGTGCGAACTTGAGCGCGCTAACGTTTACCGACTGCGAGTATGGATGCCATACGATTCCTCTTGTTTTGTGGTCGAGGGTTGTAGAAGATCTGTAGCGGTCAGAGCGTTAGTTCATATGAGTTTGCACCGAAAGAAATATGGGGGAGTATTGGAGAAAATCCTGTAAGTCATTGAATTTATTGTGTTAATCAAATAAAATCGTAGGCTTATTTCACCCTTTGAATTTCACTGTCTCGCCATAGTTCAATGGATAGAACGAGTGCCTCCTAAGCGCTAGATACAGGTCCGATTCCTGTTGGCGGGACCATCCCCATTTTCCCATTCTCAGCATAAAACTCCATAAACCATGTGTTTAGGGAACTTTGCGCTTTTTTTCAAAAATGCAGAGTTTTACAAAAGCGCTGAAAAAAACTGTCAATTACAGGTAGCGCCATCTCAAGCCGCTTTGTGCGGCTTTTCTTACGCCCTAGGCCTTCACATTACGTGACGAACGTATCGGGTTCCTGGCATTTAAAATGCAGCCCCCCACGCCTGCGCGCTGCGTTAAAGGGTCTGCTTTTAACGCAGCGCGCAAAAGCGTGAACCTCCCATATGGTTTACGTTTGCACGGGAATTTGTCCGCAAGGTATTGACACAAAATGACGCACTATTGATGTGAACCCCTGGTCCAGTCGCAGGGGGTCACATCATATTGGACCGAGTCGTTGCGATCAAATCTCGACAACAGTGTCACCGCTTGAAACAGATCCATGTTGACCTATGTGCACTAGGCTTTGAGGGATCGTACAACAGACTTGTCACCTTTGCGTGGCAGCGACGAATGGATCAGTGCGAGAGGGGCAGTTCAGCAAGCAAAGGAATGACTTTTATTTGAATGTAAAAACAATAAAATTTACATTTATTTTATGTTAAACACTGTTAAATATTATGGCTATTTGAAGAAAACCACCTATATTGTTTTAAATCAATATCTGGTTGGCAATTTTTTGATTGGTTGAAATCAACAAATTCTGTTTCAACGCCAAGAGTAGAAGATTGGAGTGCTGAACATGGCATTACAAGGCTTTATTCGACACGCATATTTTGACCAAGTGTTCTTGAAGGAAATCGCTATTCGCTTGGTGATATCCAGAAATAGTTTTAGACGCTACCTACATTTGGTGTCCCTTTTAGAAGTCGACACATCTCCAGCGTTGATAATTCGCACCTCATCAAGTCCTCATCCTGATTTAAAACAAAAGCTACCAAATCACGAACGTAGTGTCGTAATTTGAGACGGCTCTATGGGTGTTAAGCCTTGAGGAAACATATAACCGAGGGGGAGCTTTGACGATAGCAACTGCTGGATAAATCTCATAAGCAAGGGAGGAGACAAAAAATTAAGTCATGTCAATAACAACTCAAAAGCAAGATTCATGAATGCGGCAATGTTCATCGCAAATTAATGCTTGAAATTCAATGCAAACCAACAACGCTATACATTTTTCCTAACTGGCTTTTGCGTACTTTTCCTTTAAATCGAACTGATTATTTTTATAGGGGTACAAAAATGAACAAAATTTTCAGAGTTATTTGGAATAAAGCCACCGGTCAATGGTGTGTGGTTGGGGAGCTAGCAAAGAGCCAGAGCAAAGGGAGAAGCTGCGTCGAAGTATCATCAAATGCACAATCGTTTGCATCGATAGCACAAAGAGGTGCTATAAGGCAGATCGCTCAGAACATTGCAGCTATTTTCCTCTTGGGGGTTTTTGCCGACACTGCATGGGCAGGGGCGATAGGCAATTGCAACGGAAATGCTGGTGCAATAAATACTTGGGGGATTACAGGTATCTCGAACTGGGCCACGACTACTTGGTCCGGCAACGAAGGAAATTGTGGTACTGGCACGGGAGTGATTTTATCAGAATCACCGAGCGCGAACGGCGGAGTAGCTGGTTCTGATGCTTATATGTGGATTGGCGCCACGGGCAATAATGCCACAGGTGTGATTACGCTTTATGGTCCTTCCGGCATAAATTTTAAAGGTAACACAGCTGTAACCGGGACATTTTCCAGTAGTGGTCTTGCGACGTTTTCTAGCGGTGCCAGTCTCGCAGGAAATAAGCTTACAAATGTCGCCGCCGGTACGGTAGCAACTGACGGAGTGAATTTTAGCCAACTAACCTCACTATCGACTTCAACTTCGACTGGCCTGAGCACGACCAATAGCAACGTCGATTCGCTGTCGACCTCAACATCGACAGGGATCAGCACCAACACCAGCAACATCGGTTCGTTGTCCACTGGCTTGAGCACCACCAATAGCAACGTGACGTCGTTGTCGACGTCGACATCGACCGGCATCAGCACCAACGCCAGCAACATCGGCTCGCTGTCGACTGGCCTGAGCACCACCAACAGCAACGTCACGTCGTTGTCGACGTCGGCCTCGACCGGCATCAGCACCAACGCCAGCAACATTGGTTCGCTGTCGACTGGTCTAAGCACGACCAACAGCAATGTGACTTCGCTATCGACCTCGACCTCGACTGGCATCAGCACCAACGCCAGTAACATCGGTTCGTTGTCGACTGGTTTGAGCACCACCAACAGCAATGTGACTTCGCTGTCGACGTCGACGTCGACAGGGATCAGCACCAACGCCAGCAACATCGGTTCGCTGTCGACTGGCCTGAGCACGACCAACAGCAATGTGACTTCGTTGTCGACCTCGACCTCGACAGGGATCAGCACTAACGCCAGCAATATCGGTTCCTTGTCGACCGGCCTGAGTACGACCAATAGCAATGTGACATCGCTGTCGACTTCTGCCTCGACAGGGATCAGCACCAACGCCAGCAACATCGGTTCGCTGTCGACGGGGCTGAGCACGACTAATAGCAACGTAACGTCGTTGTCGACGTCAACCTCGACCGGGATCAGCACCAACGCCAGCAACATTGGTTCGTTGTCGACCGGCCTGAGTACGACCAACAGCAATGTGACATCGCTGTCGACGTCGACTTCGACCGGCATCAGCACTAACGCCAGCAACATCGGTTCGCTGTCGACCGGCCTGAGCACGACCAACAGCAATGTGACATCGTTGTCGACGTCGACATCGACTGGCATCAGCACCAACGCCAGCAATATCGGTTCGTTGTCGACCGGTCTGAGCACCACCAACAGCAACGTAACCTCGCTGTCGACGTCAACTTCCACAGGGATCAGCACCAACGCCAGCAACATCGGTTCGTTGTCGACGGGAGTTGCTAACTCCGTTCAATATGATAACCCTGGCCACACCAGAGTTACTTTAGGAGGGGTTGGCGCGACAACGCCCGTGACTCTTACCAATGTGGCTGCCGGTGTGAATCCAACCGATGCTGTGAATTTCAGTCAGTTATCGTCTTTGTCTACTTCCGCGTCGACCGGCATCATGTCGCTGTCAACTGGTTTGAGCACGACGAACAGTAACGTGTCATCGCTGTCAACATCGACGTCGACAGGAATTAGTACGGCACAAAGTGGTGTAAATTCACTGTCGACAGGTTTAAGTACGACTAACAATGCGCTGTCATCGCTATCCACATCCACTTCTACAGGTTTGAGTGCCGCCAGCAGCGGCATTACATCGTTGTCGACTGGCTTGAGCACGACAAACAGCAATGTGATGTCGCTGTCGACCGGATTGTCATCATTGTCGACAGGACTGAGTCAAATTACAGGTCTTTCAACCGTCAATGCCGCGCTGACTCCGTTGGCGGATGCTTCAAATAATGCGGCTGCAAATGGAGCTACTCTAGGAGGCACTACGATTGGTGGTGCCAACGCCAACGGTACCGTGCAAACTCGGAGTACGACAGGTACTGCGATCATTGATGTTACGGCGGCCACGTGTAGTCATATCAGTGGCATAGATGCCACCGGTTCGGGCCTATGTGCACAGGCGACAAAGGACGGTGCGACAGCCTTTGGTTCTAACTCCCAAGCAACTGATGTCAATACTACAGCGGTAGGTTTTCGAGCGTTGGCCTCGCAAGCCGGTTCAGTGGCGATAGGTAATAATGCCCAGGCAACCGGTGATCCTACCGTCGCGATTGGTCAAAACTCACTGGCTTCAGGCAACAATGCAGTAGCAGTGGGAGCAACGGCGCAAGCGACAGGTGTAAATTCGGTGGCAATGGGGTCGAACGCTCTAGCGGCAGGAGACAATTCAGTGGCGATCGGCGCCAATTCCGTGGCCAATGAGGCAAACACATTGTCGGTGGGTTCGACAGGTAACGAGCGCCGAATTACCAATGTGGCGCCAGGGATCAATCCGACTGATGCGGTAAATGTATCTCAACTTCAAAATGTCCAAAACCAGATTGGTGATATCAAACGCATTGCCTACTCCGGTGTTGCCATGGGTGCGGCTCTTTCAGGTGTGGTGATGCCGACTATAAATCCTGGAAAAAGGGGACTAGGAGTGGGATTGGGCTCGTATCAGGGCTATAACGCGCTTGCGTTGCAATTCAAACAGGTTAGCAGTAGCGGTAATAGCGCTTGGGGTGCGGGGGTCAGTACTACGGGGCAAAACACTGTCCTCCAAGTCGGATACGGCTTCACCTGGTAGATTTTACCGGCAGCACATCACACTGGTGTGCTGCCGTGGATCAGCGATGGTCGATCTAGTAGTGGATAGCGTATGGATCAATATGAATATGGGCTGACAAAGATTTATCTGGCTACGCCAGAAAGCGTTCGGAGCCATATGAGATATGGAACATCTGGTGCCGGAGAGAGGAGTCGAACCCCCGACCTCTTCATTACGAATGAATTGCTCTACCAACTGAGCTACACCGGCACTGTTTTTGCCAAGAGACCATGCAAAAACACAAAATATATTCTATCAGCAATTAATGCCTTAGTTGATACAACTCAGTGCGCTGGTTGTTCGGCGTCGACGATGCGTTCTGGGCGGCAGCGGTAGATTTCGCGGTAGGCCACCAGGCGCGGCTGCAATGCCTTGTGGCGCAGCGGATTTGGCGTGAATACTTCACGCATTGGTGGCTTGGCGCAGATGACGGCTTCTTTATCCGGCTGGTCGTTCGTCGCTAGCCATGCCAGTCGTGCTGCGCCGAGAGCGCCGCCGGTTTCGCTGCCGATATGGGTAATCATCCGCACATTCAATGCGTCGGCAATTAGTTGCGCCCAGTAGGGGCTGCGTGAGCCGCCGCCAACCAGCGACAGTTCGCTTACCTCGGTGCCGGCCGTGTGCAGGGCTGCGAGGCCGTCGGCCATGCCGAAGGTGACGCCTTCAATCACGGCATAACCGAGCGCGGCGCGGCCGTGGGCGTGCGATATTCCATGGAATACGCCTTGTGCGTAGGGATCGTTGTGGGGTGTGCGTTCGCCGGATAGATAGGGGAGGAAAAGCGGTGCGTTTTCGAGCTCTGCCGCGCTTAGCGCTGCGATTTCCGTTAGCAGGGTGGCTTCATCGACGCTGACCAGCCGACAGAACCAGCGCAGGCAGCTGGCGGCGGAGAGCATGACGCTCATCTGGTGCCAGCGGCCGGGGAGGGCGTGGCAGAAGGCGTGCACTGCCTGGGCAGGATTGGGGCGGAAGCGGTCGTTGACGACGAACAGCACGCCGGAGGTGCCGAGGGAAATGAAGCCGTCACCGGGATTGACCGCTCCGATGCCGACTGCGCTGGCGGCGCCGTCGCCGCCGCCGCCGGCGACGATGACTTGCTGCGACAGGCCCCAGGCATCGGCCACCTCGGGCAACAGCGTACCGGACGATTCGCCGCCTTCCACCAGGCGCGGCATGTGTGCTCGGCGCATGCCGGTGGCAGCCAGCAATTCATCCGACCAGTCGCGTTTGGCTACGTCCAGCCACAGTGTGCCGGCAGCATCGGAGGGTTCGGATACCTTGTTGCCGGTGAGTTTCAGGCGCAGCCAGTCCTTGGGCAGCAGCACAGCCGCCATGGCGGCGAATATGTCCGGTTCGTGACGCGCCAGCCACAGCAGCTTGGGGGCGGTAAAGCCGGGCATGGCGAGGTTGCCTGCGATCTGGTGCAACTGCGGTGCACGCTCGGTCAGCTCGGCACATTCGCTGACGCTGCGCAGGTCGTTCCATAAGATCGCCGGCCGCAACACCTTGTCATGCGCATCCAGTATGACCGCGCCGTGCATCTGGCCAGACAGGCCGATGGCGCGCACATCGCGGAATTCCCGCGGGGCCTTGGCGCGCAGTTTAGCGATGGTGTCGCAGGTGGCTTGCCACCATTGTGCAGGATCCTGCTCCGACCAGCGCGGCTGTGGCCGGGAGACGTCGAGTGCACAGCCGGCGTCGGCGCGCAGATTTCCTCCCTGATCCATCAGGACTACCTTGACTTCCGAGGTGCCCAGGTCGATGCCCAGATACATTTGCATTTCCTCTACGCGCATGGCGGGTTGTTGTGAGAAACACTGGCCGGCCAGGATTTTACGGCGAGAGTTTTCTTGAACAAGCTTTGGATTCGGTACGCAGTTAACCTTGGGTTACGCGTCGGTAACCCAATTCACCGCTCTCATTGTGCGGCCAGATCAGTTTTGCTGCGCGAGCCAATCCTGAACGCGAATGACCGCTTCGCGCAACGGTAACTCCAGCTGTGCGCTGCCAGCTAGTGTGCCCCATAAGGCGGTATCGGCGCAATAGGCGCGCAACGGATCGTCGGCGTGCAGCATGGCGCGGGTAGAGGCGGGATCGAAGACGCCGTCCTGATAGGCGTAGGGCAGTTCATCCCTGGCCCAGCGTTGCAGGAACAGGAAAAACAGTGCCGGTAGAACCAGCGTTGCATGCGGCACGACGCCGCGTGCAATGCATTCTTGCAGGGTTGGCAGGATGAAGCCCGGAATCTTGGAGAAGCCGTCGGCGGCAACACGTTGGTTGCTATCCTGGATATTCGGATTGCCGAAGCGTTCCAGCACGGTGTCGCGATAGTTTTCCAGGTTGAGCGGGCTCGGCGTCAGACAGGGGATGACATCCTGCGTCACGTAATCGAACGCCATTTTGCGGATGTCGGCACGGGCGCAGCCTTGATCGATGTAAGTCAGTCCGACCAGCGTTCCGGCCCAGGCGATGCAGCTGTGGGTGGCGTTCAGTATGCGGATCTTGGCTTCTTCATAAGGCAATACCGACTCGACCATTTCAACGCCTACCTTTTCCAGCGCCGGGCGTCCTGCAGTGAAATCGTCTTCGATGACCCACTGGATAAATGATTCAGCCATGATCGCGCATGGATCCGGCTCGCCGCATGCGTGTGCGACGCGGTCCCTGACTTCATCGGTGGGGCGCGGTGTAATGCGATCGACCATGGAGTTGGGGCTGCTGGTATGTGCGACAACCCATTGCTGCAAGGCGGTCTCGCCACGCAATGCGAGGAACTGCAGCAAGCCGTCGTGAAAACGTTCGCCGTTATGGCGCAGGTTGTCGCAATTGAGCAGGGTAAGCGGTCCGCCATTAGCTGCGGCGCGCGCGCGCAGGATCGCTGTCATGGCGCCGTAGATGGTATTCAACTCGCCTTGCAGGTCGGCGGCAAGATCCGGATTGCCGGTGTCCAGGCGATGACGATGGTCCAGGTAATAACCGCCTTCGGTGACGGTGAAGGAAATCACTTTGGTTGTCGCGCGGGCGCCAACTGCGGTCAGTTCCATCAACGCCGCATCCCACGGCACGATGGTCTTGATCGAACGGATGACTTCGTAGTTGCGGACACCGCCGGGTGTTACGGTTTCCAGCGTATAGGCCCCGCCTTGCCGCTCCAGCGTGTCCAGCATCGGCGTCATGTCGTCGCGGATGTTGGCCAACGCCAGCGACCAGCTGAGGTCGCCGGTTTCCATCAAATGATGAAGATACACCGCCTGGTGCGCGCGATGAAATGAGCCTGCGCCGATGTGTAGCCAGACCTGCTCGGGTCCATTGGTAGCGGAGGATGTGACTTGCATGGTGTGTCCTGAATAAATGTTTTTATGCTGTTTGTGCGACGGCCGGATGTGTGTGTGTCTGGCCCGGCGCCGCGACGGCAGACTTCAGTCGTGGCAAAGCGCGGCCGCTCTGGTCGAACAGATGGCAGCGCTGCGGATCGGCCGAAACGCCGATTTCGCTGCCGCGCTGCATGTCGACGGTGTCGGCCACGCGCAGCACCAGCGGTTCTTCTGATACTGTTGAGTCGGCGTACAAATAAGAGAAATCGCCCAGTGCTTCCAGCACTGTGAATTTCGCCTTGAGCATCGGTGTTTGCGTATCGAGCATCAGGTGTTCGGCGCGCACGCCGATACTCACCTCGGCGCCGATCTGCAGGCTGCTTCCATCCACAGCAACCGATTGCCGGCCGCCGCTGGCCAGTTCCACCAGCACGCCGTTGCCGCCGATGGCCACCACTTTGCCATCGATGAAATTCATCTTTGGCGAACCGATAAAGCCCGCTACAAAGCGGTTCGCCGGATGATGATAAAGCTGCTGCGGCGAACCGACCTGTTCAACCCGGCCGGCCGACAACACAACGATTTTGTCGGCCAGAGTCATGGCTTCGATCTGGTCGTGTGTGACATAGATCATGGTGGTCTTGAGCTGGTCGTGCAGGCGTGAAAACTCCAAGCGCATTTTTACCCGCAACGCAGAATCCAGGTTCGACAACGGTTCGTCGAACAAGAACACGCTGGGCTCGCGGGTGATGGCGCGTCCGATCGCTACCCGTTGGCGCTGGCCTCCGGACAATGCTTTTGGTTTGCGATCCAACAGATGATCGATATGCAAAGTCTTGGCTGCCTTCTGTACGGCGGTATCGATCTCGGCCTTGGTTTTGCCGGCGATCTTCAAACCGAAGGCCATATTGTCGTACAGTGTCATGTGCGGATACAGCGCATAAGACTGGAATACCATTGCAATGCCGCGCTTGGCCGGTGGCACGTCGTTCATGCGCGTCTCGCCGATGAACAGGTCGCCGCTGCTGATATCTTCCAGGCCGGCAATCATGCGCAACAATGTCGATTTACCGCAGCCGCTGGGACCGACGAAGACCACGAATTCTCCGTCGTCGATATCGAGATTGATATCGCGCATGACTTCGTTGTCGTCGTAGCTCTTGATGAGATTTCTGATTTTTACGCCTGCCATGATGGTCTCCTTCTGTTTTTCTCGAATCACCGCGTCGCTTGGCGTCAGGGTGACGGCTGAAACTGTTTCACTGATCCGTTTGTTCCCAGGGCTCAGGCCGCAAGCAGACGGGGCAGCTGCTGCATGTCGTGGAATACCAGTTCGGCGCCCGCCGCCAGCAAGCGCTCGGTGGCCTGGTCGCGGTCGTGCGCCACGCCGGTAAAACCGAACACCCGGATACCTGCAGCGACTGCGGAGCGGACCCCGGTCACGCTATCGTCAATGGCGATGCACTGCTGTGGCGGCGCCTTGAAGCCGGCGGCGGCAGCCAGATAGACATCTGGCGCCGGCTTGGGCGTGCCCATGTCGTGGCCGCTGTGGATATGGCCCTCGAACAATTCCAGCAAACCGCAACGGCGTAAGCCGGCGTCGATGCGCTGCAGGCTGCTGTTGCTGGCGACCGCCTTAGGCAAGGGAATGGTCGCCAGCACCTCGATGACGCCTGGCACCGCAGTGACTTCTTCGCTGCAGGCACGACTGACCACCATGTTGATTAAAGAGTAATCAGGCGCCAGCAAGCCAAGGTCGAACTGGGCGCTGATTTCATCCAGCAACTGGTTGGTCATCATGCCAAGCCGTTCGGAAATCGCACTATGCAAGGCCAGTTCGGTCTGGCCATTGCCTTGTACCACCGAATGCGGCAGGTAGCTGGCCAGCTGGCGATGCAGAACGGTAAGAGCAATGCTTTCGCTGTCGAGCAAGACGCCATCGCAATCGCAGATCAGATGGGTGATGTGTTTATTTTTCGTGTGCTTCATAAGTTGATTCATAGGCTGATTCATAAGCTGCGTCATTTCACAGCGCCGAAAGTCAGGCCGCGCACCAGTTGCTTTTGCGCCAGCCAGCCGAGCACCATGATCGGTGCGATGGCCAACAAGGATGCGGCTGACAATTTGGCCCAGAACAAACCTTCCGGGTTGGAATAAGAGGCGATGAACACGGTCAGCGGTGCGCCGCTGACGCTGGTCAGGTTGATGCTCCAGAATGCTTCATTCCAGGACAGGATGATCAGCAGCAGCCCGGTCGATACCAGCCCGGGCATTGATGTCGGCAGCAACAGGTAGATCATTTCCTGCCATGCGTTGGCGCCGTCGATGCGCGCCGCTTCGAGGATTTCTTTCGGCACGTCGTTGAAGTAGGTGAACGCCATCCACACTGCAATCGGCAGGTTGATCAAGGTATAGATGATGGTCAGGCCAGTCACGGTATCGAGCAGGCCGCTGTTCTTGGCCAGCAGGTAGATGGGGATCAGCACGCCGACCGCCGGCATCATCTTGGTCGACAGCATCCACAGCAGCAGCTTCTGTGTCTTTGCGGTCGGGAAGAATGCCATTGAGTAAGCTGCCGGTACGGCGATCACCAGCGCCAGGATGGTGGAGCCGAGCGATACGATGAGCGAGTTGGTGACAAAGTCCATGTAATTGCTGCGCGCCAGGACTTCATGAAAACTCTCCAGCGTCGGCCAGAAAATCAGCGATGGAACGTAAGCCTGGTGCTCGGTCTTGAAGGCTGTGATCGCCACCCAGAAGATCGGGAAGAACAGAACGATGGCGCAAGCCCAGGCCAACACGCCAAGCCACAGTGGAGTTTTATTTTTGGCGCTCATTTTTCGTTCGCTCCTTTCAGGTTCTTGGCCATCATCCGCACCAGGAAGAACGACACGATATTGGCCAGGATCACGGCGATGATGCCGCCGGCCGAGGCGATGCCGATATCGAATTGCTGCAAGCCGATCGAATACACCAGGTAAGCCAGGTTGGTGGTCGCCGTACCAGGACCGCCGGCGGTAGTGGTGAAAATTTCAGCGAAAATCGATAGCAGGAAAATGGTTTCGATCATCACCACGACGGTGATGGCGCGTTTGAGATGGGGCAGGACGACGTACCAGAAAATCCGGATGGCGCCAGCGCCGTCAAGCTGTGCCGCTTCCTTCTGTTCCAGGTCCAGCGATTGCAGGGCTGTCAGCAAGATCAGGAAAGCGAACGGAATCCATTGCCAGGCCACGATCATGATGACCGACAGCATCGGATATTCCGCCAGCCAGTCGATCGGCTCCAGTCCAACCAGCCGCATGGCCCATGCCAGCAAACCATAGACCGGGTGCAGGATCATGTTTTTCCAGATCAGTGCGGCAACGGTAGGCATCACGAAGAAAGGGCCAATCACCAGCAGGCGCGCTATGCCGCGGCCGAAAAACGGCTGGTCGAACAGCACCGCCAGCAAGGTGCCGGCCACTACGCTGATGACCAGCACCGAACCGATCAGCACCAGCGTATTGAGAATCGACGGCCAGAAGGCCGGATCGCTAAAGAGGAAGGCATAATTGTCGATTCCGACAAAGCCGGTTTCGTCCGGAGTCAGCAAGTTATAGCGAGTGACTGAAAAGTATAGCGTCATCGCCAGCGGCACGATCATCCACAATAAAAGCAGTGCGACCGATGGCGTCTGCAACAGGCGGACCAGTTTGAATTTGCTGGCGTTGGGCTGCGCCGATGTGGCCACAGGTGCGCCCTGGGCGGTTTGAGTAAGCATGGCGATAAGACCTCATTACGTATTTTGCGCTGCCGATTGCTGAAGAGCAGATTCCGGCCTGGCATCGGCAAGGAAGGGCAAGCGGACCGTAACGTCCGCTTGCGCGCTTGCTCTGTTTTTTTGCTCTGGTTTTTGCTTTGTTTCTTGCTCTATTTGTTACCTTGTTGCCTGGTCCGGCGGATTATTTGATGTAGCGGCCTTGACGCATCATCCGGTCCGCTTGCGACTGCGAGGTTTGCAGCGCAACGTCAACCGTGGTCTTGCCGGCTAACGCGCCGGCGATCGCCTGGCCAACTACGGTTCCCAGCGATTGAAATTCCGGGATTGTTGCAAACTGGATGCCTGTATAAGGCACTTTTTGCAAGGTCGCATCCTTGGTGTCAGCAGTCTGGATCGCGCTCAGGACGAAGTTGGAATAGGGCGCAGCTTTTTTGTACTCGGGCGAAGCGTAAGTCGACATGCGCGTGCCGGGAGGCACCAGGCCCCAGCCCTTTTCCTTGGCGACCAGCTGGATATATTCCTTCGAAGTCGCCCATGCGGCGAATTTCTTGGCAGCTTCTTGCGACTTCGACGATTTCGGAATCGCCAGCGACCAGATCCACAACCAGTGCGCGCCCTTTGGCGTGACGGCGACCGGCGACGGCGCAAATGCCACCTTGCCGACCACTTTCGATTCCTTGCTGCTATAGATCATGCCGGCGGCGACGGTGGCGTCAATCCACATGCCGCATTTACCACTGGAGAACAGCACCAGGTTTTCGTTGAAGCCGTTGGATGTCGCGCCTTGCGGACCATATTTGCGCAGCAGGTCGACATAGGTAGTGACGGCGTTTTTCCATTCCGGAGAATTGAGTTGCGGCTGCCATTTTTCATCGAACCAGCGACCGCCGAACGTATTGGCGAAGGTGCCGATCACAGCCATGTTTTCGCCCCAGCCGGCGCGGCCGCGGAGGCAGATGCCAGCGACGCCGTTTTGCTTGTCGTTCAGTTTTTCAGCGAAACCTGCGATGTCGGTGAAGGTCGGATGCTCAGGCATCTTCAGGCCTTTTGCATCAAACAGGTCCTTGCGGTAATAGGTCATCGAGCTTTCGGCATAGAACGGCAGCGCGTACAGTTTGCCGCCTTCCGTCAGGCCGTCGTGCACAGTCTTGATCAGGTCGCCTTCGTCGTAGCTGGCGGGCAAGCCCTCCATCGGCGCCAGCCAGCCTTTCTTGGCCCAGATCGGCGCTTCATACGCGCCGATGGTCATCAGGTCGAACTGGCCGCTGCCTGTGGCGATGTCAGTAGTGACGCGCTGGCGCAGCACGCTTTCTTCCAGCACGACCCAGCGCAGTTTGATATCGGGATTGGCTGTTTCGAAATTGCTGGAGAGTTTTTGCAATTCGATCATGTCCGGATTGTTGATCGTTGCGATATTGACGGTAACCGGTGCGGCCGATGCGCTCATGCAAAGCATGGCCATGGAAAGTGCGCTGAGCGGGGCCAGGATTGCTGAAAACGCGTTGTTGCCGATGCTGCGAGATATCATGTTTGTCTCCATCGTTGTTGGAATATGCAATGTGCCATGCCGACTTGCGCGGCTTCGCTATATCACTTTCTTCGGAAAACCGATGATTGCCCTGGCTTTTCGGAGAGTTGTTGTAACACAGTCTTTTCGTAAAATATCGAGCAAAAGACTTTTCGTTGAGCAAATAATCATCCATGATCCAGGTCATGTCAAGATTTTTTTGCCGAATAAATCCATCTTGAATGGTTCTGTCGCAGTGCACTATCTGGGACAATTCATGGTCGAATGCCATACACGGGCGTCGGCTGCCGATGGGGTGCGATAGCACATTGGCAGCGCCTTACGCCGATAAAAAAGGAAACCAGATGGCATCAAGAAATGAAAAACTAGACCTCGCAGCCCGTGCGGCATGGATGTATTACGTGGTCGGCAATACCCAGAACGAGATCGCCGACCATCTGGGAATCTCGCGGCAAATGGCGCAGCGGCTGGTGGCTTATGCGCGCGAATCGGGGCTGGTCAAGGTGCGGGTCGAGCATCCGGTGTCGGAATGTCTGGCCTTGGCTGCTGCGCTGCAGCAGAAGTACGGATTGGAACAATGCCATGTGGTTCCTAGCGTCGGCTCCGAAGACAGCCTGATCGATGACGCCGGGGTGCAACAGATGCTGGCGGTGGTGGGGGCAGAGGTTGTCGAGCGATATTTGCAGCAAGAGAATCCGCTGGTGGTGAATGTCGGGTCGGGGCGGACCTTGAAAGCGGTGCTGGCGGCGGTGCCCGAAATGGATCGCCCGCAGCACCGGATTGTTTCCATGGTCGGGGCGATCGCCGCGGACGGCTCATCGAACCGTTATGACGTCGCATTGACGGTTGCGGACAAGACGCAGGGGCGTTTCTTTTTGCTGCCGGCGCCGCTGGTGGCCGACAGCGCCGAGGATATGCGGCAGTGGTGTAACCACCGTGTGTACCGGATCGTCGCCGACCTGGCGCAACAGGCCGATGTGACTTTCATCGGGGTTGGCACAATTGCGCTCGGTTGCCCTATGCACGAGGACGGTTTTCTGACGGCAGCGGAGGTGCTGCAGTTGCAGGCGCATGGGGCGGTAGGGGAGATGATCGGGCATGCGATTACCGGCGACGGGCGGCTGATTGCTTCGCCAATCGAGGATCGGATCACCAGTTTGCCGCTGACTTCGCCGCCGACACGACCGGTGATTGGGATGGCGGGCGGGGTCAAGAAGGCCGAGGCGATTCGGGCGGTGCTGCGGGGAGGCTGGTGGTCGGGGTTGATTACTGACGAGTATTGCGCCCGCTATGCGTTGCAAGAAGAATGAGTCAACCTTGATTAATGTAGATATGTTTCTACATTCATTGCATCGCCTCTCAATTTGTAGTAACGTATCTACAAATGAATGATGAGGTGGCGCCATGACAATTACCACTCTTTCAAGTCGCGAATTTAACCAGCATTCCAGCGACGCCAAGAAAGCCGCCAACAATGGCCCCGTGTTCATCACCGACCGCGGCCGGCCGGCACATGTTCTGCTCAGTTTTGAAGACTACCAAAGGATTACCGGCGCCAGCCAGAAGATTGCCGATCTGCTGGCAATGCCTGGCATTGAAGATATCGAACTGGATATTCCACAGTCACGCGATCTTGCTCAGCCGGCGGATTTTTCCTGATGTTCATTCTCGATACCAATGTTGTTTCCGAATTACGCAAGATTCGTCTTGGCAAAGCTGACCAGAACGTTGCAAAGTGGGCCGACAGCGTAGCCAGCGGCGACTTGTATCTTTCCGTGATTACAATTCAGGAATTGGAGATTGGCGTGCTGCTTGCCGAACGGAGAGATCCCTTGCACGGCGCAATGTTCCGGACCTGGTTCGACAGCCACGTTTTACCTGCATTTGCCGGGCGCATTCTGGCTTTCGATACAGCCGTTGCATTGCGCAGCGCGAAACTGCATGCACCAGACCCTCGTTCTGTGCGAGACGGCTTGATAGCGGCCACGGCGCTGGTTCACGGCATGACCGTGGTTACGCGTAATGTGGCGGATTTTGTGCCAACAGGAGTCGGGATTTTCAACCCTTGGAACGCTTCCTGAAAACGGCGACGCCTGGTTGAGGACTATCTGGTTTCCTTAAATTTTCTTTCTTATTCGCGCGACCGTGCTTGAAACTGCAGTGGCTGTTCGTCGCTTGGCGATGTCGTTCCACAGCCGCTTGAGCATGTGCCGCAGCCACTGCCACAGCCTCCATCAGCGCTCGCTGGTTGTAGCTGTTCACCGATCTTGCGTAGCAGTGCCGGTCGTGACTGCTTGCTCAGCGAGTTTGCCAGCGCCGCTTGCCAGCGTTGGCTGGTCGCGGGCATCAAGCGCCGGCATGCGTAGATCAGGCTGGCGATTACCGCCAGGCCGATGATGATGTCTTGGGCTATCAGGAATGGCGTCATGTCAGCAGCCTGGTAATTTGATAGGTGAGGAAAGCCGCCAGATAGGCCAGGCCGAACAGGTAGGCGGTGGCCAAGGCGACTATTTTCCAGGAGTTGGTTTCACGCCGCATCACGGCCAGCGTCGACATGCATTGCGGGGCGAATACGTACCAGGCCAGCAGCGCCAGCGCGGTCGCCAGCGACCATTGATGGGCGATCATCGGGCCCAGTTGCGATGCAATCGCGTCTTCGCTGCCAGACATGGCGTACACCGTACCCAGCGCCGAGACGGCAACTTCACGCGCGGCCATGCCGGGCACCAGCGCAATACAGATCTGCCAGTTAAAGCCGATAGGCGCAAACAGGTATTCCAGCAGATGGCCGATTCTGCCCGCCAGGCTGTAGTCGATAGCCGGCAAGGTGGCGCCCGGCGGCGGGCCGGGGAAGGTCGACAGGAACCACAGCAATACCGTGAGCGCTAGGATGATGGTGGTGACGCGACGTAGAAATATCAACGCCCGTTCCCACAGGCCGATAGCGATATTGCGTGCGCCAGGAAGGCGGTACGATGGCAGTTCCATCAGCAAGGCATGCTCGCTCTTGTCCTTGCGGACGCGCTTGATAATCCAAGATACTGCCAGCGCGCTGACAATGCCGGCCACATACAACACGAACAGCACGATACCCTGCATGTTGAACAGGCCCCAAACGCTGGTGTTAGGAATGAAGGCGGCAATCAGCAGCGTATACACCGGCAAGCGCGCCGAGCAAGTCATCAGCGGCGCCACCAGGATAGTAGTCAGGCGGTCGCGCGGGTCCTGGATGCTGCGGGTCGCCATGATGCCCGGGATCGCGCAGGCAAAGCTGGACAGCAACGGTATGAACGAACGGCCGGTGAGGCCGGCCTTGAACATCATGCGGTCCAGCAGGAAGGCGGCGCGCGGCAGGTAGCCGGACTCTTCCAGCACCAGGATAAAGAAAAACAGGATCAGGATCTGCGGCAAGAACACCAGCACTGTGCCCAGGCCGCCGAAGATACCGTCGCTCACCAGGCTGCGCAACAGGCTTTCCGGCATCGCTGCGGTAACCCAGGCACCGATGGCGGTCACGCCGGTCTGGATCGCCGCCATCACCGGCTGCGCCCAGGAGAACACTGCCTGGAAAATAAAGAACATGATCGCCGCCAGCAGCGCCAGGCCGATCACTGGATGCAGCACCCAGCGGTCGATCGCATCGTCGATCATCGAAGTGTTGCGCGGCATGGTGACTGCGGCAGCGAGCATGCCGCGCACCTGTGCGTGCAAATCGTCGTCGACGGTGCCGGTCGCCGGCGCCGGTGCGCCAGCCTGGTCCAGATGTTGGATCAGTTCACGGGCGCCGCCGCTACGCACGGCAATGGTTTCAATCACAGGAATCCCGAGACGGCGCTCCAGCTCCGCGCGATCGATGCCGATGCCGCGCTTGCGGGCCGCATCCATCATGTTCAGCGCCAGCACCATAGGGCGTCCCAACCGTTTGACTTCGAGCACGAAGCGAAGGTGCAGGCGCAAATTGGTGGCATCGGCCACGCACACCACCAGGTCCGGCAGCGCTTCGCCGGGCATCTGGCCGAGGCAGACTTTGCGGGTGATCATTTCATCCGGGCTGGTCGCTTCCAGGCTATAGGCGCCGGGCAGGTCAAGCAGCTGGAATACGCGGCCGGATGGCGCGGTGAAGCGGCCTTCCTTGCGTTCTACCGTGACTCCGGCGTAATTGGCGACCTTCTGGCGGCTGCCGGTCAGCTGGTTGAAGAGGGCGGTTTTGCCGCAATTGGGATTGCCGACAAGGGCGATGCGCAGAGAGGAAGTGCTGGACATGGAGCTTGAATTCAGGAGGCCGGATTGACATGTACCCGGTGCGCTTCGGCGCGACGCAGGGCGAAACGAGTGAAGCCGATTTGTATCATCAATGGATCAGCGCCGACCGGACCACGCGCCACCACGCTAACCGGTTCGCCATTGACAAAGCCCAGTTCGCGCAAGCGCTGGGCAATGGGGTCGGCAACCAGGACATCTTCCACATGTTCGATGACAGCGGGTGTAAACGGGTTCAAGTCACAAAGTCTCATACGAAAACCATTACTAATAATGATTCTCATTATAGCCATTCATCGGCGTCTGCATGCGCTTCAATGACAAATTCGTGCAGTCGCAACCCGCATAAATGCGTTTACAGGAGGGGGCGCAAGATGTTTTTAGTCAAAGAAAGACATAACACAGTGGGTAAAGAATTCGGGAGCCTTCAAAAGCATGGTTTAAATTTATTTCTTAATAGCAAAAAATACATGTTGTCAGGTATGATCCAAAACTTTGCTGGCCACTCAGTAGATGGTGCTGTGCAAGCTGAGGAGCTTATCCCTAACGTACGACCTTATCGAGAATTGGCGTGATGAAATTACACAATAGCTTGACCTGTATCACGCTGGCCGTCCTGTTGAATGCTTGTGGTGGTGGAGGTGGCTCTGGCACGGACAACACACCGCAGGCCGCCGCATTGAGTTCCGACCAGCAGATTTTCGAGCATGAGGAGCTGCATGGGGGGACTTACGCACTGGGGGTCGTCTTGCCTTATGGTGGCGGTAACCTGGTCAGCGGCGTTAATTACTTCTATTCGTCGTCGACGGGAGGTTTTAGCACATCACCGTCGACCGCAGGTAGCCATATTGAGGCGTCGCTGTACAATTCGCTGGATTCAGCTTTGGTCTTGCCAGCGATTGCGCCGACACGCTATTTGCTGAACGGTAAAATTTTAGTCCGTTCTTCGACTGCTCAACGTGCTGTGAGCTATGTCGGCAGTGGAGTCCGGACCGATGCGCTCGCGGATGACGGTACTACCGTGGTTCAGTCTTCGTTGTTTTCCAATTTTAGTGAAACGCAACTGTCCGGGGCCATGGACAACGCGCCAGAAGAGTTGCAGGCTTCATACCAAATCGATGATTGGGTTAGCGCCAATAATTTTTCAGCCAATGCGCAATGGCAGAGCGGCGCTGCCTATACAAAGAGGCAGGGGGCACTGATAGGTGATACTTATTTTGCGCTGGACTGCACGAATCACTTGCCCGCTCAGGTGACGACGTCATCTGCAACGACGCCTTGTATGCTCCAGGCGAAACTCGATAGTTTCTTTCCAGTCACGCTGGAGAACGCTAATTTTCACCCATATGAAACGGATTTCTCTGCTGACGGCACGATCAGTATGGTCAATGGCGTCCGCATGTGGGTAGCCAATGCGCCACTGCCGAATGCGCAAAACACGACTACAACCTATCGCATCTATTACGAACTGAATGGCAATGTTTATATGGGCGCGCTGGAAAAAGACGGCACGTCGTACAAGTATCCGCAAAGGGACGGCTCGGTGGTTGCTTATTACATTGGCTTGAACCAGGCGGCAGTCAGTAGCGTGCAGCAGGGCTTGATCACGGGCGCAAGCGTACCCGGCTCGCAGAGCGGTAGTGTGGCAGAGGTGGGGACTGTCGATTTGTTTGGTATTGGAGCCCATGGCATCAACGGTGCGTTAGCCCCGATCGACTTGCAAGCGCACTACGGAAGTCCTGTCAGCCTGAATGGTGCAGGTCAAACTGTGGCGCTGATCGAAGCGCCGTCCACCGGCAACGTTGAAGACGATTTAGGGATTTACAGCCAATATTTCAATCTCCCGCAATGCACTACTGCCAATGCTTGCTACCAGCATATTGACTTGTCGAATGGCGCACCGGTGCCAACGGCCAGCGATTGGGGCGCTGAAGTGGAGCTTGATACACAACTGGTGCATGCAATCGCGCCTGGCGCCAAGATCGTTGTGGTGACGGCTAAGAGTCCGAGCCAGGCCGACCTGTTTGCCGCCATCAACTATGCTGCCGCATTGCCTGGTGTGACGGCGGTGTCGATGAGTTTCGCTGGGTTTCCTATGCCAAGCGATGCACAAAGCGAGGATGCGTTGCTGTCCGGTTTCCAGAGTAATAAGGGTGTGGCTTTCTTCGCCAGCACTGGTGACGCCGGGTTTGTTTCCTGGACAGGAGCCGCTTATCCGGCCGCGTCGCCTTATGTCACTGCGGTGGGCGGTACGCGTATTAATTCGGTTGTATGGAACGGCGCTCCGCAAAATGAAGTGGCCTGGCAGTTTTCGGGTGGCGGGGATAGTTACTATATGTCCATGCCGGCCTGGCAGTCATCGTACCTTGGTAGCAGTCTGACGGCGCTCAACAGCGGTATGCGCGCGGTGCCGGATGTTTCCGCAGTAGCTGACAGCCAGCACAGCGCCGTGAGCATCTATTACAAGCAACGGTGGGTGATGAGTGGCGGCACCAGCGCAAGTACACCGATCTGGGCCGGCATTAGCGCGCTTTTCGGGCAATACCTGGGGAACAAAGGAAGCTCCCTGGCTGCCTTGATCAAGGCCACGCCGGGTGGTTTCAACGGCTTGCTGTATCAGGCGAAATTGATGCAAGGGACCAATCCTGCTTTCTACGATATTGTGTCGGGTAGTAATAATCTCGGTTCAATGCAGTGCGCCATATGCACCGCTGTGCCGGGCTACGATAATGTGACTGGTCTAGGCGTCCCCAACAGTAGCAAGCTCTTTGCTAATTTCTAAAACTACGTTCAACGTCAATTTCTGCTGCGCTGTATAAGCGCATCTCCAGGCAACTGCAATAAATCGCAGAGCAATCGGCAATGCTGGTTGTTCTGCGATTTTCTTTATGGCTTTTGTTTCGACGACGGTCTCGGCCAATTGAAATCCCTCATGTTTCGTATGTCAGTTAGCGTTATTCCTATATAAATATAGCGCTGGTTATTTTGCTCCTTAAAGGAGCATTTGTGCGTCACTTGCTTGACAGCATTACCCCCTTTGCGTTTTACTTAGCGCAATTTTCTGCGTCGCAACAAACTATCCCTTTGTTTTTGCTGTACCTGCCTCCGTTTTTTGCTGAGTCTGGACTCGGTGCGCAGGTAAGCTCGTGCTCGTTGCAGCCTGGTCTCACGCACATTTCGTATTGCCATGTAAGTCCCCCGCACCGCATAAGTACGGGCGTATTTTTGCGTGGCGATCCGGTAGCGCTAACATCGGCCGTACCTTGCAATGTCTATCAACTCAGTCCATAAGAAGGATCGGATTCTCCATGCGCCTTAATAAATTACTCGCCCTTACATCCCTGTTGCTGGCAGCCACATGCCACGCTGAGACCGGCGTGACCGCCACCACTATTACGCTGGGGCAGTCAGCCGCATTTTCCGGCCCGGCGAAAGAACTTGGCAAGGGTATGCACGATGGCGCCCAGGCTTATTTCGATCAGGTCAATGCAAGCGGCGGGGTGTTCGGCCGGAAGATCATTCTGAAGACACTGGACGACGGCTACGAGCCCGACCGCGCCGCCGCGAACACCAAACAGTTCATCGATCAGGACGAGGTGCTGGCCTTGTTCGGCTATGTCGGCACGCCGACATCGAATGCGTCGATTCCTGCAGTGAGCAAAGCCAAGGTACCGTTCTTTGCGGCCTTCACCGGCGCGCAATCGCTGCGCGAACCATTCAACCGTAACATCTTCAATATCCGCGCCAGCTACTTTGCCGAGACCGAAAAAATCGTGCAACAGATCAGCACCTTGTCGCTGAAGCGGATTGCAGTTTTTTATCAAAATGACGCCTACGGCAAGGCTGGACTGGAAGGAGTGACGCGGGCCTTGAAGAAGCGGGGGATTGAAGTGGCCGGACTCGGCACGGTAGAGCGCAACAGCGTTAACGTCAGCGACGCCGTCGCCAAGATCCGCCAAAGCAAGCCGCAGACGGTAATCATGGTGTCTGCCTACAACTCCAGCGCCGCCTTCATCAAAGCCATGATCGCCGCCGGCAGTCCTCCATCGTTCTGGAACATTTCATTCGTCGGCAGCCAGCAGTTGGTGACAGCGCTGGGCAAGGACGCCAGCGGGGTGCAGATTGCCCAGGTGATGCCGGCGCCGTGGGACGAGACGCATGCCATCGTCAAGGAGTATCGCAAATACTATCTGCAGGACGGTAAGAAGCAATGGGATTATGTCAGCATGGAAGGCTTTATCGCCGCCAAGGTGTTTGTCGAAGGCCTGCGCCGCGCCGGCAGCAATTTGTCGCGCGAAAGTTTGATCAAGGCGCTGGAAACCGTCAATCATTACGATGCGGGCGGTTATTTCATTACCTTCACTCCAAGTAACCACAACGGTTCAGAGTTCGTCGATCTGACCATGGTGGCGAAGTCGGGCAGATTCCTGCACTGATTTACCAGCGTTCCGCTGTCCTCTTAGTTGTTCTCTCTGCTATTGCGCTACCAGCCTGAGTCCCTGATCTCAGGCTGGTAACGGAAATACATGTCATTAAAGCTGCGCTGATCCGGTCCTGGTTGCTAGCGCAGCGCAGTCTTTGCCTCCTCCTGTTTGTAGCGAAGCCAAATTCCATCATTTAATGCGGTCCGTGCAAATGCAACTAAGTTGCATTACAATCTCAATATGCAACTTGGTTGCATTATTTCCATGCGCGTCGGTAACGCTGGAATGCCGTTACGCCAATCACTTGTTAGCGAAGCGTTTGCCAGTCGTGCAGCCAAACCACTTGTCCAATTCCAGAGATCACCATGAATCAGTTAAAAAAACTCCCTGTCACCGTGCTGTCAGGCTTCCTTGGCGCCGGAAAAACCACCTTGCTGAATCACATATTGCGCAATCGCGAGGGCAAACGCGTGGCCGTGATTGTCAACGATATGAGCGAAGTCAACATCGACGCCGAGCTGATTCGAGACGGCGCCGCGGCAGCCGATGCAGCGTTGTCGCGCACTGAAGAGAAACTGGTGGAAATGTCGAACGGCTGCATCTGCTGCACATTGCGTGACGACTTGCTGCAAGAGGTGCGGCAACTGGCGGCGGCGGGGCGCTTCGATTATCTGCTGATCGAATCTACCGGGGTCTCCGAGCCGATGCCGATTGCCGCTACTTTCGATTTTGAAGACGAGGCAGGCAACAGCCTGAACCATGTGGCGTGCATCGACACGATGGTCACGGTAGTGGATGCCGCCAATCTGCTGGCGGATTTTTCCAGCGAAGAATTCCTGGCCGATCGTGGCGAGACCGCAGGCGAAGGCGATCAGCGGCGGCTGGTGCATTTGCTGACCGAGCAGATCGAGTTTGCCAACGTGATCGTGCTCAATAAGACGGACCTTGTCGATAGCGTGCTGTTACAAAAGGTCATGGGCGTGATCAAGGCGCTTAATCCTGCTGCGAAGGTGATTCATGCGCAGCATTCCAGGGTTCCGCTGGATAGCATCCTGGATACCGGCCTGTTCGATCTGGAACAGGCTTCCGCGATGCCTGGCTGGGCTCAGGAGCTGGAGGGCAGGGGCAGTTCGGAAAGTGAAGAATATGGCATCAGCAGTTTTGTCTATCGGACGCCGGAGCCTTTTCATCCGAAACGCCTGCACGATTTCCTGTCGGCGCCGGTTCCTGGCGTGATCCGCAGCAAAGGGTATTTCTGGCTGGCCAGCCGTCCAGAGTGGGTCGCTAGCATGTCTGGCGCGGGGAGGTTGATGGCGAGCGAGCCGGTAGGCTTCTGGTGGGCTACGGTGCCGGCGGAGCGTTGGCCGCAAGACGCCTACACACGATCGCAGATCAAGGTTGGCTGGAGTGAACCATATGGCGATCGCCATCAGGAAATCGTTTTTATCGGACAGGATATGGATCAGGCGGCGATCCGCCGCAGGCTGCAAGCATGTTTGCTGGATGCTGCGGAAACCAGCCTCGGCATGGCAGTCTGGCGGGAATTTGACGATCCGTTTCCGGGTTGGCAAAGAAGCGCCGGCGAGGGGCACTGATCATGGCAGATACCAATCAATCGCGTGCGTCGGCGTTGAGGCTACCCGCGCCGCCAATGCGCCCCAGCATATTGGCCCGCGCGGCCTGGCTGCGGCTGTTGCTGGTGCTGCCGGCATGTCTTGTATTGTGGTTGGGTGTTGCCTGGGCGCTGGCGGGAGCGCTAGGATGAGGCCTGCCGTCGTGGTTCATGATATCAGCCTGGCTTACCACCGGCGACCGGCATTGCGGCATATAACAGGGGCTTTTGCGCGTGCCTCTCTGACGGCTGTCGTGGGGCCGAACGGCGCCGGAAAAAGCACTTTATTGAAGGCTCTGCTGGGCCTTGTACCTATCGATAGCGGTCATGTTGAGATGCACGTTGCACGCAAGCTGATTGCTTATTTGCCGCAGCAGGCGGAAATCGATCGCAATTTTCCGATCGCCGTGCTGGATTGCGTGTGTCTCGGATACTGGCCGCGCTTGGGGAGTTTCGGCAGCGTTACTTCGGCAATGATAGAAGGCGCCAGGGAGGCGCTTCGCGCGGTTGGTTTGCACGGCTTCGAACGACGATCCATCGCTACCTTGTCGGCAGGACAGATGCAGCGTGTGCTGTTTGCGCGGATCGTGGTTCAGGATGCTGATTTGATCTTGCTGGATGAGCCCTTCAACGCAGTGGACGCGAGAACCACGGAAGATTTGCTAATGCTTATCCGTGAATGGCATGCCCAGCAGCGCACCGTGATTGCCGTGTTGCATGATCATGAACAAGTGCGCCGGCATTTTCCGCAGGCAGTCATGCTGGCGCGGCAATTGGTGGCCTGGGGCGATACCGGACAAGTGCTGGGCGAGGTCAATCTGCAGCGGGCCAGGCACATGCCGGACGAGGCGGATACGAACATTGAACATGGAGCGGTTGAGGTTGCAGCATGAGTGTGTTTTCCTGGCTGCACACAGTGCAACAGCTTGCATGGGCGCCGTTTGCCGAATTTGCATTCATGCGGCGAGCTCTGATCGGCACCTTGGCGCTGGCGTTCAGCAGTGCGCCGCTGGGTGTGTTACTGACTTTGCGGCACATGAGCCTGTTCGGGGATGCGCTCAGCCACGCAGTGCTGCCCGGGGTGGCGATCGGCTTTATCTTGTTCGGCCTGTCGCTGCCGGCGCTTAGTATCGGCGGCTTTCTGGCAGGCGTGATCGTGGTTTGCATCGCTGCACGGATCAGCCGCCATACCGGCCTGAAAGAAGACGCCAGCCTGGCTTCCGTCTACCTGATCGCGCTGGCGCTTGGTGTGATGCTGATATCGATGAATGGCTCGAAGCTGGACTTATTGCATATCTTGTTTGGCAACGTGCTCGGGGTCGACCGTGACGGCCTGCTTTTGGTGGCAGGTGTCAGTACCTTCAGTCTGCTGGCAGGCGCGCTGGCGTATCGCGGCTTGCTACTGGAAAGTTTCGATCCTTCCTATCTGGCCGCAAGCGGCAGACGCGGCGCTATGTACCAGCATATGTTCCTGATGCTGGTAGTGATGAATCTGGTGGCCTCATTCCAGACCCTCGGCACCCTGATGGCTGTGGGGCTGATGATGTTGCCCGCAGTCTCTGCGCGATTGTGGCATGACACTTTGCCGGCGCAATTGTTGAATAGCGCAATCCAGGCGGCACTGGCAGCCTATGCCGGCTTGCTGGTTTCCTATTACACGGCAGCTCCCTCCGGCCCGGCCATCATCATTTGCGCAGCGGCCTGTTATCTGGTTTCTCTGCTGATCGCGCCACACGGCTGTCTGCCACGGGTATGGCGGCGTCCGGCCGAGCTTGCGGAGTAGTCGGCTTTTCCTTACCTATCGAGAGTTATCGTGAAAAATTTAAGTAAATTAATAGTGATCGCATTGCTGTCGATCGGCAGCAATGCCATGGCGGCAGAAAAAATTCCAGTGGTCGCCAGTTTTAGCATTCTCGGCGACATCGTCAATACTGTCGGTGGCGACCGGGTAGCGGTGTCGACGCTGGTCGGGCCGGACCAGGATGCGCATGTGTTCGAGCCGACGCCAGCCGATGTCGAAGCAATCGCCAAGGCCAGGCTGGTGGTGATCAACGGCCTGGGGTTTGAGGGCTGGATGGCGCGTTTGACAGACGCTGCCGATTATAGGGGCAGCATTGTAGTCGCGAGTGACGGCGTGCTGGCCCGGCAACGACCGGGGAAAGGCGCGCGACCGGATCCGCACGCCTGGCAGGATCCTGTCAATGTAATGATCTACACTCGCAATATCGTTGCGGCGCTGAGCAAACTCGATCCGGCAAGCAGCGCAGCATACAAGGCAAACGGGGAACGCTACCTGCGTGCCTTGGCTGACCTGGATCGATGGGCGCAGGCGCAATTTTCCGCTATTCCAGCCTTGCGGCGCACGGTTATCACCTCGCACGATGCCTTTGAATATTTCGGCGCGCATTATGGCGTCGTTTTTCTCGCGGCACAGGGGGTTTCTACCGATAGTGAACCCAGCGCGCATGATATCGCCTTGCTGATCCGGCAAATAAAGCAGCAACATGTCAAAGCAGTGTTTTTCGAGAACATGAGCAATCCGCGGCTACTGCAACAACTCAGTCGCGACGCCGGGGTTGCGCCAGGCGGCAAACTGTATGCGGACGCTTTATCTGCGCCAGGCGGTCCGGCGCCGACTTACCTGCACATGATGCGTTACAACATTGCCCAGATCCTGGTTGCTTTGTCCTCCTTTCGCTGATTTCTCCGTAAGCTGCTGGTAATGAACTTACGTAGTTGCAATGTGACAATGTTACTATTTCGAGCCTGTTGCTGATGTGCTCCAGAGCCCCTATTGTTAACTATGATTTTTGGGATTGTGAAATTATCTCCCGGCATTTTTTTGCGAAACCGATGAATAGTAAATATTTTCAAAAAGAAATAGTTAAATACATTTGGTTTCATTTCGGAAATATTAAATGCGTATCTAACCTCATTAGATAGATAAATATCGTTAATTTATGTGAACTATAGTTAAAAATTCGATTTTTCAGTGGTTTCATACGGCTCTTGCTTTTACTCTGTGCTTGCGTGGTATCGCCGGACTTAACAAATCGGTGAACGCACAGCGACAGGGTTAATCGATTGGATGTGGTCCGGCGATTTCCAAAAGAAAAAGATTTTCTATAAAGAAAATCAAGCGCCTGATTCAAGTTCAACAATCAAAGAGTAGATAGATGCACAAAATTAATAGCGTTCTTCGTGATGACCAATGGGAGAAACTGGAGCCTTTGCTGGTAGGGCGGCCGGGAGATTCCGGCATGTGCGGTCGTGACAATCGGCTGTTTATGGAGGCGGTCCTGTGGGTTGCGCTGAAAGCGGGTACATGGAGTAACCTGGCGCCGGAGTTTGGCCGCTGGAGAACCAGCTACATGCGTTTCCGGCGTTGGACCAAGGCAGATGTCTGGCGGCGCGTGGCGGAAAACCTGGTCGACGAGCACGAACTGCAAGTGATATTGCAAGCCATTATTATTCTGGGCGATGAGCACACACGACTGAATACGGAAAGATCGATCCGGCGCGACAACGTCAAAATTTACGGCCGCGCCCTCGCATCGGCCGCCGGAGCCAATACCAAGCCGCCACGGGCCGACGAACTCTCATCATCATGGGTCTGGCTGGTTAGCAACGACGTCCAGACCAGTTGATCGCATAAAGCGGCCATCGCGGCAATCGCCCGCGCCAAGTGGTATGCCCCTTTGGCGCTAACACTAGCCAGTATGCGTTGATGTAATGAGCGCGCGCACTGCGTCGCGCCATATCCCTTTGCACTTAGCTCTTCCGGATATTTTGCCTATGATGCCGGCAAAAGAATCCATGCGAAAAGATTTCTGCATAATAGGGGGCTCTCTCTAAAGCCCAGCCTCATTCCACTACCATCGCGCGGTATCAGGTATTATCGCCAGTGGACAGTGTTTGACAGGAAACTTTCTTGGCGATGCGCCTCATGGCTGCTCCCACACTTCTCCCACGCATAAAAAAGAATGGCCTCGACTACGGGGCTGAGACAAGTCTGAAACAGCAAGATACTGGCGCGGATTATCGTGGCGGTAATGATGTAGACGATTAACATTCGATTAAAAGTACGATTTTGATGAATTTCATTCTGTATTCGGATATTGGCGAAAGTGCAATCAACAAAAGCCTTGGTTTACCAGAGTACAGCTACTACTTTGTCTTGAAAGCTTTTCGCACTGTATTGACAGAGCTTGGCACGGTGACCGTGGTGCAGCACCCTGAAACCGAAGTCGATCCGCTGTTCGACGCGCACCGGCAACGCGGGGAAGAATGTGTTTTCCTTTCCTTTTCTCCGCCAAATAAAACCTTGATCGACCTCCGGTGCCCGACAGTATCGGTGTTCGCTTGGGAATACAGCAATATTCCTGATGAACTCTGGGATGAAGACGTCCGTAATGATTGGCGCATAGTATTCGGCCGTCATGGCAAAGCGATCACCTTGTCCAGCTATACGGCTCGCATTGTCAGAGAGGCGATGGGTGCGACATTTCCTGTACTGGCGGCGCCGGCGCCATTGTGGGAGCAGTTTGCCGACCCGCGCGCGCGATTTGGAGCCAGGTTGCCGCCAAGTCAAAGTCAGCTGCAACTACGCGGTATCGTGATCGATAGTCATCTGCTGGGTTTGTCCGCCGACGGTCTGATTGCACACATGACTTTCTCGCAAACGACGGATGAGCCGGAAGCGCAAACCATGCCGCCGCCAGCCCAGCCGGAAGCGCAAACTGCACCGCCGCCTCCCCAGCCCGAACCTGAGCCTGAACAAATGCCAGCACCGCCTGAACCCGCAGCACCGGCTAAAACTCTGCGTTACCGGCTCGCGGTAACTAAACGTCATTTACTGACGTGGTACCGGGAGGCTGTGCGGGATCTGTTGCCTTTGTGGCTGGCCCGGGCGGTGGCCGTTAGCGGACGCAGCGGCAATACCCTCGCACGCGCGATGCTGGGCTACGAAAGTAACGCAATACCACCGTTGCCGGTAGCACTGGAAGACAGTCCCAAGGCGATTGAACCGATCGAGGAAGTAACTCCGACGCCTATTCCGCCAGTGCAGGAACTGGAACGGGAACCTGAGGCGACTGTAGATCTGAGCGGTGTTGTGTATACCTCTATCCTCAGTCCCAAGGATGGCCGCAAGAACTGGTTCGACATGGTGACCGCGTTTTGCTGGACATTTCGCGAGGTTGAGGACGCAACGCTGGTGCTGAAAATGAGTGAGCGCGATCTGTCGCGGTATCACAATACCTTGCTCACCTTGTTGTCGCAGTTGGCGCCATTCAAATGCAGGGTCGTGACTTTGCACGCTTATCTGGATGAAGCGGCCTATGAAGAATTGATCGGTGCTACCAGCTATTACGTGAATACTTCCTTGTGCGAAGGCTTGTGCCTGCCGCTGATGGAGTTCATGTGCTGCGGGAAGCCCGTGATCGCGCCACGGCACACGGCGATGGAAGATTATATTGACGCTGACGCAGCTTTCATTATCAAGTCTAGTCTTGAACATAATGTCTGGCCGCATGATCCGCGCGACCTGTTCCGCACCTTGCGTTATCGCCTGGACTGGGAGTCGATTTGTACTGCGTATTCGGATAGTTACCGCACAGTGAAGCAGCAGCCGGAAAAATACCTCGATATGAGTATGCAGGCCATGGCGCGGCTGGAATCCTATAGTTCCCGCACGGTCGTGAAGGAGCAGTTGCGCAGTTTCTTCCAGCAACCAGTGGAGGAATATGCATGATGTCGCTTTCCTATGGCCTTCCCTAAAGCCCGGTGCCAGATGATTATTATTATTTACTCCGATACCAACGCCGGTTCGATTGTTTCCAATCTGGGCTTGCCCGAATACAGCTACTACTTTGTGCTGAAGGAATTTCGCCCGGTGCTTGAGCAGTTGGGCATCGTGGTTACCGTCAGTGATCCTGAACGTGAAGTGGACGACATCTACCGAAGCGCCAAAGCACATGGGGAGTCCTGCGTTTTCCTGTCGTTTTCGCCGCCGCATAAAACCGCGGTGGGTCTTGTTTGTCCGACTGTTCCTGTATTTGCATGGGAATTCAGCACACTGCCTAATGAAGTCTGGCTTGGCGAGCCGCGCCATGACTGGCGCTATGTGTTCGATAAAGTAGGCAGCGCGATTACACATTCCGCATACACTGCAAATTCGGTACGGCAGGCAATGACGCCAGAGTTTCTGGTAGCGGCGATACCTGCGCCGGTCTGGGATCGTTTTGCCGCATTGCGCGAGAAATTATCGATTGCAAATTATCCTGATGGCGTTGATCTGCTGGTTGCCGGCACGGTCATCGATAGCCGCACGGTCGATCTTTCACCGTATAGCGTCCCGTTGCGCCGTTATCCCAAGCCGGACCTGGTCCGGCCGCCGGCGCTTGCGAAGCGCGAGCCGGTCAAGGTCCATATCGACGGCGTGGTGTATACCTCGGTCTTCAACCCCTATGACGGACGCAAGAACTGGTACGACATGATCAGCGCATTTTGCTGGGCGTTCCGCGACGTCGAAGAGGCCACACTGGTATTAAAGCTGACGCACAATGACGTCAAGATCGGTATCGATAATTTGCTGGAGAATGTGTACAAGCTGACACCGTTCAAATGCAGGGTTCTGTTGATCCACGGTTATCTGAGCGACGCGGATTATGAAAAGCTGGTGTCGGCAACAACCTATATCCTGAATACCTCGCATGGGGAAGGCCAGTGCCTGCCTTTGATGGAATTCATGTCCTGTGGAAAGCCAGCCATTGCGCCACGCAACACGGCAATGGCCGACTATATTGACAGCGACAACGCCTTTGTACTGGACTCCAACACAGAACCGAGCCACTGGCCGCATGATCCGCGCCAGGCATACCGTACCCTGCGTTACCGCATAGACTGGGGTACATTGCTTGCCGCCTACAAGGAAAGTTATCGCGTCGCCAAGCAGGATCCGGCAAGGTATTGGCAAATGGCCGACCACGCAGTTCAGCGGTTGCAGCAGCATTGTTCGCATGCGGTGGTCAAGGAACGTCTCGAATCTTTCCTTGCCAGCCGGATCGCTATGCACAAGCGCGATATCGACCTCACATCGGAAAAGGTCACCCTATGATCAAGTTCCTTTCCGGTTGGTGGCGTCCCTCGAAAGCAAAAATAACTGAACAGGAAAAGTTGCCTGCGCCGGTATCGGCGGATGGCGTGGTTGATTCACGTGTCTGCGGTTTTATCGATACTGTGCAAAGCGGTTGGTTTCAAACCGACACCAGCGAGTTATTGAAGGGTTTTCCAATTGGTCCGGAAGATATTGTCCTCGATGTCGGTTGCGGCGAGGGTGGGGCTACCTTGTTCGCCGCGCGTTGTGGCGCGCATGTGATTTTTTCAGATACCGACGCGGAGCAAGTCGAACGATTGTCTGCCAATGTGGCGAATGTTCCGGCGCGTAGCTTCCAGGCGCTGGTTGGCGACACCGACCCGCTACCGCTAGCCGATGGCAGCGTCAGCCGCATCGTCGCCATGGAAATGCTGGAGCATGTCGACGATCCAACAAAGGTACTGGCCGAACTTGTTCGCGTTGGCCAGCCCGGCGCACTTTATTTGCTGACCGTTCCGGATCCGGTCGGAGAAGGTTTGCAGAAACAACTGGCACCGCCGTCGCATTTTCAAAAGCCCAACCATATTCATGTTTTCGAGCGTGATGCGTTCGCAGCATTGGTGACTGATGCCGGTTTGCAGATCGAACGGCATCACGCGTCCGGTTTTTTTTGGTCAGTCTGGATGTGCCTGTATTGGGCAGGCGAATCCACCGGCGATGGCGCTACGCGCGATAACATCAAACCGCCTTATTCACCTTTGCTCAATGAATGGGCAAAGACTTGGTATCAATTGATTTCGTTGCCGGAGGGAGCCAGGATCAAGCAAGTATTGGATAGCGTCATGCCCAAGAGCCAGGCGATTATCGCCCGCAAGCCAGAGCATAGATAAACGTCGGAGCTGATGACCTATGAATCATCGCATTAAAGATATCGAGCTATTGCGCGGAATCGCGGTGCTATTCGTTTTGTTCGAGCATACGCGCTTCAATTTATTCGGGCAGCCAAGCGACGGTCTTGCGTTCATCTACACGCATTTCGGATTCTGGAATGGCGTTGATTTGTTCTTTGCGATTTCGGGATTCGTGATTGCCAGAGATTTGATTCCGCGGCTTGATCGCAGCGGGGATCGGGAAACATTTTTTTCAGTTGCAGTCAAATTCTGGGTAAGGCGCGCCTGGCGCTTGTGGCCTACCGCGTGGCTTTGGCTGGTACTGTTGCTGCTGGCAACAGTCGCGTTCAAGAAATCTGGAATATTCAGCTCGCTTCAGGTGAATCTGGAAGGAAGCCTGGCAGGATTTTTGAACTACATGAATTTCCGCGTGATGTTGAAGTTCGGCCATGATGAACTTGGTCCGACTACGCCATATTGGAGCCTTTCCCTGGAAGAGCAGTTTTATCTGCTGCTACCGTTTGCCGTCTTTATTTGTCGTCGCTGGCTGTCCAGTGTATTGATTATCTTGGTTGTGCTGCAATTTTTTGCGAATCGTCACCATTCCTTATTTCTGATGCTGGTGCGATCTGATGCGCTGTTGTTAGGTGTGTTGCTGGCAATCTGGAGCAAGCATGACAGTTATCGCAGGTTGGAGCCGGTGTTCTTGAAAAATCTAAACTGGGCGCGTTTTACGCTGTTGCTGATTCTTCTGGCAGGTCTCGCAAAAATCGGATCGCCGCAATATCAGGATTTTCGCTATTGGGTCGGCATCGTGGCGTTGATTTCCATTGTGCTGGTATGGATTGCGTCTTATGACATGGATTATCTGATGCCGGACAATCCATTGAAGCGCATATTGCTTTGGGTTGGCAGCCGCTCCTATGCGCTGTATCTGACGCACATGCCGGCTTATCTGATGAGTCGGCAGATCTGGTTTTGGATTGCTCCCACAGATACCATTTTCGATCATACCTACAACGTAAGGCTCGCTCTCACTGCAGCAGTGCTGGTAGTCATATTCAGCGAACTTAACTACCGCTTTGTCGAGACGCCCTTACGTGCACAAGGCAAAAGAATTGCCGAAAAAATGGGGCAGTCCAGGTTTCAGCTTCAAACATAGATCATCACGATGGAAGAAAAATTAGCATGCGCGACATGATCAGAAAATTTTTCGGTATCGCCAGGAATGATGCCCTGGCCCCGATTGTCCCGATTGCGCCGGTTATTGAAATAGTACCGGCGGCTCCGGTTGCGCCCGCCGATTCCTTTCATGTCGGATTGCGCGACGCCTTGGCGAGCGGCTGGTATTTGCAGGAAAGCGATGAACTCTATCGCGGCTTCGTTATTAATGCGGAGGACATCGTGCTTGATATTGGCTGCGGTGACGGTGGCAATTCATTGTTTTGCGGACACCGCGGCGCTCACGTAATTGTGGCTGATATCGATGCAGACAAAGTTGAGTTCACCAGGCAACGGCTGACAGAAACTCCTGCGCGGATCGTGCAATGCGTCGTGAGCGATGCTAATCCATTGCCGCTGGAAAGCGGCACAGCATCAAAAGTGGTATGCATGGAAGTACTTGAACACGTTGACGATCCTGTTCAATTCCTGAGTGAACTGGTCAGGGTTGGCCAGCAAGGTTCGCATTACTTGCTGTCAGTGCCGGATCCGGTACAAGAGAATCTGCAGAAACAGGTAGCGCCAGCTTCTCATTTTGAAAAGCCGAACCATATCAGGATTATTCAGCGCGACGAATTTGAGAAGATGGTGACCGATGCAGGCCTGGTGATTGAACGTCACGAATATTATGGCTTCTACTGGTCGGTCTGGTGGCTGCTTTTTTGGGTTTGCAAGGTTGATCTGAGCAATCCTCGACACCCTCTGCTGGAGAGTTGGGCAAAAACCTGGGAAATCCTGATGGATAGTCCGAACGGCGAACACGTCAGGAGCGCCTTGAACGATTTCATGCCCAAGAGCCAGATCATTGTCGCACGCAAGCCATGATGGAAGTTGCGATATGGTTTTAAATTTACAACGGCAGAGAAGGAGCGGCTGCATATGAAACGACTATTTATTACCGGCCAGTCAGGGTTTGTCGGTCTTACTTTTGAGCGCCTGCGCGAACATAGCGTTGCCGCGCACGGCTGGCAACTGATATCCGCCGCCGGTTCTTATGATCTGCTGGATCCGGCTTCGCTGGATCTCGTATTGCAGCAGGCACGTCCGGATGCTGTCATTCATCTCGCCGGACAGACTTTTATCCCGGAAGCATTCCGCGATCCCGCACATACACTGGATGTCAATCTGAAGGGAACCCTGAATCTGTTGCAGGCGCTGCAAGGCAACGGGTTCAGCGGCACTTTTCTCTACGTCAGTTCCGGCGATGTTTACGGCAAGGTGAATCCCGAGCTGCTGCCGATCAGCGAGCAACAACCCGCACGTCCGCAAAATCCTTATGCGGTCAGCAAATCTGCTGCGGAACTCCTGTGCTATCAATGGAGTTGCAATCTGCCGTGGCGCATCATGATCGCGCGTCCGTTCAACCACATTGGTGCCGGGCAGCGGGAAGATTTCGTGATATCCAGCGTCGCGCGGCAGTTGGCGCGTATACGGCTGGGCTTACAGGAACCACGCATCCAGGTCGGCGATGTTGATGTCACCCGCGATTTTCTTGATGTCGAAGATGTCATTTCGGCCTATCTGTCCTTGCTGGAAAAAGGGCAGAACGGTGAAATCTACAACGTTTGTTCTGGCAAGGAATATCTGATCCGAGACATGATCGCCAGTATGTTGTATCTGACCGAGATCGATGCTGCGATCGAACAGGATCCGTCACGACTGCGACCTTCCGATCTGCGTCGCGTGAAGGGCGACAATAGAAAACTTACGCTGGCAACAGGATGGCAGCCTGCCATTCCCATGCAACAGACTTTACTGAGTGTCCTGCAAGACTGGGATGCGCGGGCCGGCGCCGAGCGCACGATTCAGCCTACGCTTTAGCGGCAGGCGCGACACATTGGTTATCAAAATAAAATAACGGAGATGTATCAGATGACGAAAACAGCATTGATTACCGGAGTAACCGGGCAAGATGGCGCATATCTTGCCAAGCTATTGCTGGACAAGGACTACAAAGTCTACGGCATGCTGGCGAGACGCAGCAGCGATACTTTGTGGCGCTTGCGCGAGTTGGGTATCCTGGAACAGTTGCAGTTCATTGAAGGAGATCTTGCCGACGCAACTTCTGCAATACGCGCGGTGTGCCAATCGCATCCTGACGAGATCTACAATCTGGGCGCACAGAGTTTTGTCGGTACGTCCTGGAACCAGCCGGTAGTCACCGGCATGGTGGATGGCCTGGGTGTTACGCACATGCTGGAAGCCATTCGCCAGTTCGCTCCTGCTGCACGCTTCTATCAAGCCTCTACCAGTGAAATGTTTGGTCTGATCCAGGCTGAACACCAAGACGAGAACACACCATTCTATCCACGCAGTCCGTATGGCGTTGCCAAGCTCTACGGTCATTGGATCACCGTCAATTATCGTGAAAGTTTCGGTTTGCATGCCTCAAGCGGGATCTTGTTCAATCACGAGTCGCCATTGCGCGGCATCGAATTCGTCACGCGCAAGGTGACTGATGCTGCGGCGCGGATCAAGCTTGGCAAACAGCGGGAGCTTCGGCTAGGAAATGTCGACGCCAGGCGCGACTGGGGATTCGCCGGAGATTACGTGGAAGCAATGTGGCTGATGCTGCAGCAAGAGCAGGCTGAAGATTACGTGATCGCAACCGGCGTCACCACCAGCGTGCGCGAAATGTGCCGGATTGCTTTTTCTTATCTCGATTTGAACTATGAAGATCATCTGGTTATTGACCCGAAGCTGTTCCGCCCGGCCGAAGTGGATGTCCTACTCGGTAATCCCGCCAAAGCACATGGCAAATTGGGTTGGAAGCCAAAAACCGCTCTCGAGCAATTGATGCAACAAATGGTCGACGCTGATATGCGTCGTGTGGCAAAAGAATAAGGGGGAGACGAATATGCGTACGCCAGAACCCGGTATTCCATTGACAACAACAGCGGTAATCGTTCCGGTAGTGCTTTCAGGCGGCGCCGGGACGCGCTTGTGGCCAGTCTCGCGAGAAGGGCATCCTAAGCCCTTCATCAAACTTCCTGATGGGAAAAGCCTGCTGCAGAAAACCTATCAGCGGGTGGCGCAACTGGGCATCCGTGGCGACATTCTGAGCGTGACGAATCGCGACTATTATTTCCAGAGCAAAGACGAATTCATTTCAGCCGATCTGGGAGCTCATCATCGGCCGCATTTCATGCTTGAGCCATCGGGACGAAATACAGCGCCTGCGATCGCAGCGGCGGCAGTGTCCCTGCGCGCTCTGCACGGCGACAATACCATCATGGTGGTGATGCCTGCGGATCATTTGATCAAGGATGTCGAATGTTTTGCCGAAGCTGTGCGGCATGCGGTGGAAGTCGCCAAGCAAGGTTATCTGGTGACATTCGGGATACGGCCGCTGACACCGGAAACCGGCTTCGGCTATATCGAATGCGGCGCGGAAATTGACGACGACGGTGCTGCTCAGGTAAAGCGTTTCATTGAAAAGCCGGACGCCGAACGTGCTGCCGGCTTTGTTGAAAGCGGAAAGCACCTGTGGAATGCCGGCATATTTTGTTTCTCGGTATCGACCTTTTTAAGCGAGCTGGAAAAGTACGCTCCGGAAATTCTGACGAAAGCCACGTCTTGCATTGAAGTCAGCCCGGCCAGCACAGCGGCAGGCGTCTTGCTGCAGGAACTGGACAGCGAGAGTTTCATGGCGATGGATGATATTTCGATCGACTATGCGGTGTTGGAACACTCCGATCGGGTCGCAGTGATATCGGCCGGCTTTGACTGGAATGATATCGGTTCCTGGGGAGCGTTGCGCCAGTTGGTCGAGCCTGACGAACAAGAAAATCGCGTACTGGGCGAAGCGGTTCTGATCGACAGCAATAATAATTACATCTACTCTGAACAGCGCCTGGTGGCGACCGTCGGCGTCAATAACCTGATCGTGGTGGACACGCCTGACGCACTTCTGATCGCACATCCGGACCATGTGCAGAATGTGAAGAAGATTGTGCATCAGCTCAAGAGTACTCAGCACGACACTTACAAATTGCACCGTACCGTGTTCCGGCCGTGGGGTAGTTACACATTGTTGGAACAAGGACCCAATTTCAAGATCAAGCGCATCGTGGTAAAGCAGGGCGCGTCGCTGTCGTTGCAGATGCATCATCATCGCAGCGAGCACTGGGTCGTGGTGCATGGCATGGCCAAGGTGGTGAATGGCGACAAGGAAATCTATGTTAACACCAACGAATCGACCTACATCCCGGCCGGTACCCGGCACCGTCTGGAAAATCCCGGCTTGCTGGAACTGGTCATGATTGAAGTGCAGAGCGGTGCTTATCTTGGCGAAGACGATATCGTACGTTTTGACGACAAGTACGGCAGGTGCAAGCAGTGTTGAAGATGATGCAGAAAACAAGGACGCACACACTGTTGCGTTCGATATGGCATTACCGTGGCTTTATTATCGGTAGCGTCAAGCGCGAATTTCAGTCGCGCTATCGCAATTCGATGTTGGGCGCTGCCTGGATGGTGTTGAATCCGCTCGCCATGATCGTGGTCTATACGGTGATCTTTTCGCAGTTGATGCATGCACGCTTGCCAAACGCCAGCAGCCAGTTCGCTTACGGGATTTATCTGTGCGCTGGCTTGCTGACATGGGGATTTTTCACAGAGACTGTGTCGCGCATGCAAAACATGTTTCTGGAAAACGGCAACATGCTCAAGAAGCTGAATTTTCCGCGTATTTGCCTGCCCATTATCACCGTCATGAATGCAGGTTTGAATTTTTGCATCATCTTTACCTTGTTCCTCGGCTTCTTGCTGGTGTCCGGTAATTTTCCCGGCTGGGTTTTCTTCGGCATGTTGCCGCTGCTATTGATACAAGTGTTGTTTTCCGCTGGTCTGGGGATTGTGCTTGGAGTGTTAAACGTCTTTTTTCGCGATATCGGCCAACTGTTTGGCATCGTGCTGCAATTCTGGTTCTGGTTTACACCAATTGTCTATACGGTTTCCACCTTGCCTGCCGCCGTACAAACCTTGCTCAAATTTAATCCAATGACTGCTTTGGTCGTTGCCTATCAGGGAATTTTTGTCAGTGGCATATGGCCGCACTGGAACGATTTGTGGGTGGTTACGCTGTTGAGCGTGCTCTTGTGTGCTTTCGGGATGCTGCTGTTCCGCCGGCACGCAGGTGAAATGGTGGATGAACTCTGATGGGTAAGGTTACCGTGAAAGGCCTGGGCAAGGCCTATAAATCATATAACGGCCGCTGGGCGCGCCTGGCGGAATGGTTAATCCCGTTTGCCAAACCGCGCCATCAGTTGCACTGGGTCTTGCAGGGCATCGATTTTGAGCTGGAGGCCGGTGAGGCGGTGGGAATCGTCGGCATCAACGGCGCTGGCAAAAGCACGTTGTTGAAACTGATTGCAGGAACCACCCAATGCACCGTTGGCACCATCGATATTCGGGGAAGGGTGGCGGCACTGCTGGAACTCGGGATGGGTTTTCATCCCGATTTTACCGGCCGGCAAAATGCCATCATGGCCGGTCAGCTGCAGGGTTTGCGCGGTGACGAAATTGCATCTTTGATGCCGGCGATCGAAGCGTTTGCGGAAATCGGCGAATACATCGACCAGCCGGTGCGTACTTATTCGAGTGGCATGCAGATGCGGCTGGCTTTCAGCGTCGCCACGGCCAGCCGGCCGGACGTGTTGATTGTTGACGAAGCGCTGTCTGTCGGCGACGCTTATTTCCAGCATAAAAGCTTTGAACGGATCAGGGAATTCCGACGTTCTGGCACCACCTTGCTGATTGTTTCGCATGATCGTTATGCCATCCAGACTATCTGTGATCGCGCCATCCTGCTGAATCGCGGCCGCCTGGAAATGCAGGGCGACCCGGTCGAAGTAATGGATTTTTATAATGCCATGCTGGCAGAGCGCGAGCAGCAAACCGTCAGGCAAGAGCGTTTGGAAGACGGCAGGTTAAGAACGATTTCCGGTACAGGTGAAGCCAGTATTGTGTCCGTGAACTTGCTGGATGACGAGGGTAAGAAGCTTGATGTGATCGAAGTCGGCGCCTACGCCACGCTGGAAATACGGGTTGCGATCAATGTCGCCATACCGCGGCTGGTGATGGGGTACATGATCAAGGACAAACTGGGGCAGTCGATCTTTGGCATCAATACACATCGGCTCGAGATGCCGCAGACGGACTTGGTGGCCGACGAAGAGTTGGTGTATCGCTGTCGCTTTCCGGTGAACCTGGGCAAGGGCAGCTATTCGGTAGCCATTTCCTTGTCGCGGCTGGACTCGCATCTGGATACCAACTATGAGTGGCGCGACTATAGCGTCATTTTCCATGTAATCAATACGCAGCATCCCGACTTTGTCGGTTGTGCATTCCTGGACGCCGAGATGGCGGTCGAACGTTCATATGGATATGCGCGCAAGATTGAGGTTACAGCATGACTAGGCTACTGATCGAATGCACGTATGTGTTTCATCACCCGGAAATGAATTCCGGCATACAACGCGTGGTCCGCAATATTATCAATCATCTGCCGTCAGTTCAGGATGAAGCGGTTTGCATTCCCGTCATATTCAAACAAGGAAAGCTGCTTGAAGTCAAACAGTTGGCGCCAGATTATGGTGACGATTGGCGTAGCCGCTTGCAAGAAAAGTTGGAAAAGGCGACGCAAAAACTGGTGCAGATACGCAATCGTTACTGGTTGCTTCATTCCCGCCTGTTGTACCATTGGCCGTGGAACGCATTTCACAATGCCAAGCGTGTGACATATGTCCTATGCCGACTACTCAGTTTGTCGTTCATGTTGCCCTTGTATTTGGCAGAATGGCTGCTGAAAAAAATTGAAGTGCGTCCGCGCGCATTTGAAATGGAATGCCGTTCCGATGACATTCTGGTGCTGCTGGATTCGTCGTGGCATGCAGATTTTTTTCCGGTAGCGGAAAAACTGCAGCAACAGGGCGTGTCTATCGTATCGGTTATTTACGATTTGATTCCTTTAACCCATCCGCAATTTTGCGATGGTCCGCTGGTCCAGGTTTTCGATCGTTGGTTTGAATGGATTGCCAACACGGCAAACGGTTTCGTTGCGATATCCGGCACCATACGCGATGAAGTGCGGACCGAGGTGCAACGGCGCTTAGGTACTGAGCAGGCCGGGAACCGGTGGTTTGATTTTTTTCATCTGGGTTCCGAACTCGATCAGGTTGGTCCTTGTAAAACAGTGCGCCCCGTGTTGAAGAAATTGTTCATATCCGGCCGTTCTGTCTATCTGATGGTCAGCACCATAGAGCCTCGCAAGAACCACGCTTACTTGCTCGATGCCTTTGATCGCTTGTGGGAAGAGGGCGGCGATGTCGTCTTGTGCTTCATTGGGCGCATAGGATGGAAAAATGAGCGCCTGATCGAGCGAGTGAAAACGCATCCGGAGCTGAAACGACGGCTTTACATGTTTAATGATCTGAGCGACGTCGAATTGGAATATGCCTATAGCCACTCCAAGGCATTGGTTTTCCCGTCATTCGTGGAGGGCTTTGGTTTACCGGTGGTGGAAGCGATGCAGCGTGGTTTGCCGGCGATGGGCAGCGATATACCTGTTTTCCATGAGATTGGCGGCGATTTTATGAGTTATTTTGATTTGGACCAACCGGACTCGCTGGCGCGGCAAGTCAGGCAGTTTGAAAGCAGCGGCGTTTTTCCTGCGCCGCGGACAATAAAAGACTGGTCCTGGCTGAATTGGGAGAATTCTGCGCGTCAACTGGTGCAGCGGGTTCTGCAACAAACCAACGTTCGTCAGTACGTGCAAAGTGGCTGTGATGAAACTGACGATTGCACTAAATAGCAAAATCCTGCTGGCTCCGCGCACCGGTATCGGCAACTATGTCGCCGAGCTTGCGCAAGCCTTGCAGCAAGATAGCGAACTGGACATGCAGTATTTTTACGGCGCCCGCTGGCGGCCGGCATTGGCAACTGCATCGATGCCGGAATACGCGCGTTGGTCTGGCGTTGCCAAGCGCCTGCCGGCGGCCTACATGATGCGCCGGGCGCTTGAGCAATTATGTTTCAATCGCGGAGTACGCAGGATTGCTCCTGATGTGTATCACGAGCCGACTTTGTGGCCGCTGAATTTTTCCGGGCCGACAGTGATGACAGTGCATGATCTTACACATATTCATTATCCGCAAACGCAGCCCAAAGATCGTCTGAAGGAAATTGAACGGCGTTTGCCATCGGCAGTGGCGCGCGCCAGCCGGATACTGGTCGACTCCGAGTTTATTGGCACAGAAGTAAAGAGGCAATTCAACCTGCCGGCGGAAAAGGTGGTGCTGGCGCCGCTTGCCTGTTCAGCGATCTTTCGGCCACGGAACGAACCGGAGCTGGCGCTTCGTTTAAAAAAATTGGGCCTGACTTATCGCGGCTTTGTTCTTTCGGTTGGCACGCTGGAGCCACGCAAGAATCTGGCGTTGACGCTCAAGGCCCATGCGCGGTTGCCGCAGTCGTTGCGCGCGCGTTTCCCGTTGCTGGTGGTCGGCATGGCAGGCTGGCAAGCCGAGGCATGGAGCGGTGCGCTGGCGCAAGCGGTGAGCGCCGGTTACGTACGTCTTGCGGGTTATCTGGATCAGGCAGATCTGGCTTGTGTCACGGCCGCCGCCAGGATCATGGTGTTTCCGTCTCTGTACGAGGGCTTTGGCCTGCCGTTGCTGGAATCCATGGCCAGCGGTACGCCGGTCATTGCATCTGATTGCGCAAGTCTGTCGGAAGTGGGGGGGACAGCTGGTACTTATGTTGGTCCGCAAGACGAGGTTGCTCTGACCGAGCAAATGCGGCGGCTGATGGAGGATGACGGATACTGGACGGAGCGGCGTAGCGCCGGTTTGGCGCGCTCACAGGATTTTTCCTGGGAAAAATGTGCTGCGATCACTGCTGGGGTGTATCGGCAAGTCGCGCATAGTTAAATAATATTGTTTGATCTTAAGTAGTCTTAGGTAGACTGGTGTGGAGACAGGCAGTCGGCGCCAATAGAAAAGAGCTCTTACATCCTGTTGCGACGGAAGATGGGGCAGAACATGAAAGAGAATGCAATGCGAGTTCTTCATTTTTACAAGACTTACCAGTCGGAGTCATATGGCGGCGTCGAGCAGACCATTTACCAGCTGTGCAAGTGTTCGCCGGCCAGCGGTATTGAAAGCGAAGTGCTGACGCTGAGCGAATCTCCTGAGCCGGCCGAATTGATGTATCACGGGCACAAGGTGCATCGGGTCAAGCTGGATTTGCATATTGCCTCTACCGGTTTTTCATTTTCCGCCATCAAGCGTTTTGCCCAGCTGGCTGACGATTTCGATTTGGTGCACTACCATTTTCCGTGGCCATTCATGGATCTGGTGCATTTTGTTACGCGCATAAACAAGCCAAGTGTAGTGACCTATCATTCCGATATCGTGCGTTATAAAGCCCTGTTGCAGTTATACCGGCCTTTGATGCATCGCTTTCTCAGCAGCGTCGATGCAATCGTCGCCACTTCGCCTAACTATTTGCAAACCAGCTCGGTTCTAGCCGGTTACAAGGATAAAACGCAGGTCATTCCCATCGGACTCGATAAAAGCAACTATCCAACCCCGTCAGAGCCATTGATGGCGGAATGGCAAGCACGCATCGGCGACCGGTTTTTCTTGTTTGTCGGCGCTATCCGTTATTACAAAGGCTTGCATATCCTGCTGGATGCAGCACGCGGAACCAATTACCCGATCGTGATCGTCGGCGCCGGCCCGATCGAACAGGAACTCAAACAGCGTGCCGCCGAAGAAGGATTGAGCAATGTGATTTTCCTGGGCATTGTCAGCGATGAAGACAAGGTCGCCTTGCTGCGGCAATGCTACGCGCTGGTCTTTCCTTCGCACTTGCGCTCGGAAGCCTTTGGCATTTCCCTGCTGGAGGGCGCAATGTATGGCAAACCGATGATTTCAAGCGAAATCGGTACCGGCACCAGCTATATCAACAACCATGGCGAAACCGGCATCGTGGTTCCTCCTAGCGATCCAGATGCCTTCAGGGCTGCGATGCAGCAGTTATGGGACGATCCCGGTCAGGCGCAGGCAATGGGGCTTCGTGCTCAGGCGCGTTATCATAAATTATTCACGGCACGAGTGATGGGTGAGAGCTACGCAACGCTCTATCGCGACGTGCTGGCAATGCGCGGAGTGACCGAACCGCAAGCAAGCCTGAGAGCTTGAACTTGGCGCTGAAGTGATATGTGATAGGATTGTTTAATAGATAAGCTATTAAATAATTTATTTAAATAGTGTTTAACTATTAAAAACTATAGATAACATTCGCGCCAGATGCCAGTCTGGGCGCATGTCATTTCGTATGTCACTAAATCGCTTATTCGGGGTGATTTCTACGCTCCTGATGCTGCTTTTTCTGACTCTCACCGGCAAGATTCTCGACAGCGAATGGACTGTGTATCAGCACAGTACGGAAAGCATACCTGCGATCAGGAATGTGCATCTGGCATTGCTGACGGAAGAAAAGCTGGTCATTGAGCGCGGGATCAGCAACTCTCTGCTTCGGCAAGATATCCAGGATGGCGCGGCGGCGCTTGCCAGGCTGGCGCCGGCACGGGCCGCCAGCGCTCAGGCTTTCGCGACATTGCGGCAGTCCTTGCAGGCGCAAGCAAGTCCTTGGCTGGCCCCGGTAGCGGCGAACGTACAATTGACGGAGGATACACTCGCTGCCATGCGCAAAGAGGTGGATTCTCTGGCGGCGTTGCCAAAAGTGCAGCGCGATCCGGAAGCGGTAACAACCGCTGTCGATATGGCGATGACTGCCGTGGATGCTTTTACGCCGACCGTCACCGCTCTTTCCAGCATCGCCATCCAGGCCGATCCACAATCACATGGCGGCATAGACAGCGCACAGCTGGCTTCCAGCCTGCGCAATATCGCCGGTCAGATGATGTCGACCCTCACTGCCGCCATTGTCGCGCAGCGCCCCCTGACCATACAGGAGAGATACACGTTCGCCAAACTCTCTGGTCAGGCTGAGCAGCTATGTTCCGTGATTGAGCTGCAGCTGCGCGGCTACAGCCACAAGCCGGACTTCAAGGCGACACTGGAGAGTATTCACGATCACTCCATGGGTGAAGGAGTGGATTTTCTGAATACCTTGTATGTCATCGGACGCACCTCGGGAGACTACGGTTTGACGTCGGAACAGGTAGTAGCCCGCTACGTGCCGAAGATGACGGCCATTCCGCATTTGCGCGATATGATCGTTGCGGAAATGCTGCGGCAAGCTGAATACCGCAACCAGTGGGCACGTTATATTCTGTTGGCCACGGTAGGCTTGGCGATCCTGGCGCTGGGTATTTTTGTATTGCTGCTGCGCGTGATACGGCAACGGGTCTTGCGGCCGATTCTGGAAGCTACCAATTTATTTGTCGCGCTGGCTGGCGAGCGGCAGATTGCCGCAATCCCGGTCCCGCACTATGACGATGAAATCAGCGACATGATGCGTGCGATCAATATACTGAAAACGTATAGCCAGCAAAAGAAATGCCTGGAAAAAGAGCGCGAACAGATGATCGTGCAATTGCGGGCCGCTTCCGATACGGATTTCCTGACCGGCCTGCTGAACCGGCGTGCCCTTTTCTCGCAAGGAGAGCAGCAATTCGGCATCGCTCGCCGCTATCGGCGGCAACTGGCGTTGATTTTGATGGATGTTGATCATTTCAAGACGGTTAATGACAAGTACGGACATCGGGCCGGCGATCAGGTGCTGTGCATGGTAGCTGAACTGAGCAGGCGGTTCCGGCGCAAAGTCGATCTGCTAGCCCGTTACGGCGGGGAAGAGTTTTTGCTACTGCTGCCTGAGATCGATCTGGGCCAAGGCAATGCCGTTGCGGAGAAATTGCGCACAGAGATCGAGGCTTGCCATTTTAAGCTGGATGGCGGTGCTGTCATCAAAGTCACCGCCAGTTTCGGCGTCGTGGCTTTTGATGGGGACGATACGCTTGAAAGCCTGATCGCACGCGCCGACCTGGCTTTGTACAAGGCGAAGAACGGTGGCCGCAACATGATCATGACGTCGCCCCGTGATACAGGTTTGGCAGCGTCTGACAGTACCTTGTAAGTTGGTAAACACTGGCGCAAAGCGGCGTCAGGCAAGGTAGGAGGCTATTTCCATTTGGAAATTAATCCGCTTTAATTTGCTAGAATAGCGGGCTAATTTCCGGAGATATGCATGCACAGAATTGCCTTTATCTTTGCGTTGTTGCTGACCTCGTCCAGCTATGCAGCGACGCCTCAGCAGCAACTCAACACACTATTCGACAGCGACTGGCAATGGAGTATGCGTCGCTCTCCAGAGAGCGCCACGGCAGTGGGCGACAATCGCTATAACGACAGACTGTCGGACGCTTCGCTGGCAGCCAGTCTGGCCGCCAACGCGCATCAGGCGCAGATGCTGGCGCAAGCCGGTCGTATCGACCGCAGCAAATTGAGCAGCCAGGATTTGTTGTCCTACGATTTGTTCGTCTATGAAAAGAAAAAGAATATCAAGGCCGCTGGATTTTATCCCTACAACCCTTCGCCTCTTACGCAGTTGAGCGGCGTCCAGTTCGATTTTCCGCAACTGGTGGCGCAGATGCCGTTTAACGATGCGAAGGATTATCGCAATTACCTGGGGCGCTTGCGCGCATTGCCAAAGTACGTCGACGGCGTCATCGCGCAGTTACAGCAGGGCGTCAAATCGGGCTGGATGGCGCCCAAGGTCACCATGAGCGTGGTGCCCGGTCAATTGCAGGAATTCGTCGCCAAACTGGACAGCAGCCCTCTGGTGGCGCCTTTCAATGACATGCCGGCATCGATTCCTGCGGCCGAGCGTGCACAGCTGGCGCGCCAGGGCTGGCAATTGTTGCAACAGGCCGTTGCGCCGGCTTTCCGCAAACTGGAAAACTATGTCAGCAATACTTATCTGCCGGCTTGCCGAGACAGCATTGCCGCTTCCAGCCTGCCTGGTGGCGCTCCGTACTATGCGTACAAGGTCCAGGAAAACACCACGACCGACATGACGCCGCAAGAGATTCACGACATCGGTTTGCAGGAAGTGGCACGGATTCAAGGGGAAATGAAGCAGGTGATGCAGCAAACCGGATTTACCGGCACGTTTGCTGAATTCATCACGTTTTTGAATACAGACCCTCGTTTCTATTACACCAAACCGGAAGATCTGCTGGCCGGCTACAAGGCAATCATCAAGAAATCCTCTGCTCAGCTGCCACGCTTCTTTGCCCAGATTCCACGCGCGCCGGTTGACGTCAAACCGGTGCCCGCGGTGGGGGCGGAAAATCAGGCTGGAGCTTATTACGAGCCTGGCACGCCGGACGGTTCGCGTCCGGGTTATTTCGTCGCCAATCTGTCTAAACTGGATACGCGTCCGAAATGGGAGATGGAAACGCTGACGCTGCACGAATCTGTACCGGGACATCATTTGCAGACTGCGCGCGCACAAGAAATCAAGGGTTTGCCTGAATTCCGCCGTTTCGGCTGGTACGTCGCTTTCGGCGAAGGCTGGGCGCTGTATGCGGAAAGCCTGGGTAGCGAAATGGGTTTCTATACCGATCCTTATTCCAAGTTCGGTCACCTCAATGACGAACTGTTTCGGGCGGCGCGGCTGGTGGTGGATACCGGCATGCATGCGTTGGGCTGGACGCGGCAGCAGGCGATCGATTACATGAACGTGAATACAGCCAATCCGCCACATGACAATCAAGTTGAGATCGACCGTTATATTGTCGATCCTGGCCAGGCCCTGGGGTACAAGATCGGCCAGCTGAAGATCAAGGCGCTGCGTGAAAAGGCGCAAACTGCGTTGGGCGACAAGTTCGATTTACGGCGCTTCAACAATGCAGTGATTGACAATGGCGCTTTGCCGCTGGAGATGCTGGAAACACAGATCGATGGCTGGATTGCGCAACAGGCCGCAGCGAGATAATTTCACTTTCCGGTTGGTTTGGGATGCATCCAGGTCAACCGGCTACTTCAGTCTGGCAGGACCTAGCTGTAACGCGCCGCCAGCAGCTTGGCGATCCAATCGACAAATACCCGCACGCGCGCCGACAGATGTTTGTTGTGTGCGTACACCACAGACACCGGCAACGGCGGCGGTTTGAAATCCGGCAGTACTTCTTCCATCTCGCCGCTCTCCAGCAATTCCTCTAATCCAAACCGTGGTGCCTGTATCAAGCCTAAGCCGGCGCGGCAGCTCGCCAGGTAGGCATCGGAGCTGGCAACTGAAATCACTCCCTGCAACTTCAGGAAATGCAATTCGCCATCCGCCATATATTCCCAACCCAGGTCGCGTCCGGTGCGGCTGGAAAAAAAATTTACAACCATGTGATGCTGTAAATCGCTCAGTGCTTGTGGGCGGCCATAGCGCTCCAGGTACGACCTGGAGCCACAGTTGATCTGTTCCATGCTGCCGATGCGGCGCGCAATCAGGCTGGAGTCGCTCAAAGGGCCGACGCGCACTACACAGTCGACCGCTTCTCCGATCAGGTCGATAAAGCGGTCGGTAGCGGTCAGCTTGAGCCGCAACTGCGGGTAGAGTGCGAAAAATTCCGGCAGCGCCGGGATCACCACCAGATGTGCCAGCCGCTCAGGCAAGTCAACCCGGACCACGCCGCGTGGCTGCAACTGGTCGTGCTGGAACAAAGCGTCGACATCTTCGAACTCGGTCAGCAATTGCGTGCAGCGGTCGAGGTAGGTGATGCCTTCGTCGGTCAAGGTCACTTTGCGCGTAGTCCGATGCAGCAGACGTACCCCCAGATGCTTCTCCAGCGCTTGCACCGCATTGGTGACCGTTGCCGCCGGCAGGTTCAACTGCTCCGCTGCACGGCTGAAGCTACCCAGTTCAGCGACTCTCGAGAAGACTTCCATGGTCTGGATGCGATCCATTGTGCTTTCCTTTGGAGGAATTATTGGTGATTTTCGAATAAAGAAATCATTTTAAGCCCATTTATTCATTGATTTCTGTGCGCAATACTCTTCCCATGGCGCTCCGATCCGGTGTTGCCTTTCGACTGCACATGAACAATTCAACCAAGGATGTCACTATGAAAACCCAACAATTAGGCGCTACCGGTCCGCAATCTTCCATCATCGGTCTCGGCTGTATGGGCATGTCTGATTTGTACGGCCCTGCCGATGAAAACGAAAGCATTGCTACGCTGCACGCGGCTATCGATGCCGGCATCACTCTGCTGGATACGGGCGATTTCTACGGCATGGGCCATAACGAAATGCTGATCCGGGAAGCGCTGCGCAGTCGCAAACGCGACCAGGTTTTACTGAGCGTCAAATTTGGCGCGATGCGCGATCCTGCTGGCAACTGGATGGGAATGGATTGCCGGCCTGAAGCAATCAAAAGCTTTCTGGCTTATACCTTGCGCCGGCTGGGTACTGATCACATCGATATTTACCGTCCGGCGCGGCTCGATCCGAATGTGCCGATCGAAGAAACAGTGGGCGCCATCGCAGATCTGGTCAAGGCCGGTTACGTGCGTCATATTGGCTTGTCTGAAGTCGGCGCGCAAACCATCCGCCGGGCGCAGGCAGTGCATCCGATTGCGGATCTGCAGATTGAATATTCATTGGTTTCGCGCGGCGTCGAGGCGGTGATCTTGCCGGTATGCCGTGAACTGGGTATTGGCATTACGGCGTATGGTGTGTTGTCGCGTGGCTTGATCAGTGGTCACTGGGACAAGGAAAAGAAATTGGCCCCGGGGGATTTCCGCAGCTTCAACCCACGCTTCAGCGGCGATAATCTTGCGCACAACCTGTCCTTGTTGGAGGCTTTGCGGGTGGTTGCCGACAGCAAGCAAGCGACCTTGGCGCAGATCGCCATCGCCTGGGTCATGTCGCGCGGAAGCGATATCGTACCGCTGGTTGGTGCGCGTCGTCGCGACCGCCTGGCGGAGTCGTTGGGAGCAACGGCGATTCAGTTGAGCGCCGCCGACCTGGCGCAGATCGAAGTGGCGATACCGGCAGACGCCGCAGCCGGTGACCGTTATGCGGCGGCGGCGATGGCGCATCTGGATAGCGAACAGTCGCACGCTCGCTGATGGAGTCTCAGAGCAAATCACAGAGCAACTCTCAGAGTTTCAACTGCAGGAAGTCGAGGAAACAGGTAATGCGCCGCGCTAGTTGCGTGTTCCGGTAATACACCGCATGAATTTGCTGGCGGTAGCCGTTGTTGTGCGTCGCGAGGATATCGGTCAGCGTTCCACGCGCGATATCCTCGCGCACCATGAAAGCTGAGAGGCAGGCAATGCCAAGGCCATGCAAGGCCAGCTGGCGTATGGTTTCTCCGCCCGACGCCAGCAATGTCGGGCTGATCGTCAGGTTTTCCTCCTGCTGTTGCCTTAGCGGCCAGACATTCAACGACTCCGGTTGCGTGAAGCCGAGCAGCTGGTGTTGTTTCAGCGCGTCGGTATTGTCTGGCGTGCCATGCGCGCGCAGATAATCTGGGCTTGCAACAATGTGCAGCTGGCTCGCTCCCAGCCTGCGCGCGTGCAGCATCGAATCTTGCAAAGCGCCGTGGCGTATGGCGATATCGGTACGGTGTTCCAACAGATCGATATTCTGGTCGTTGCTGGTCAGTTCCAGCGTGATGTCAGGGTAGTTCTTACGAAATTCCGCAATGTGCGGCACTATGCAATGCAACATGAAGGGTGGTGAGGCATCCACCCGCAATCGTCCTGACGGCCTTTGATGGCGCACCTGGATAGCTTCTTCTGCTTCTTCCATCGCAGTGATGATGGCGCGCGCCTTTTCCAGGAAAAGCTTACCTTCCTCGGTCAGCTCCATGCGGCGCGTGGTGCGCGTCAGCAGCGACGTGGCCAGCTTTTTCTCCAGGCGCGACAGGGCGCGGCTCAGGCCGGAAGTGGTCTGGCCCAACTGTTCCGCAGCGGCGCTGAGAGTGCCGCAATCAACTACGGCAATGAAAATCCGCAAATCATCCGAATGAATATTCATCGTGCGCAGTTTAGTGGACGCCGCCGCCATGGCTGCCAAGATTGGCCGGCGCGTCGTCTTCCATGCTTGCCAGCCCTTGCAGGATGCCGCAATCCTTGGCTGCCTGGGTTCTTTGACATTGCTTGCGCAGTTGTTTAAGTTGCGTTTGCAACGCTTTCAATTCGGTAATCCGGGCGGCGACGTGATCGATATGATGATCCAGCAAGGTGTTGACCTCGGCGCAATTGTCTTCTGGCAGGTCGCGGAACTGCAACAATCTGCGCACCTCATCAAGCGTCATGTCCAACGAACGGCAATGACGGATGAACTGCAAGCGTTCGATATGTGCTTGCCCATACAAGCGGTAATTGCTTTGCGAGCGCGCCGCCAGCGGCAGCAAGCCTTCGCGTTCGTAATAGCGGATAGTTTCAACTGGGCAACCTGCATGCGCCGCTAGTTCTCCGATCTTGAGTGCCGTAGTGCTGATGCCATTGCTCATGTTGTTGCTCCTTCGATAGCCATTTCTGCAATTAATCCTTGACCTTATAGTAGCTACAGGGTTTTAAATATGCAAGGAGTATGCATACGCATCAACGAAACCCGTGTCCAGGAGAGCACCATGGCCAGTTGCCAACATGAACATAGCGACCACCACAACCATCACGATCACCAGCACAAACACGATCATTCGCACGAACATGCGCAAGCGGATGCGGGTACGGTCGTCGCTTATCGTCCGGCGCTGGCTGCAGGTGCAGCAGAAGCAGTGTTCCTGATCCAGAAAATGGATTGTCCCACCGAAGAAAAGCTGATACGCGACAGGTTCAAGAGTATGGCCGGCATTGAAGCCATGCAATTCAACTTGATCCAGCGTGAACTGACGGTGCAGCATCGTTTGCCATCGGTGGATTCTATCGTGGCGACCCTGAAGGCGCTGGACATGGAGCCTGCGCTGAAGTCGGATACGTTGACCGGCGCAACCGGCTTGAGCGAAGACCTGGGGGACGGCGCCTTCAGAATATCGCGGAAAAAATGGCTGCTGATGGCGCTCTCCGGGATTACCGCGGTCGGCGCCGAAGTGGTGGTCTGGAGCGGCGGCCAGGATAGTTCATGGCTGGTGATCGGCCTAGCGTTGATTGCCATTCTGAGCGGTGGTCTGGATACCCTAAAGAAGGGCTGGATAGCGTTGAGGAATCTCTCTCTCAACATGAATTTCCTGATGTCGATCGCAGTGATCGGCGCCGCGGTCATTGGCCAGTGGCCGGAAGCGGCCGTCGTGATTTTCCTGTTTGCGCTGGCGGAAATGATTGAAGCGCTGTCGCTCGACCGGGCCCGTAATGCCATCAAAGGTTTGATGGCAATGGCGCCGGATATGGCGACCGTCCAGGGTGCGGATGGCGAGTGGCGCGAAGTAGCCACTGGCGAAGTCACGCTGGCCGCTTTGATCCGTGTCAAACCGGGTGCGCGCGTACCCTTGGACGGACTGGTGAAGGAGGGACAGACCACCATCAACCAGGCTGCGATCACTGGTGAAGGCATGCCGGTCGCCAAACAGGCAGGTGATCAGGTCTTTGCGGGCACCATCAACGAACGCGGCTCTTTCGTTTATGAGGTCACGGCGCTGCAAGCCAATTCAACCCTCGCGCGCATCATCAAGAGCGTGCAACAGGCGCAGGGTGAGCGTGCGCCGACGCAGCGCTTCGTCGATCAGTTCGCGCGCTATTACATCCCGGTTGTGGTCCTGGCAGCGATACTGGTCGCGGCATTGCCGCCGTTGCTGATGGGCGCAGCATTTTATCCATGGCTGTACAAGGCGCTGGTGCTGCTGGTGATCGCCTGTCCGTGCGCGCTTGTAATTTCGACGCCGGTAACGGTGGTGAGCGGCTTGGCTGCGGCAGCCAAGCATGGCATCCTGATCAAGGGCGGCGTGTATCTGGAAATGGGTCGCAAGCTCAAGGCGCTGGCGCTGGACAAGACCGGCACGCTGACTCAGGGCAAGCCACGTGTCACGGATGTGCAACTGGTGCAGAGCGTGGCTGATATCAGCGACGGCCTGCAGTTGCAACTTCAGGCGGCAAGTCTGGCTAGCCGCTCCGATCATCCGGTATCAGGAGCGGTGGTGGCCCACTGGCAAGCGTCCGGCAACAGCGGCAGCTTGCTCGATGTCAGCGGCTTCGAAGCGCTGACGGGCCGCGGCGTGCAAGGCATGATCGCGGGACAGCAGTTCTATCTGGGCAATCATCGGCTGGTGCATGAGATGAATATTTGCAGCCCGGAACTGGAAGCGCGTTTGTCCGCACTGGAGAGCGAAGGCAAGACCACGGTAGTGCTGTGCTCGGCGTCGCGGCCTTTGCTGATTCTGGCGGTGGCTGATACGGTGCGCGAGACAGCGCTGGAAGCTGTGGCCAAGCTGCGGTCGATCGGGGTGGAAGCGGTGATGCTGACCGGCGACAATGCGCACACCGCACAAACTATAGCGACCCAGGTCGGTATCAGCGATGCCCGTGGCGACCAGTTGCCTCAGGATAAACTTGAAGCCATTAATGATTTGCGCGCGCGTTATGGCCATGTCGGCATGGTGGGCGACGGCATCAACGATGCGCCGGCGCTGGCGCAAGCCAGTATCGGCTTTGCCATGGGTGCGGCCGGTAGCGACACGGCGTTGGAAACTGCCGACGTAGCGCTGATGGACGATGATCTGCGCAAGATTCCGGACTTTATCCGATTGAGCAAAAAGACGTATGCGGTGCTGATGCAAAACATCACGCTGGCGCTGGGCATCAAGGCGATCTTCCTGGTGTTGGCCTTGAGTGGAGAGGCTACGTTGTGGATGGCGGTGTTTGCCGATATGGGCGCCAGTTTACTGGTCGTGTTCAATGGCTTGCGGTTGCTGCGGGCGCTACGTTGATTAGGCTGCGGCGCATACGTCTGCCGGAGAAAGGGGGAGGCTAGGAGTTTTTCCCGGATGTCGAGGATTTGGTCAGCCACTCCCGGCCTTTCAGCATCAGCGTCCAATAGACCCACGGCAGCACCTTGGTTTTCAGAAGCCAGTTGCTGCGGCGAGCGACGGTAGGGTCGAGGGGAAAGGTCGGCAGCAATTTGCCGCCATAGCCGAATTCGGCCAGTATGACTTTACCCTTTTCCACGGTGAGCGGACATGCGCCATAGCCGTCGTAGTTTGCGCTCAGAGCTTGCCCCGCGCATGCGGCGAGCAGGTTGGTGGCCACGACTACAGCTTGTTTGCGGATTGCGGCAACCGTTTTTGCATTGGCTGTCGAGCTGACATCACCGAGTGCAAAAACATTGCGATACCGCACGTGGCGCAGCGTGGCAGGATCGACCTCGCACCAGCCGTCGAGGTTGGCCAGCGCGCTGTTGCGCAATGCATCGGGCGCTACTTGCGGCGGCACTACATGCAGCAAATCGAAGGTTTTTTCCTGGCGCACGATATTGCCGGAGGCATCCTTGACATCGAACCAGGCGAGTTTCCTGTCGCCGTCGACTTTGACAAGGTTCGATTCAAATACCAGCTGCGCCTTGTACTTTTGAATATAACGCATCAGCGGCGGCACAAAAGCGGCGACGCCGAACAGGACTGTCCCGGCGCTATGAAATTCAACCTTGATCTTGTTCAGCATGCCTGAGCGTAACCAGTGATCACAAGACAAATACATGGCTTTCTGCGGTGCACCGGCGCATTTGACCGGCATCGCCGGTTGCGAAAAAATCGCGGTGCCTTGTTTTAATTGCGACACCAGTAACCAGGTATAAGGCGCCAGATCGTAACGATAGTTGGACGTGACGCCGTTCTGCCCCAGCGTTTGCTCCAACCCCTCAATCTTTTCCCAGGCCAGGCGCAGGCCGGGGCAGACAATCAGTTGTTGATAGGCGATCAGGTTGCCATTGTCGAGTCGAATGCGGTTATGATCTGGCAGGAATTCGGTCACGGCCTGTTGTAGCCATTGTGTGCGTTCCGGGATCACCGAAGCCATGGGCCGCACGGTTTTTTTATAATCGTAGGCACCGCCGCCAACCAGTGTCCATGCCGGCTGGTAATAATGCTGGCTGGCTGGATCGATCATGGCGATCTGGATATTCGGAGCGCGTCGTAGCAAGCTGGCGGCAACCGCGATGCCGGCCGCACCGGCGCCTACGATCACGACTTCAAATTGTTGCAATTTGTCGCTCGGTTCCTCAGTCTGGATTACAGGTACTGAGTCCTCGGTCAGATTCGCCAGGCGGAAAATGTTGGTCGAACGAACGCCGGTGCGGCAAAATGCCAGGATCGGCGGCGGCATGGTGATAAGCAGCCGGCGCAGGGCGGCGCCATGTTCTTTGCTGAGATGGGTAGCGTCGGCGGGCAGGTAGCTGAATTCCAGGCCGAATTTTTCACATGCCGCAGCCAGCTCGTTGCTGGAGGCATGACGGCCGCGGTCTTCGCTGTCCGGGCGATTGCAGATTATTGACTTGTAGCCGGCGGCGGCGATATCGCTCAAGTTTTCCGTGCCGATTTGACCGGTAGTAGAAAATAACTCGCTATGCTTGATGATATGAAGATCCATAGGTGTTGCTTCCATCGTGTCAGGTGAGTGGCACTGTTTATCTGCTTGCTGTCCGGCTATATTCAGCTGCCGGGTTTGCTGTCGATATGGGCCAGGTATCGACACGACGATGTCACCACGGAGCACAAATGGTTAAGATGGTAGGGCAGATACGTTGACCGCATTTGTTGCGGAGCGCTCGAGTGCGCTGACGGGGTCGTGAAGGGCTTCGGTCTACCGGTACGTTTAACAATTTGCGGTCATTCCCGGCGACTCGCACTATATCGAATGCACCAGTGAAATAATCTGTCCCATTGTAATATCGCGACTTGTTTGATTGTTAATAATATAAAGACTGCTTACTTATTTGTCAATGTTTGGTATGTTTATATAGTTGTTTATTGTTAAGTTTGAGGATGTAATTGATGGCTAGTCCACAGATAGAAGTGATTTTTGACCAGAGCACCTCCACATTTACCTATGTCGTGTACGAAGCGGCTGGTTCTGAATGTGCGATTATTGATTCGGTGCTTGACTATGATCCGGTGGCCGGCCGTACTTCCACTGCAGCTGCCGATCGTGTAGTTGAATTCGTCCGCGCCAATAACCTGAAAGTGCAATGGCTGCTGGAAACCCATGCGCATGCCGACCACATTTCCGCAGCCCCCTATTTGCGAAGACAGTTGGGTGGCGTCATTGCAATTGGCGACCAAATCCGTGTGGTGCAGGGGGTATTCAAAAAGGTCTTCAACCTGCAGTCTGAATTCTTGCTCGATGGCGCACAGTTCGACCATTTGTTTGTAGCAGACGAAATTTTTTACATTGGTAATTTGCAGGCGCAAGCGCTGCATGTTCCCGGCCATACGCCAGCCGACATGGCTTATCTGGTGGGGCAGGAAGTGGCGTTTGTCGGTGATACCTTGTTCATGCCGGATCTAGGCTCGGCGCGCTGCGATTTTCCTGGCGGCAGCGCCAGCAGTCTGTATCGTTCGGTAGCAAAGTTGCTGGACCTGCCACCCGCCACTCGGCTGTTCGTCTGTCACGATTATCCGCCGGCGGGTCGCGCACCGCAGTGTGAAGCTACCGTGACCGAGCAGCGTGCAAAAAATATCCACGTCGGCAACGGCATTAGCGAAGAAGAGTTCATCGCCATGCGCACCCGTCGCGATGCAACCTTGGGTTTGCCGACCTTGATGCTGCCATCAATTCAATTGAATATCTGTGCCGGGGTCCTGCCGGCGCCTGAGGAAAACGGCGTGCGCTATCTGAAGATTCCCTTGGATGTCACGCTATAGAATGTTCAGAAAGAGGAGCCAGGTTGTTGCAGAAATATCAGCTCCTGCGGCGTCGATTGCCGTTGCAGGATTTGGTTGCGATGCGGGAACCGGCCGAAGCGGGCGATGATGTCGCGATGCCGAATCGCGAACGACAGATAGCCGAAAAAGCGTTCTTTCTCGCGGGCCGGCACTTGCTCGACCAGCGCGCTGGCGAGCGCCACCGCCTGGTCTTGGTCGGCCAGCAATTCTGAATGCGTCAGCGGCAAATGCAGGAAGCTACGTTCGATCGGACGCAAGGCATGATAAAAATCCGTTTGCAGCCCGATACGGCAAAAGCTGCGCGCCAGCGTATCGAAGGCGAATGAACGCGGCGTGCCGCGGTAGATATTACGCGGAAACTGGTCGGTCAGGATCACCAGCGCCAATGCCCCTTCCGGAGTTTTGTCCCAGTCGGTTAGTTGCATATTTTTGGCCGCCAATAGCGTGCTTTCAAACTGCTGTTTGATGAGCTGGTCGCTGGCAGGATTCTTGCCCCACCATAGGGTGGACTGCTGGTTGGCGGCGGCGAGATCATCCGTAGCCTCCCCAAACCAGAATTTCCTGATCGTCAGAATATCTGTCGTCATCTCATCTCTCCGGATGCACCGCTGGGTACCTTGCGCGTATTAAATCATTTACTCTCGCGCCGCGGCAGCACATAGATCAGCAGATCGCCGATAGTGACTTTTTGCCCTGCGACGATTTTGCAGGTCTTGCGCAATTCCACCTTGCCATCGACCGATACGACACCGCTCGCGACCAGCGCCTTGCCGGCGCCGCCGCTGTCACACACGCCGGTCAGTTTAAGCAGTTGATTGAGTTCGACGTAGTCGCTGTTGAGGCGTAATTCTAGTTGTTGCATGATATTCCGATGGTGATAAATGAAAGGTTAAACGCCGGCGCTTTTCTGTAGCGTCAGCTGTGCCTGGTCAAGCCAGGCGCGTAAATGATCGAGCAAATCCTGCTGGCTGTATGAACAGCTTTCTTCCGTGAACAGATTGGCGGCCTCCAGCCTGCCGAGGAAATTTTCCGCAACTTCCGCAAACCGTGGCGGCAGTGCTGACAGCAGAGCGGTCTGCGCACGCCAGATGCGACACAGGGAGGTAATCGCGGACGGGCTGTTGGTTGAGTTGTTCTGCACCGTATTGATAGCGTCGTGCAGTAGTTGAATGGTTGCTTGATGTGACATGCGATTGCACTGAGGTTAATAAGCTGAGATGAGCAGGTTCTTGCCAATGGATTGAGCCGTGTGGTGTCAGTACCTTATCCCCGGCCTGCTAGAACGCGCCGATCAAATCGCAAGCCAGGCGCACCGGCTTGCCACATGCGATAAATTAAAGTGCCTTTACTTCAAAGGTATTGCAGGATTTGACTTCACCGGTGCTGACGCCTTGCTTGAACCACCTTACTCGTTGTGCTGACGTGCCGTGCGTGAAGGAGTCCGGCACCACATATCCTTGCTCTTGCTTTTGCAGGGCGTCGTCGCCAATGGCGGTAGCTGCGTTCAAAGCGCCTTCGACATCGCCTTGCTCAAGGATGCCGCGCGCCTGGTTGGCATGAAAGGCCCAGACGCCCGCCAGGCAGTCGGCTTGCAATTCCATCCGGACCGACATGGCGTTGACCTGTGCCTTGGACATTTGTCGTTCGGCATTGTTAACCTTGTCCATGATGCCCATCAGGTTTTGCACGTGATGTCCGACTTCATGGGCGATCACGTAAGCCTGGGCAAATTCACCCGAAACGTGGAAGCGCTGCTGCATCAGTTTGTAAAAACTGAGATCGATGTAGACTTTGCGGTCGCCCGGGCAATAAAACGGTCCGGAAGCAGTCTGACCGGTACCGCATGCGGTCGGAGTGGCGCCGGAAAACAAGACCAGCTTCGGCGGCGGATACGTTTTGCCATTGGCGCTGAAAATCTGGGTCCAGACATCTTCCGTGTCGGCCAGTACCGTTTTTACGAATTTGGTTTGCCGGTCTTCAGGCTGATTGCTGTGGTTGGGGGCGGGTGCTTGCTGCGATTGCGGCTGGCTGACCGGTCCGCCGCTCAGCAAGCTCAAGACGGTGGTCGGGCTGATGCCGAAGAAGTACGAGGCCACCAGCGCAATGGCGATCGTGCCAAGACCGATCGAGCGTCCGCCAAATCCACCGCCGCCACCGCCATCGCTATCATTTCCGCGGCGGTCTTCGACGTTGTCACTTTCCCGATTGCCTTCCCATTTCATGGTCGTTACCCCTACTGATTTTGTTGTCCGTAATAGAAGGCAATTCTAACGGAAACCACCATCAGTTAGGGGCAAGCGATGAATGCAGAAGTAATACTTAGAGGCTATTGCAAACACACCTGGCGTTGTTGCCCTTGCAGGGTCCCACCTGGCTAGCAAGCCTGGGCCGTTCCGCAGGCAGACGACAGTGTCGTCTGAAACCCCTGCTACACCCTCCTAGCCGTACTGTTCGTACTGTCTTCGTCGGAGCGCCTAGCCATCTGTGTTTGCAACAGCCTCTTAGTGTTGCGGAAAAGACTATTTGAAGTCCCACTTCATCTGTTCCGCAATCGGAATATGTTTTGCCGACTCGACGCAGAGCGGTAAGTAATCGGTAAACAGTGGAGCTGGGCGAATACCTTCTGCCAACAGGTTTGTATTGTCAAATACATAATTCAGGCCGGCAAATGCACCATACAGCTTGAGCGCGCGTAGCAGCAAGCGGTCATTGCATTCCGGAACGCATTCACGCATGCGTGGCAGCAGCGTGGCGATGGCGTCCGGCGTGATCTGCTTATAGGTGGCGCCAATCGGTTCGATGCCGCGCGCTGCCGCCAAAGCCAGATCGATCTCGCGGAACGAGACGCAGGAACCGACGCCGGCCGAGATATGGAAAACGTTGTGCGACAGGGTATCTTTTTGCGCCAGATCTATGATCGCTTGCGCGCACCAGTCGACCGGCACGACGTCGACTTTTTCATCGAGAGCCGTGGTCAGCGCGCCCAGCAGTTGCCATACCATGAAGACCCAGAAAATGCTTTGGGATGGGGCGCAGCCGAGCAGGGTGTGGCCGACGATAATCGACGGCCTGACATAAACTACGGGCAAATCGGGGTAAATGTCGCGCAGTTTCTTTTCGCCCATTGCCTTGGAGCGTGTATAGGCCACCAGATGCTGGTCACCCAGCGGCAAGTCGATGTTTTCCTTGACGACGGCATTGATGCCGGCGCCTTCGCCGCACGCCATGGCCGTACCGATGTACATGAAGCGTTTCAGGGCTGGCCGTCGATGCATCAGTTTGCCGAGCGCCAACGTACCGTCGACATTGATCTTTTCCAGCGAAGGATGATTCGCAAAAGTGGCAAGCGCCGCAGAATGGATTACAACCGACACCCGGTCCAGGCGTGGATCGCTGGCGACGTTGTCAAGTTCAGACAAGTCCGAGCAGAGAATCTGGTCGACACTGATTTGCGCGATGTCAGTTGCGCTTGCGCCCAACAGTTGCAGATTTTTGATGACTCGGGCGTGCGCCATCGCAGCGTTTTCAGCACGTGCCAGCAGTAACAGATTTTTACCTAGCCCGCGATGAATTGCCTCCACTGCGTTTGCGCCACCGAGAAAGCCGGTCGCGCCGGTCATCAAAATTAAATTATTCATGAAAGGCTAAATGCTCTTGTAACTTGTCTGATGCGGGTTGATGGCTGGCCTGCTTGCGGAGCTGGCTACGGGTATTCGCTACGATATGGATATGGGCCGAGTGGCCTGACTCGGTTTTATGGTTCTTCTGGGTTTTCCCATATTTGCGCGCAACTATAGAAACGGCTTAACGCACGATTCTATAGTATGGTTGACAAAGGGATACAGAGATTTACAAAGGGTTGCATATTATTGATTTTGCATCCCCATAATTGTTACCCAAATCGCCGCATAGGATAAGCTAACTTGTTGTTGTTTAACATTTAAATTTGCTTTTTGTGAACTTTTTGTATCCAAAAAGTGACCAAAGGGGGAAGAATCATCTTATTTCCTAACGCAGTTCATTGTATTTAGGGTAATTTTTTCTCAGCCCTTTACCACTCAGTTTTGTCCTGTCCCCATAATCGTGTTCAAGTCAGTTGCGGTTATGTAAAAGATTTACAGCGCGCAGAACTACCAAACGAACTGTCAACCTTATCTGTCAAATTGGAGCCAGCATGTTCTATTGGATCGCAGCGTTGCTTATTGGCGCCTTGCTCTTGATGCAGTTGCGCCTCGGCGCCTGGGTTTGGCTGGGCGCCATGCTGCTCTGGATAGCAGGCGGCTTCTGGCTGGCCGGCATCGGCGCATTGGCAGCGATATTGCTATTACTGCTGCTGGCGATGCCGACCTTGATCGTCGCTATAAAGCCATTGCGCCACAGCTTGCTGAGCAAGCCGGCATTGAATGTTTTCCAGCGCATCTTGCCGCGTATGTCGCAGACCGAGCGCGATGCGATCGAGGCCGGTACTGTCTGGTGGGATGCCGAACTGTTTTCCGGCAAGCCGGCATGGAATAAATTACTGCAACTTCCAGCGCCCAAGCTGAGCGCTGAAGAGCAGGATTTTTTCGATAATGAAGTCGAGCAGCTATGCCAGTTGGCCACGGATTGGGAGAGCACTGAAATCTGGCAGGACCTGTCGCCGCAGGCCTGGCAATTCGTCAAGGAAAAAGGTTTCCTCGGCATGATCATCCCCAAGCAGTATGGCGGCAAGGAATTTTCCGCCTACATGCATTCGCAGGTGATCATGAAACTGTCTTCGCATTGTTCCGCCGCAGCGATTTCAGTAATGGTGCCTAATTCGCTAGGCCCGGCTGAATTGCTGCTGCAATACGGTACAGAAGCACAAAAGGATTATTTCTTGCCGCGCCTCGCCGCAGGCGAGGAAATCCCGTGTTTTGCGCTCACTAGTCCCTACGCCGGCTCCGATGCGGCGGCGATTCCGGACGTGGGTGTAGTTTGCGTAGGAAATTACGATGGCCAGGAAATGCTGGGCTTCAAGATAACCTGGGATAAGCGCTACATTACGCTAGGCCCTGTCGCGACCGTGCTGGGACTGGCGTTCCGGGTGCAGGATCCCGATCTTCTATTGGCGGCCAATGGGAGCACCGAGGTTGATCTCGGTATTACATGCGCTCTGATTCCAACCAACCATCCGGGCGTGGTCACAGGCCGTCGTCATTGGCCGTTGAATGCGGTATTCCAGAACGGTCCGACTTCCGGCAAGGATGTATTCATCCCGCTGGATTGGGTGATCGGCGGCCGCGAGCAGATCGGCAAGGGCTGGCGCATGCTGATGGAGTGCCTGGCCGCAGGCCGTGCAATTTCCTTGCCGTCGTCCACGGTCGGCTTTTCCAAACTGGCGGTGCGCGGCACTAGCGCCTATGCAGCCATGCGGCATCAGTTCAGGATCCCGATCGGCAAGTTCGAGGGCATCCATGAAATGCTGGCGCGCATGGGTGGCAACCTGTATCTGATGGACGCGGTGCGCAGGTTGTCGGCGCTGGCGGTGGATAATGGCGAAAAGCCGTCGGTGATTTCAGCGATCTCGAAATACCATGTCACAGAGCGGGGTCGCATTCTGGTCAACGCCGGCATGGATGTGTTGGGCGGCAAGGGTATTTGCATGGGGCCGAATAATTTCCTGGCGCGCAGCTACCAGCAGATGCCGATCGCGATCACGGTCGAAGGCGCGAACATCCTGACACGCTGCCTGATCATTTTTGGCCAAGGTGCGATCCGCTGTCATCCCTATGTGCTGAAGGAAATGGCGGCGGCAGGCGAAGCAGATCAGCAGAAGGCGCTGGTTGATTTCGACAATGCATTCTTTGACCATATCAGCTTTGTCTTCGCCAATTTTTCACGAGCCCTGGTTGCAGGACTGTCAGTTGGCAGTTTTCCTGCGGCGCCGCGTGTGGCGCCGTCCGAGCTGCGTCATTTCTATCGCGCAGTCAACCGAATGTCGGCGGCGTTCGCGCTGCTGAGCGATACATCGATGTTCGTGTTTGGCGGTTCGCTGAAATTCCGCGAACGGATTTCCGGCCGGTTGGGCGATATCCTGTCGCAGCTGTACCTGATTTCCAGCGTGCTCAAGCGCTATGAGGATGATGGCCGGCAGCAGGAAGATTTACCCTATGTGCATTGGGCGATACAGGATGCCTTGCATCAGGCGCAAGAAGCCTGTCTTGGTGTACTCGATAATTTTCCGAACCGGATCCTGGCAGTCTTAATGCGCGTAATTGTTTTCCCTTTCGGGCGGCCCTACGATAAACCATCCGATGCACTCGACACGGCAGTGGCGAAAGCCATGCAGATGGATGGCGTCAGCCGCGACCGTCTGGTTGGCGATACATATCTGCCAAACGCCGAGGAATCGCCGTTAGCTTTTGGCGAACTGGCTTTCCGGTTGATTCCGCTGGTCAACGCGATTGCAGCACGACTCAAGCCCGCGATCATGGCCGGGACTTTGACGGCGATGCCGCAAAGCCTGATCGAGATGAGCGATTGGATCACTGCCGCTGCGGCCACCGGCGCAATCACGGCCGAAGAGCAGCAAGTGCTGGAAGATTTTGCGCGCTACGGGGATATCAGCGTTCAGGTGGACGATTTCCCGCAAGACTTTAACCGGCTCGAATCGTTGCAGGCGCGAATGCAAGCCTTGCAGCAAGCATAACCGGCAAGGCGCCTGACAATTTCACCAAGAACAACAATATTAGCAACAAATAAAAGGAAGTTTTATGACGACTCTCGTGCAGCCGGGCCTTAAATTGCGCCCGCTAGAACGCAACGACCTGCATTTTGTACATCAGCTCGACAACAACAGCACCATCATGCGCTACTGGTTCGAAGAGCCCTACGAAGCGTATGTTGAGTTAGTGCAACTTTATGACCAGCACGTCCACGACCAGACTGAACGCCGCTTTATTCTTGAAAGCGATAACGGCGAGATGGTGGGGCTGGTCGAACTGGTCGAGATCACCCATATCCACCGCCGCGCGGAATTCCAGATCATCGTCGCGCCAAGCGCCCAGGGCCGAGGCTATGCAGAGCGCGCTACCCGGCTGGCGATCGAATATGCATTCTGCGTTCTCAATCTGTATAAGCTGTATTTGTATGTCGACAATGAAAACCACAAGGCGATTCACATCTACAAGAAATGCGGATTTGAGCTGGAAAGCGAATTGAAGAGCGAGTTTTTCATCAATGGCGTTTATCGCGATGCCATCCGGATGTGCATGTTCCAGCCGGAATATCTGGCAAAACGTACTAGTTGATGTTGTCTTTATGAAAAAATTGCTAGCAAGGCCGCATCTCATTAAATAAAAACATAACTCAATCTTGACTTAGTAGTTTCTAAGATATATCTTTATATCTCATTCAATGAGATAAGGAAGTTTACATGTTTGGTCATAGAAGAGGTTGCGACCGCAGCCAGATGCATCAAGGTCACGAAAGGCAACATCGCGGTGGCGGTATGTTTGAACGTGGCGGGCGCCGTGAAGGCGGCCGCGGCGGGCGCATGTTCGAGCAAGGCAGCTTGCGGTTGGTGATTCTTAACCTGTTGCAGGAAAAGCCACGCCACGGCTACGAAGTCATCAAGGCGATCGAAGAACTGGTCGGTGGCGATTACAGCCCGAGCCCGGGTGTGATCTATCCGACCTTGACGCTACTGGAAGAGATGGGTTACACGGCAATCGAAGCGGAAGCGGGCGGCAAAAAACTGTACCGCATCACGCCAGAAGGCGCGGCGTTTTTGGCTGCCAATAGCGAGGCCCTGAATCTGGCGTTGCAGAAGCTGGAAGCGGCGCAACGGGCATCCGGTAGTTCCGCGCCGGAACTGAAGCGGGCCATCATGAACTTCAGGATGGCAGTGCATACGCGGCTGGAAAAAGGCGAACTCAGCCAGGAGCAGATCCACGCCATCGTTGATGCGATTGATGCCGCTGCTGTAAAGATAGAGAGAGTTTGAAGTTAGCAAAGCCGTTTGGAAACAAGGAGAAACTATGCGTGAACATCGTTACCGCATTACCCTGGAGCACTTGGCTACGCCGAAGCAGGGCGAGCCGACCCATGCCGCAATAAATTTTGAAGCCGGCAACCACGATGACCTGTTCGCGATCATCGACAAGGTGCGCAGCAAAGGCCAGTTTGACGCCGATACCGCCGCCTCGCTGCCGCTGGGTTTGAAGCTGTTCACCGAAGTCATGCTGAAAAACCGCAGCAACCCGCTGTTTGCAGAAATCAATCAGCCGATGCGCGATTTTATCGGGAAGCTGAAAGCGCAGCCGATGGCAGCAGAAGCATAGAATGAAACGTAGGAATCGCCCGCGCGGGACGCCGCCCGGGGGATGGATGTGTAAGTGAAATTAGAGGCAAGAGTAAGCGGGGCCAGGCATGTTTTCGTGGAATGAATCGAAAATATACCTGGCCCCGCTTTGTTTTTTCTGGGCCGGTCCGGCCTGCAGCCGGTTGCGATATGACTCGCTATTACTCGCGCGCCGGCGCAATCATCTCGGCATAGTCATAAAGCGCGCCGAGGATTTCTTCGCCGCGTTCATCCGCCGTTTCCGACAAATTGTCGATTTCTTCAAACAACATCTCGACCGTACGGGCCTTGCCTTCGCCATCGAACAGGCGGGCGGCGCGGTGTTCCTCCCAACGCTCCTGATCGTCGCCGGACAGGGTGTCGGGGAAGTTGCGGGCGCGGTAGCGGAAGGTAAGTTCTTCCAGGCGCTGGTCGTCAAAACTGAGCTGCGCGGCCGCCAGTTTTTGCGGCGTCATGGCGCGTAAATCATTGAGCTTGCGACGGTCATTGTTGCCGACAAAACCGCCGTACAAGTCTTCATCGACATCGGTTACGCTCTCATCCGCACGCTGGAACACTTGACGCCACAAGTTGCCGAGATCAGGTGCTTGCGCCGCGATTTCAGCATGTTTCAAGGCTTGCGGGATATCGATGCCCCAACGCGCCGCCATGTCGCTTGACAGGGTTTGCAGCTTGTTGATGACCATCGGCGATTTGTTCAAGTGCACTGACTTCAAAGGCAACCGGGTCACGCCTTCCGGCAAGTCGGCCGATTTGCTGAACAGGCGGGTGCGTACGGTATCGGCGTCGAGCGAGAATATTTCGCTCGGATCGTAGGCCAGGTCCCAGGCCAATATTTCATTCTTGTTGGTTGGATGCACCCCAAGTGGCCACATGACAGCCAGGCAACCGTTCTCGGCAGGAAACATCCCTGAAATATGCAGAAAAGGGCGTGGCGTCGGCAAGCCGATTTCAGCGCCGGCCCGGTCTTTCTTATGTAGGGCAAGGCAGAAATCGAACAGTTTCGGCTGGTGCTGCCGGATCAGGCGCGCCAGGGCGATCGTCGCCCGCACGTCGGACAGCGCATCATGCGCCGCTTCGTGGCTGATGCCGTTAGCTTTGGTTAACAGCTCCAAACGGAAACTTGGCCGCCCCTCATCGTTTTTCGGCCATTCGATGCCGTCCGGTCGCAAGGCGTAGGCGGTGCGCACCACATCAAGAATATCCCAGCGGCCGCACTGGTTCTGCCATTCGCGCGCATAGGGATCGATCAGGTTGCGCCAGAACAGGAAGCGCGTGACTTCGTCGTCGAAGCGGATCGTGTTGTAGCCGACGCCGATGGTGCCGGGTTCTGAAAACGCTTTTTCGATCTGGGCGGCGAACTGGTATTCAGGAATGCCTCGCTCCAGGCAATGTTGAGGCGTGATGCCGGTAATCAGGCAAGACTGCGGATCTGGCAAGAAATCATTTGCAGGTTGGCAATACAGCATGATCGGTTCGCCGATCTCGTTCAATTCGGCGTCGGTGCGGATCGCGGCAAACTGGGCCGGGCGGTCTCGTCGCGGCTGGACGCCGAAGGTTTCGTAGTCGTGCCAGAGGAAGGTGTGCGTAGACATCGGAGCTAAGGCTTGTATGAGAGGAAGGTGCAGCAGTTTACAGGCATCTTTCCATGCCTGTATAGCAGTTTTACAACACATTAGGCCAAGTCATAAAAATCGCTGGAATCAGGCACCTAGCCCCTTAAATTCACAAAACTGATAACTGCTATTGGCAATCGAAATTGGATAATTCATGGGGAAACGCTATTCTGATTGTGCGACGCAACAATTGGCTTGCGGTGAACGCAAAACGAAAGAGGAATTTATCATGTCTACAATGACAATCAGCAACAGTTCTAGCATTGCTCGTCCAGCAGCAGCACGTCCAGCTCCAGTAGCACGTCCGGCAGCGCCAGTAGTACAACGCGCCGGCATGCTGAGCAACATCGGTGCATTTTTCAAGCGTCTCGGTACTGCCTACGAACGTTCGGAAGCCGCACGTAAAGAAGCTTACCTGGCCGAAGCAGTCGACCTGTACGATCTGGAATATCGCATGCAACGCCTGGATCGTGAAAGCGCCCAGACTGCAGCATGGATCAAAGGCTTCTAAATTTGTACCTGTAGCAAAGCAGCAATGCGTGGCCGGGTTTGTCGGCTACCGGTAGTAAGCTGCAGTTGTTTGCAGTTGTTTGCAGTTGTTTGCAGTTAGCAGGTATTTAAGCCTATGTTGCAAAGTTTTATCAGCAGGTCTGTAGTTCGTCTGTTGTACTCGTTCGTAGTACACATATCGCTGCGTAGCAGTCGGGCATCCCACCGGCATTGGCCGTCGATCGGGTTGCCCTGCTGCTTACACGGTGCACTTCATCTTGCATTTCCCCAACCTGCAATTAGTGTGATTCTGCCAAGAGCGTGAAATGCTCGACGGTCGGCGCCACCGCAAAAAACGGTCCTACCAGCGCGCGCCAGTCGGCAAACGCAGGCGATTCGCGAAAATCTACCGTATGGTTTTCCAGCGTTTGCCAGAGAATTATCAGGACATAGCGTTCTGGAGATTCGATCCCCTTGTGCACTTTAAAGCTGACGAAGCCCTTGGCTTTGCTGATGACTTGCTCGATTCCGCGTTGAATCGCGGCGTCAAATTCCTGCTGCTTGCCTGGCTGGATGCGGATATCGGCTAATTCGAGGATCATGGTATTTCCATCATGGTTGTTGGTGGGCGGAAAAGTGATTGTCGCATTTTTAACCGCTCGGGGTCGTCCGTACCCTAGGGGCAATCAATCTTTGTGGATTCGATCTTGATTGACTATGCTGAAGCATAAATAGTCCATAGGAGACCATCATGCTGGGCCGACAAAGACTTTATTTCATGATGCCGGATGTTCCCAGCGCACGCAGCACGCTGGATGAATTGCTGCTGGCGCGGATAGGAATTCGGCATATTCACTTCTGGGGCGCCGACGGCAAATTGCCAGCGGATATGCCCGAAGCCAATATTTTCCATAAGACCGATCTCGCAAACGGCGCTGAAGTCGGTTTGCTGGCTGGAGGCGTAATCGGCTTGTTGCTGGGCATGTGGCTGGTTTATTTTCCGCCTGAGTGGGTGCATCTGAATTGGCTTGCCTTGGTTGCGTTGACGCTGGCCGGCGCAGTATTGGGTAGCTGGATGTCCGGGATGGCGGCGGCGGCGCTGCCGAATTCCCGCCTGAAAGCCTTCCATGCCGGGATCGAGGAGGGCAAGATACTGCTGTTGGTAGATGTGCCGTTCAAGCGCGTGCCGGAGATTGAAGCGTTGATTGAAAAACTTCATCCGGAAGCGGCTTTTGCCGGGGTTGAAAAGCACATTCCTGTGTTTCCTTAATGTCGCCGAATTGGCGAGTGAACTGACAAAAGAAAGCACCGGGCGTCTGGCCGGTGCTTTTTTTATACGAGTTCCATAAATTTCTTCCTGCTTTCTCTGCGATTCCCCCTATCTCGATTGTTATTTTGTTGCCGCCTTCGTACACTAGCTTCCGGTTAAAAGCAAAATCAATCATACGGTTCTACGATGTCTTGCCGGTCTGGCTTGTAGTCCAGCCGTAGCCGCCGCAGACATAGAGTAAATCGGAATACAGGGAGGAAATTCATGGCAGGTTCTTATTTTCCCACGTGGCGTTTGCGCGCAAGCACGGCGGACGGGCAGGGCCAGGTAATCGCCGCTGACGAGCGTTTGCCATGGCCGCAGACGTTCGCTATGGGCGTGCAGCACGTGGTGGCCATGTTCGGTTCGACCGTACTAGCGCCGCTACTGATGGGTTTCGATCCCAATCTGGCGATTTTCATGTCGGGCATCGGCACTTTGCTGTTCTTTGTGCTGGTGGGTGGGCGCGTGCCGAGCTATCTCGGGTCCAGCTTTTCTTTTATCGGCCTGGTGATCGCAGTCAGCGCCTATGGCGGCCACGGCCTGAATCCTAACCTTGGCGTAGCGCTGGGCGGCATTATTGCCTGCGGCGTGGTATATGCGCTGATCGGCTTCCTGGTAATGGCGATCGGTACTCGCTGGATCGAAACTCTGATGCCGCCGGTGGTCACCGGTGCGGTGGTGGCGGTGATCGGCCTGAATCTGGCGCCGATCGCAGTCAAGGGCGTCAGCGGCAATAACTTCGACGCCTGGATGGCGCTGGGCACGGTATTGTGCGTCGGTGGCGTGGCAGTGTTTGCGCGCGGCATGTTGCAGCGCTTGCTGATCCTCGTCGGACTGATGCTCGCATATGTGATTTATGCGGTGCTGACCAACGGTGCTGGGCTTGGCAAGCCGATTGATTTTGCGATTGTGGCGAATGCAGCCTGGTTCGGCATCCCGCATTTTTCCGCGCCGGTGTTCAAGGCTGACGCGATGGCTTTGCTGGCGCCGATTGCGATTATCCTGGTGGCGGAAAATCTTGGCCATATCAAAGCGGTGGCCGCCATGACCGGCCAGAATCTCGATAAATATATGGGCCGTGCTTTCGTCGGCGACGGCTTGGCAACCATCGTATCGGGCAGCGTTGGCGGTACCGGCGTTACAACCTATGCCGAAAACATCGGGGTGATGGCCGTTACGAAAATATATTCGACGCTGGTGTTTGTGGTTGCTGCCTGCCTGGCGATCGTCCTTGGTTTTTCACCGAAATTCGGCGCTGTGATCCAAACCATTCCTGGTGCGGTGCTGGGTGGCGTTTCGATTGTGGTGTTTGGGTTGATCGCCGTGTCGGGTGCGCGGATATGGGTTGAAAACAAGGTCGACTTTTCCGATAACCGCAACTTGATCGTCGCTGCGGTGACTTTGGTGCTGGGCGCTGGCGACTTCACTTTGAAGCTCGGCCAGTTTTCGCTGGGTGGTATCGGCACCGCTACTTTCGGGGCAATCATTCTTCATGCCCTGTTGAGCAGAAAGAAGGCATAAACCTGTGCCTGATTGGCAAATACCTCGGTCGCATGAGCGACCGAGGTATTGAGTCTGATTCGCTAATAGATGCAGTGGACAGCTAGCGCTTCTTAAACCGCCACCTGCCGGGCATTGCCAATCCATTCGACCAATCAGGTTGCCCGGACAATCTTTATCGGCGCTGCCGCCGAGGGGCTGGATTCCTTCCGCAAACTCTTCAGCAGGCATGCCATGTACAACACCAACACTAGGGAAAACGGCAACGACGCTAGCACGATGGTGGTTTGAATCGCGCTGATGTTATCTGCAAACATCAGGCCGACAGTTACCGCCATGATCAGCCCCGACCAGAATATCCGCAACCAGTGCGGCGCATCGCTTTCGTTCTCACTGCCTTGCATCGATAAATTGGCCAGCATAACGGCGCCGGAATCTGCCGGTGTCAGGAACAACACGAAACCGACGAAAATCGCTACGCCGGACATTGCCGTGCCCAGCGGATAGTGCGCCAGCAATTTGTACATGGTCATGGCCGGTTGCTCCAGCGCGGTGCGGCTCAATTCAGTCGCCCCATGATTGATCAGCAAGTCCAGCGCGCTGTTGCCGAACACCGACAGCCATACCAGCGTGAACGCCAGCGGCAACAGCAACACCCCGGTCACCACTTCACGGATGGTGCGGCCGCGTGAGATGCGGGCAATGAACAATCCGACGAATGGCGCCCATGAAATCCACCAGGCCCAGTAGAACAAGGTCCATTTTCCAAGCCAGTCGCTGGGCCGGTCGTAGGCATACAGGTCAAATGTCTTGCCGACGAAATTGCTGACGTAATCGCCAAAGTTCTGGATCATGGCGTTCAGCAAATGCAGGGTGGGTCCCATCGTTAATACGAATATCAGTAGGCTGGCGAACAGCAGCACATTCAAGTTCGAGAGTCGGCGGATACCGACTTCCACGCCGGATATGGCCGCTAGCGTGGCTACGATCGTCATCACGATGATCACCGCCAGCAGGGAGCTGTGACTGTTTTGCAGTCCGAACAGATGTTCCAGGCCGGCGCTGATTTGCAATGAACCGATACCGAGATTGCTGACCAGGCCCAGCACGGTAACCACGATGCCGAAGCAATCGACAGTATGGCCGGCAACGCCATGCACGCGCTCGCCCAGCAAAGGATACAGCGCAGTGCGCAAAGCCAGGGGCTGTTTGTGGCGGTAAGCAAAGTAGCCGAGCGCCACTGCGATTAAAGCGTAAATGGCCCAGCCGTGCAGACCCCAGTGGAGAAAGGTTAGCGTCATCGCCTGGCTTGCCGCTGCCGGGGTCGACGCAGCGCCTTGCGGCGGATACAGGTAATGCGTCAATGGTTCGGATGCGCCGAAATAAAGCAGGGAAATTCCGATGCCTGAAGAAAATAGCATGCCGGCCCAGGCGCCGTAGCTGAACGCGGGTTGTTCGTCATCCGCTCCCAGTTTGATTTTGCCGTACGGAGATATCGCTAGCCAGATGATGAAGCCAAGATAGGCCGCGACCACCAGCATGTAGTACCAGCCGAAACTGCTGGCCAGCGTGACCTGTGCTTGCGACAGCCAGGCGGTCGATGCCTGAGGAAAGGCGATGATGACGATGCTGAAGGCAATGATCAGTAGCGCCGATGAAAAGAAAACCGGGCGGTTGAGCTTGATTTTTTCCGCCACGCTAGAGGCGTTGGTAGTGGCCGCGCTCATTTGATTTGCTCACGGCGTCGTGGATTGGTTGCTTGCCTGAGTGATTGCGTAGTTGGCTGCTGTCTCGTTGCGCCCGCGCTTGGTTTTTGTTGCATTTAAATAAACCTCATTCCGATTCTGCTGCCGGTATTGAATTGCATATTGTTTTCGTAAAAGAAACTTTGTGCTGTCGCTGACATCACAATGAGAGCCTAAACTTAAATTGATTGAACGTCCAATCAATTTAAATTATACTGATTTCACGCAGCGGATGAGGCGACCGCTTTCCGCGAACGCAAAGGAGAGTGAGTTGAGAAAAAGAAACGAAATGCTGCCGCTGCGCCGCGCGCAACTGATCCAGGCGACGCTGGAAGTGATCGACCGGGTTGGCCTGGCCGATGCGACGATTGCCTTGATCGCCAAACAGGCGGGCCTGTCGACCGGCATCATCAGCCATTACTTTGGTGACAAAAGCGGCTTGCTGGAAGGCACCATGCGTCAGATCTTGCGCGATTTGCGGGAAGACACCTTGCGCCGTCGCAGCGAACTCAGCGAAGACACTGCCGCTGCGCATCTGCGCGCCATTGTTGATGCCAATTTCAACGACAGCCAGGTGAGCGGTCCGGTCATGAAAACCTGGCTGGCTTTCTGGTCGTCCAGCATGCACCAGGAATCCTTGCGCAGATTGCAGCACGTGAACGATCAGCGCTTGCGTTCGAACCTGTGCTGCCAATTCATGCGCGAATTGCCGCTGGAGCAGGCACGCCATGCCGCCCGCGGCCTGGCTGCGATGATTGACGGCCTGTGGTTGCGCGGCTCGCTATCGGGAAAAGCTTTCGACGCCGACGCGGCGCGCCGGCTGGCTTACGAATACCTGGATCTACAACTGGCAAAGAAACATGGCGCTGCTATAGCAGCCTGATCTTTAGCCTATCTGACAGCAACCCTTTGAGGAGAATCTGCATGCCTGTTTTCAAGCAACAACAACTGTACATCGGCGGCCGCCGGGTCGACGCCAGCGGTAGCGACACCTTCCAAACCATCAATCCAGCCAATGGCGAAGTGTTGGCTGAAGTCCAGCGCGCCACCAAGGCTGACGTCGACCGCGCCGTCGCCAGCGCCCAGCAAGGGCAGCGCATCTGGGCCGCACAAACCGCCATGCAGCGCTCGCGCGTATTGCGCAAAGCGGTGGCCATTCTGCGTGAGCGCAATGACGAACTGGCTGAACTGGAAACGCTGGATACAGGCAAGGCGTTGTCGGAAACCAGCGCCGTGGATATCGTCACCGGCGCCGACGTGCTGGAGTATTACGCCGGCCTGGTGCCGTCGATAGAAGGCACACAGATTCCTTTGCGTGAAAGCGCGTTTGTCTACACCCGCCGTGAGCCGCTGGGCGTAGTAGCCGGCATCGGTGCCTGGAATTATCCGATCCAGATCGCCCTGTGGAAGTCGGCGCCGGCGCTGGCGGCAGGCAACGCGATGATTTTCAAGCCGAGCGAAGTGACGCCGCTGAGTGCGCTGCGGCTGGCTGAAATCTATACAGAAGCGGGTTTGCCTGATGGCGTATTCAACGTATTGACCGGCAGCGGCCGCGAAGTCGGCACCTGGCTGACGGAACATGCAGGCATCGAAAAAATCTCCTTTACCGGCGGCACCGCAACCGGCAAGAAAGTCATGGCTAGTGCTTCCAGCTCGACCTTGAAGGAAGTGACGATGGAACTGGGCGGCAAGTCGCCACTGATCGTATTTGCCGATGCCGATCTGGACCGCGCGGCCGACGTCGCTGTCATGGCCAATTTCTACAGTTCGGGCCAGGTGTGCACCAACGGCACCCGCGTGTTTGTGCATAGCTCCATCAAGCCGGTGTTTGAAGCCAAGGTGCTGGAACGGGTGGCGCGTATTCGTCTTGGCAATCCGCTTGAGACGAACACCAATTTCGGCCCGCTGGTCAGCTTCCCCCACATGGATAGCGTGCTGTCTTACATCGAGTCCGGCCTGGCGGAAGGTGCGCGCCTGCTGATCGGCGGCAAGCGCGAAATCAGCGGCGCCTATGCCAAGGGTGCGTATGTGCAACCGACGGTATTCACCGACTGCCGCGACGACATGAAGATCGTGCGCGAAGAAATTTTCGGCCCTGTGATGAGCATACTTTCGTTTGAGGAAGAGGATGAGGTGATCCGCCGCGCCAATGACACTGAATATGGCCTGGCGGCCGGCCTGATGACAGAGAACCTGAGTCGTGCGCATCGTGTCATCCATAAGCTGGAGGCCGGTATTTGCTGGATCAACACCTGGGGCGAATCAGCGGCGGAAATGCCGGTTGGCGGTTACAAGCAATCCGGCGTCGGCCGCGAGAACGGCCTGACGACATTGGAACACTACACGCGCATCAAGTCGATCCAGGTCGAATTGGGTGCTTATACATCGGTGTTTTAATTGGCGTCAGGGAACAACATGGAACAAGCAAAAGAATACGACTACATCATCATCGGCGCGGGCTCTGCGGGCAACGTGCTGGCGACCCGCCTGACGGAAGATGCTGATACCAGCGTGTTGCTGCTGGAAGCCGGTGGCCCCGATTACCGTTTCGATTTCCGCACCCAGATGCCGGCGGCGCTGGCGTTTCCCTTGCAAGGGCGGCGCTATAACTGGGCTTATGAAACCGATCCGGAGCCGCATATGAACGGCCGTCGCATGGAGTGCGGTCGTGGCAAAGGCCTGGGCGGTTCCTCGCTGATCAACGGCATGTGCTACATCCGCGGCAATGCGCTGGACTACGATCACTGGGCCAGGCGTAGCGGGCTGGAAAACTGGTCCTACCTGGATTGCCTGCCGTACTTCAAAAAAGCCGAAACCCGCGATATCGGCGGCAACGACTATCACGGCGGCGACGGTCCGGTCAGCGTCACCACGCCGAAGAGCGGCAATAATGTGCTCTACCATGCAATGGTAGAGGCCGGGGTGCAGGCTGGTTATCCACGTACCGATGACCTGAATGGTTACCAGCAGGAAGGCTTCGGTCCGATGGATCGCACCACCACGCCGCAAGGGCGGCGCGCCAGCACCGCGCGCGGTTACCTGGACCAGGCTCGGGCCAGGCCTAACCTGACCATCGTCACCCACGCATTGACTGATCGCATCCTGTTCTCTGGCCAGCGCGCTATCGGCGTCGCTTATCTGCACCATGATCAGGCGCAAACCGCACGGGCCCGACGCGAAGTACTGTTGTGTTCCGGAGCGATTGCTTCGCCGCAAATCTTGCAACGTTCCGGTGTCGGTCCGGCGCAACTGCTGCGCCAGCACGATATTCCCGTGGTGCTGGACTTGCCCGGTGTCGGCGCCAATCTGCAAGACCATCTGGAAATATACCAACAGTACGAATGCAAGCAGCCGGTTTCACTGGCGCCCGCTCTCAAGCCATGGAACCAGCCGCAGATCGGCGCCGAATGGCTGCTGATGGGCACCGGCGTCGGCGCCAGCAACCAGTTCGAAGCCGGCGGCTTTATCCGCAGCGACGATAGTTTCGAGTGGCCGAACATCCAGTATCATTTCCTGCCGGTGGCGATCAACTACAACGGCAGCAATCCGATCAAGGTCCACAGCTTCCAGGCGCACATGGGGTCGATGCGTTCACCGAGCCGTGGCCGCGTCCATCTGCGTTCGAAAGATCCGCGCCAGCATCCGAGCATCCTGTTCAACTACATGTCGACCGAACAGGACTGGCAGGAATTCCGCAACGGCATCCGCATCACGCGCGAGATTATTGCGCAGCAGGCATTGTCTGCCTACGCCGGCCGTGAAATTTCCCCTGGCGTGCAAGTGCAGAGCGATGCCGAGCTGGACGCCTTCGTGCGCCAGCATGCGGAAACCGCTTTTCATCCATCCTGCTCCAACGCCATGGGCTACGACGAGATGGCGGTGGTGGATAACCAGGGACGGGTGCATGGCCTGCAGGGGTTGCGCGTGGTCGATGCGTCGATCATGCCGCTGATTACCACCGGCAACCTGAATGCGCCAACCATCATGATCGCGGAAAAAATCGCCGATCACATCCGTGGCCGCGAGCCCTTACCGCGCGTGCAGGTGCCGTACTACGTCGCCGGTGACAAACCTGCCCGGCAGTAATCGATGCAGCTTAGAGGCAGTTGCAAATTGGCTTTGACCAGATTCTGATCTCAGTCTTTTTGCAATGCGCCGATCACTAGCGTGGCCGCAGCGTAAGCGATACCGAGCAGACAGACCGTAGTCCAGCCGCCATTGATCCAAGCCAGTCCCGCGCTCGCAGCGCCTACAGCGCCACCGACGAAAAAAATACCGACGAATAAGCCGTTCAGACGTCCGCGCGCTTCGGGTTGCAACAGGTTGATGGCGCGCCGGCCTAGCGTCTGATCGATGGTAACGCCGGCATCCAGGCCGATCGCCGCCAGCACCAGCATGGCGATGGCGAGCAATGGATGGGCCGCAATAGTAAAACCACCCCAGCCGGCGCCGGCAACCCCAGCCAGCAGCAACGCCGCAATCATCAGCGCATGTGCTGCCCGGCTGGCGGGCCTGGTCCAACCGCGGTCGCCGATACGGCCCGCGAGCGGCGCCGCGACTGCGCCGGCGGCGCCGGCCAGCGCGAACAGGGCGATATGGCGCTGGTTCAGATTGAATGGCGCTTGCGTCAGCAGCAAGGCGACGGCAGTCCAGAACAGGCTGAAGGTTGCCATCGCCAGTGCTGCGGTCAGCGCACGCCGGCGCAACACGGGCTGGCTCAGCAGTAAATTCCACAGGGACTTGATCAAGTTCAGGTAAGGAAGGTCGGCAGCCGGTTGTCGCGTCGGCAGCGTGCGGCTCAGAGTGGCCGCCACCAGCGCAACCAATACGGTCAGCACCAGATATAGCAAGCGCCAGCTGCCGATATCCACCAGCAGGCTGGCGAGCGGCCGCGACAGCAGGATTCCCAGCATCAGACCGCTCATCACGTTACCGACCACTCTGCCGCGATGCGCTTCGCAAGCCATCAGGGCAGCCAGCGGCACCATGATCTGGATTGCGCTGGAAGCGCTGCCAGCCAGGAAGATGGCCAGCAGGAAGACCCAGCCTGAATCTGATACGGTCGCTACTGCCAGCGCCAACGCGCAGCAGGCCAGCAGACGCACGATCAACTGGCGGTTTTCAAGCAAGTCGGCCAGCGGCACTAGCAGGATCAGGCCAGCGGCGTAACCCAGTTGCGGCAGCATGGCGACCATGCCGCTCAGCCGGGAATCCAGTCCAAGCGCAGCGGCAATCGGCGCGATCAGCGTCTGGGTTGCAAATAAATTGATGACAGTAATGCCGACTGCGGCTGCAAATAAGAGTTGTAGCACAGCGGAGATGCCGTCGCTGGCGGCATGTGTGGCGATTGTCCTGGCGGCAGGGTAGGCGGCATTGGGCGGCAAATTGGGAACGCTCATGGGATTCTTTAGGTAGCATGGTTTGCAGCAGGTTCGGCGAAGTCCGATCCTTGGCAAACTGTTTCAATGAAGCGATTGTGCATCGCGCATGTTTATGCTACAAGTGAATTATTATCATAACTATTATGCGAGTTTGTTTTGAATACTCACGATATCGAGGCTTTCGTGGCAGTGGTAGAAACGGGCTCGATTGTTGCTGCCGCTACACGTTTGCATCTGACCCAGCCGGGTATCAGTCGCCGTGTCCAAAGCCTGGAGGACCGCTTGGGCGTGGCTCTGCTGGAGCGCCAGTCGAAACCGCTTAAACCTACCGCCGCCGGTAAAGAAGTCTATGAGCGCGGCCGTCGCGTGCTGGGTTCGCTGGCCGATTTGCTGGCCGGGGTAGAGTCCGGTTCGGATGTGAGCGGTGAATTTCGTCTTGGAATTGCACCTTTTCTGGCTGAATTGGCGCTTACCCGCCCGATTGACAGCCTGCGCAGCGAATTCGGCAAGCTGACTTTGCGCATTACCACCGGCTGGTCGCCCGCCTTGCTGACTTTAGTGGAAAGCAATGCAATCGATGCGGCGGCGGTAGTCTTGCCCGACGATGTGATGCCGCCGAATACACTGACGGCACATCTGCTCAGTCATCAGATGCCTCTGATTGTGGCTAGCCGTACGTCTTCATTGAGCGAGGGCAGCTTGTCCCTGGCTGAATTGGCCGCGCACGCCTGGGTGGTGAACCAGGACGGCTGCGGCATACGTCGCTCGATCCGGCATGCGTTGGATGCGGCGCGTTTGCCGCTGGATGTGGCGGTTGAGACCTTCGGTACCGAGCTGCAATTATCGCTGGTGGCGCGAGGGGTCGGGATTGGCATGATCATGCCGGGCGCGTGGAGGCGCAGCGCGTTTCGCGACCAGTTGCGCGTCTTGACAGTGCCTGAATTCAGGGGCGGTGTGAATACCTGGCTAGTGCATCCCCGGACCCCGGGCCGATTGGCGGCGCCGATCGAGCGGTTGCGTCTGGATATGAGCGTGATGCTGGAGGAAGAATTGCATTTTCCGGTTTGATATGCCGCAACAAGGCTATAACGCGGATTGGCGCAGGCAATAAAAAAGCGGCCCGCAGGCTAATGCCGTTCAGTTAAGACTGAACGGCATTTTTATTTATGGCAAGTTGCCGGCATCCATGAAGGATTTGCGAGAAAGGCTGGTTACCTCCTGAATGAAGAACGGCCCGGTCATCAGTTCGACCGGGCCGTCAAGGGCAGACCAAAGAAATATGCCGTTCGGATAACAAAGAAAAATCCTTAACTGAACGGCATTAGCCCGCAGGCCGCTTTCAATTTACGAAAAGATTATTTCCCGTGGACTTAGTAAGCGCCCATGAAATCACGCTTGCCGATTTCCACGCCGTTGTGGCGCAGGATGTCATAGGCGGTAGTGACGTGGAAAAAGAATTGCGGCAAGCCATAGCCCAGCAGATACGTCTGGCCGTTCAGCTTCTTCTCTTTCGGCGTACCTGGGCGCAAGACGATTTCCAGCGCTTCGCTGCCGTCGATTTTCTCAGCCGGCAGGCCATCGATGAATGCCAGTGTCTTCTTGATACGGGCATGCAGGTCGGCAAAGGTTTGTTCATTGTCTTCATACGAAGGCACTTCTGCGCCGGCCAGGCGGGCTGGTACGCTCTTGGCGAAATCGGCGGCGATCTGCACCTGGCGTACTAGCGGGAACATGTCTGGAAACAGGCGCGCCTGCAACAGTGCGTTCGGGTCGATCTTCTTTTCGGTTGCATGGGCTTCGGCTTTCGCCAAGACGTCGCTCAGGGCGTTTAGCAATTGCTTGAAGACGGGAATTGAAGTGCTGTACATGGAGATAGTCATGGAAATTCCTTGGTTGGTTGTCGCGTCATGCTCGAGGGAAGGTGGATGATTATAGTGCTTGCGGGGCGAGTCCGCTGACGACCTCGCAATTGCCTAAAGGCGCAGCAGTTTCTTCTTGGCAGCGACCCATTCCGAACGTGAAATCAAGCCCTGTTTAAACTGTTCCGCCAACAGGTCCAGCTGTTCGAAATCTATTGGGGGAAGCCCGGCGGGGGCTGCCGGGGAAACTGTTGGGGCAATTGTCGGAATAGTTGAAGCGAGAACTTCAGGCGTAATTTCTGGTGCAGATACCGGCTCTGGCGCAGCTTCTGGCACAGGTTCTACTATAGATGCAGATTCTTCTGATGTGTGTTCTGAAACTGACTCCGTTGCAGCATCTGATGCTGGCTCCGTTGGGGGTTCTGCCATTGCTTCCACTGCAGGTTCAGAGATAATTGCGGGGGCAGGGAGCAGCAGTACTGGCAGCTGCAATGCGGCAATTTTTTTCTCGATCTCGTTTTTGAGCAAAGTAAAGCGGGTCAGCTGGCGGCTGCTGAACAACACAGTATTGGCGTCGCTGGCGGCGCGGATCAGGGTGGCGTCGGCGGATTCGCCGTTGATCAGGAAGAAGCGGATATAGCCGTTGCTGAGCAGGCTTGGCAAGTGAATTCGGACGCCGCTCAGATCGGACAGCAATACATCCTTGTCGCCGTTCCTGGCCTGTGTCAGGCGGGCCATGGCGCCGGCCCGTTTGATCTGTAACCGGTCACTGAGTAGCGTTACCTGGCCATTTACGCCCCGTACTTGCATTTCTACCTGTATGACCGCTTGCCCCACGTCTGCTTACCTTGTTATTTACAACCCATTTGCCATCATCACAGCGTCAATTGTCGCCGCCTGTAGAGGCATAATGTAACACCGGCTGGAAAATGAATAAAGACGCAACACTGAATTTGCAGTGCGGCGTCTTTTTTTTGAGAGTTGGCCGGCTTATTTGCTCCAACCGTCCTTCAAGGTGACGGTGCGGTTGAATACCGGTTTGCCGGGCAGCGAGTCAATCCGGTCAGCAATGAAATAACCATGTCGTTCGAATTGGTAACGGTCTTCCGGCTTGGCATCTTTCAGGCCGGGTTCCAGATATGCGGTAATCACTTCCTTGGCGTTCGGATTCAGTGCAGCTTTGAAATCCTTGCCGCCGGCATCCGGATGCGGATCGGTAAACAGACGGTCGTACAGCCGAACTTCAGCTTCTAGCGCATGCGCCACGCTGATCCAGTGGATATTGCCCTTGACCTTGTAGTTGGCACTGCCTTCTGTGCCACTCTTGCTATCTGGAAAATATGTGCAATGTACTGCAGTGACCTTGCCGTCTGCATCTTTATCGAAACCGGTGCATTCGACCACGAAACCATGGCGCAGGCGGACCCGGCTACCTGGCTTGTCGGCTGTCGGCGGGAACAGGCGGAAATATCCTTTGACCGGGGTTTCCATGAAATCTTCCTGCTCGATCCACAGCGTATTGCTGATGGGAAAGTGACGCAGTGCGGTGGCGTGCTCCGGATGCGCTGGCGGATAGACTGGCGCATGACAAGCCACGGTTTCACCTTCGGGGAAGTTATCGATGATCAGCTTCAGCGGCCGCAACACTGCGGAAGCACGCGGCGCTTTCGGGTCGAGATCCTCACGCAGTGCGCCTTCCAGCGAACTCATGTCGATCCAGCCGTCCGATTTGGTGACGCCGGTGCGATCGCAAAACAGTTGCAGCGCTTCCGGCGTAAAGCCGCGGCGCCGGATCCCGACCAGGGTCGGCATGCGCGGATCGTCCCAGCCGTCGACGATGCCTTCGTCGACCAGTTGGCGCAATTTACGCTTGCTGGTGATGACGTAGGTGACGTTGAGGCGTGAGAATTCGTATTGATGCGGCACCGGTTTTTGCAGGAAGCCGGCGCTGCTCAGGTGTTCCAGGATCCAGTCGTAGAACGGCCGGTGATCCTGGAATTCCAGGGTGCAGACCGAGTGCGAAATGTTTTCCAGGGCGTCCGAAATCGGATGCGTATAGTCGTACATCGGGTAGATGCACCACTTGTCGCCGGTCCGGTGATGATGGGCGTGGCGGATGCGGTAGATAGCCGGGTCGCGCAGGTTCATGTTGGGCGAAGCCATATCGATCTTGGCGCGCACGATGTGCTCGCCATCCTTGAATTCGCCCGCCTTCATGCGGCGGAACAGGTCCAGCGACTCTGCCGCAGAGCGGTTGCGAAACGGCGAATCCTTGCCGACTTCACCGAAATTGCCGCGGTTGGCCGCCATCTCGTCGGCGCTTTGGCTATCGACATAGGCAAGGCCGGCGGTAATCAGGTATTCCGCCATTTCGTACAATTTGTCGAAATAGTTGCTGGCGAAGTACAAATGTTCGCCTGTGCCGTCTTTCCAGTCGAAACCCAGCCAGCGCACGCTGTCGATAATGGTGTCGACGTATTCCTGTTCCTCTTTTTCCGGATTGGTATCGTCGAAGCGCAGATTGCAGCGGCCGGCGTAATCACGCGCCAGGCCGAAGTTGACGCAGATCGACTTGGCGTGACCGATGTGCAGGTAGCCATTCGGCTCCGGCGGGAAACGCGTGATCACTTGCGGCAATGGCTGTCCCTGGCTGTCCTGGCGGTCAGCGTAGGCGCCAGCCGTCAAATCGGTTTCGATAATGCCGCGCAGGAAATTGGACGAGGCAGGTGCAGGTGGGGTATGGCCGTTGGTGTGATCTGTGCTCATGGAGGATTTATTTATACGCTTTGCAGAATGAGGTGATAACTCATTTTACCGTAGCGTGACGCTTTGCAGGCGCGACCTGAGGGATTTTGTTGCACTGCGATCAGCCAGCTGCAAAAAGGGTAGCAAAAGGGTAGCGGCTGACGCGATTTCATTGTTAAAAATGACATAATCAATCACGTCAAGTCTTTGCAAAGCGGGATCTCTTACATTTGTTTGAAAAGATGCGCAAATACCCGGCTGACCGCCAGGCTTTCACTACGGCCGCGCAATTTCAGAGACAACTTGCCACTTTCATCGCGGATTGCCATCTGGATGCATTGGTGATTGACGATAGTGCCGCGGTGCACCTGCCAGAACTGGCGGTTATCGATTTGCGGCAACAATTCCTTGAGACTGGTGCGTATCAGCGACTCGCTGTCGGCGGTGACGACATTGATGTATTTGTCGCTGGCTTCAAAATAAATCACCTCATTGATCGGGATCATGCGGATCTGGTTGCCGACGGCGGCGCGGATCATGGTCAGCGGCTCGGTATTGGTCCGTGGTTGCATATTGTGCAATTGGCCGATCAGGCGATCCAGAGCGGCATTACTGTCATTGTTTTGGTGCAGGCGCTGCTGCAAGCGGTCGATGGTCTTGCCCAGGCGCGCATCGCTGATGGGCTTCAGGACATAATCGGCGGCGGCATGTTCGAAGGCGGTAATCGCATACTCGTCGTAGGCGGTGACAAACACGATCAATGGGAACGCCTCATTCTCCGGCCATTCCTCGGCCAGTTCCTGGGCCGCTTCCAAACCGCTTTTTCCTGGCATCTTGATATCCAGGAACAGGATGTCGGGACGCTGCCGGAGGGTTTGCTCGACCACAGCCTGGCCATTGTCGACGCTGGCGATGATCTGCAGTTCAGGCCACAGGCGCTCCAAGGCTTGCCGCAGCGCGGCTGCCAGGATCGGTTCGTCTTCGGCTATCAGGGCGCGCAGATTGGATGGTGTAGTCATGACTGGATAGGTAATTGGAGTTGGGCAATGACGCCATGCGGAAGGTTAGGCTTGACGCTCAGGCTGGCCTGGGCGCCGTACAGCGCCTGCAGCCGTTCGTGGATATTACTGAGACCGATGTGGCTGCTGTGGCTGGCCGGTGCTTGCAGTGGTTCTGGCGCCAGGCCGAGGCCGGTATCGCAGACGTCGAGCAGCAATAGTTGGCCGTGGCGGCTGGCGCTGACCTCGATCCGGCCGCCTTCTATCTTGGGTTCCAAGCCATGTTTGATGGCGTTTTCGACCAGGGGTTGTAGCAGCATCGGCGCGATTACGGTATCGCGCAACGCGGCCGGCAATTGCAGTTCGAAGCTGAGACGGCTGCCCATGCGCAGCGACATCAGTTCCAGATAGGCTTCCATCAGGCTGAATTCCTGCGCCAACGTGGTTTGCTCGATGCGAGAGGAAGACAGCGAAGCGCGCAGGAAATGGATCAACTGATCCAGCATCTGCTGCGCCCTTGCAGCGTCCAATGCGATCAGGCTTTGCAAGGTCGCCAGGGTATTGAACAGCATATGCGGCTCAATTTGCGCCTGCAGCATCTGCAGTTGCGCCTGTAAGGCTTGCTTCTCGACGGCGACAGCGCGGGCTCGTTCACTGGCTGCCTGGTTGCGCAGTTCGGCCAGCGTGCTGAGGTTCCAGAAAAACAGGGTGGCGCCGATGCAGACCGAGACAGTCAGGATAATCAGGCCGAGGCCGCTTACATTCATATACATAGAGAAATTATCTGTGGGCAGGCCGAGCAGCTGGTTGGCCAAGCGGATACCGAGGAACTGGGCGATACCTGCCGCTATCAGTATGAAAGCGAGGAAGTGCGCCTTGCGCGGCATGGCATTACGCCAGATCAGGGAGCGGCCGGCTTCTATCAACACCATCGCCGTCAAGCCGATGCATAGTGAAAACACCAGGTTAGGCAGGAACCGGTCGCTGATGCGCATCACGTAAGTGACAATCACGGCGCAAATGATATCGATGCCGAGATTGATGTACAGGGTGCGCAGCAAGCGTCGTGCAAGCGGTTCGGCGGCGGGCGGCAATGCGGTCTCTGGAGCTGGATTCATGTTGGCGGAGTACGTTTATGTTTTTGTAATTCTCGTTCTATCATTCGTTGCTTCCACTGCGCGCCAGGATCTCTGAGGAATACAGCGAGGCCGTGAAAAAGCAAGCCGATTCCCCAGCCGAAGAGCGGTCCTAGTGCCCAAGGCTGACCGGGATTATGCAAGAAATTCAGCAGTAAAAGGCTGCTGTTTACAATCAAATATACTGCCAGGTGCAGGTAAAAGCCGATTTTCCGTTCGACTTGGCGGCGAGCGTCTTGCAAACTTTGGTTGGCGTCGTTCATGGCAGTCATCAATAGAGTGGGAATAAGGCCATTGTGAGCGGCTCCTGCGCCGCCAAAAAGTGGAATGCGACGAAACCGGCATTGCACGGCGCGAATCACCGCCAGCGGTCGCCGATTGCTAAAATTCTTGAATCCATGAAGAATGAGGCGCTTAACTGTCAACTAAGCGTGTCAGCCAAGCGCAGTCGGCTGGCAGCAAAAAGTGCTTGTAATACGCGTTTGCCATTCTCGTATATTCGATAGAAAGAAAAGATTATGTGGCCCTATCCAAAAATAGTCGCGCACCGCGGCGGCGGCACGCTGGCTCCGGAAAATACCTTGGCGGCCATGCGTTGCGGCCTGGAGCACGGCTTCCATGCCGTCGAGTTCGATGTCATGCTGTCGCGCGACGGGGTGCCGATTCTGATGCACGACCCGGTGTTCGGCCGAACTGTGCGGGGTGTTGGCAAGGTGTCCGACGTCAATGCCGACCAGCTGGCTGTGATGGATGCCGGCAGCTGGCTGGGTCCGCAGTTTGCCGGTGAGCGGATCTGCACCTACCGCCAGGTGCTAGCCTTTTGCCGGCAGAACAGCATCTGGATGAATGTTGAAATCAAGCCTGCCGAGGGATTTGAGATAGAGACCGGGCGAGTAGTGGCGCAAATCACCGAGGAGGTCTTCGAGGTTGAGCTGGCGGCGCATGTGGCGGCCAATGGTGGCGCCTGGCCCGATCCGGCATTGCCTTTGTTTTCTTCGTTTTCGTTTGATGCGCTGCGCGCCGCCCAGGTCGCCGCGCCCGATATTCCGCGCGGATTTTTGACAGATACGATCGCAGATGACTGGCAACAACGGCTCCAGGAACTGGATGCGGTAGCCCTGCATACCAACCACAAATACCTGTCGCCAATGCAGGCCCAAGCGGTGAAGCAAGCCGGTTACGGCTTGTTCTGTTATACGGTGAATACATCGGCGCGCGCCGCGGAAATACTCGGCTGGGGCGTGGATGGATTCTGCACGGACCGGATCGACTTGATTGCGGCCGATTTTGCCTAGTCTCCTGGCATTTACTTTGGTTTACGTTTCGTTACATGGCTTACAAGTCCTTTGTCGGCGAGTTGCTGCTGCTTGCGTTTAAGGTCACATGGGCAAGCAGCTCATCAGCCTAACCAGTCAACCCGAAAGGACTACCATGAGAACCACGAAATCACTCTCCTTCCTGCTGACAGCTCTCGTAACCACCTTGCTGGCGGTACCGGTCTTCGCACAATCTGTCGCCAGCGAAACCCAGCGTGACGTCAATCAGCAAAACCGGATTGAAAGCGGTTTGAAATCTGGCCAGCTGACTACCCGCGAAGCAGGTCAGCTTGAGCATCAGGAGACCAAGGTTGATCGCACTGAAGCCAATGCGCTCAAGAACGGCAATCTCAGTCCGGTGGAAAAAGCCCGCATTCAGGGCATGCAGAACAAAGTGAGCCAGAATATCAATGTAGACAAGCATAACGGCGCGATCGGCAATCCGAATTCAGCTTCCAGCCAGCGTATGCAAGCCGATGTGCAGCGCAACGCCAATCAGGAGAAGCGGATTGAAAACGGTATCAAATCCGGTAGCCTAGACAAGCGTCAGGTAGGCAACTTGCAGCGCGGCGAGGCGCATGTTGATCACACTGAAGCACGGGTTGCCCGTAACGGTCATGTCAACGCAAATGAACAGGCCCGCGTTAATCGAGTGCAGAACCGAGTTTCAGGACGTATTCACCGTGATAAAACGAATGGTTGATCGTTGATTTATCTTTAAGGCAACAGATTTGTTTGTTTTACCTAACTGAAAGGATTTCCAAATGAAGATCAATAAATTGCTGGCTGCTGTAGTTGTCGCTGCTTTCGCTCTGCCTGTCATGGCGCAAACCGCTGCCCCTGCCCCTGCCCCTGCCCCTGCCCCTGCGGCTCCTATGGCCGCTCCTGCAGCTGCACCGGATGCTGGTGCACCAGCAAAGGCGATGAAAAAGCACAAAAAACATCACCACAAGAAAAGCCACGCCATCACTCCAACGCCAGTCAATAAAGGCGCTTAATAGCGCGCAGCACGATTGATACAGGGTCAGATTTGGGCCGATTCTCCTGAATTTCTTACCTGATATCATTAAAAGCCCGTCGGGAGTGATCCCGGTGGGCTTTTTTCATACGTGTCCTGCTGAATCGCTTGGCAGGTATCACGTATAATCGAAGGTTTGCAAAAGTACCTATTTAGCAACGTCTTCGGACCGACCTCGGTTTGCCCGCGCTGCTAAACGTCGATTGCCCTTATTCCGTTTCATTTTTTGCCCAAGAACATGAACTCAGCCGAAATCCGCGAAAAGTTTCTCAAATTCTTTGAATCCAAAGGCCACACCATCGTGCGCTCGTCGAGCCTGGTCCCCGGCAACGATCCGACACTGCTGTTTACCAACTCCGGTATGGTGCAGTTCAAGGACGTGTTCCTGGGTACAGAAAAGCGCAACTACGTGCGCGCCACCTCGGTACAGCGCTGCCTGCGCGCCGGCGGCAAGCACAACGATCTGGAAAACGTCGGCTATACCGCGCGTCACCATACTTTCTTTGAAATGCTGGGCAACTGGTCGTTCGGCGACTACTTCAAGCATGATTCGCTGGTCTGGGCCTGGGAACTGCTGACCAAGGTGTACGGCTTGCCGGCCGATAAATTGTGGGCCACGGTGTATGAAACCGACGATGAAGCCTATGATATCTGGCACAAGGTCATCGGCCTGCCGAAAGAACGCATCGTCCGTATCGGCGACAACAAGGGCGCACCTTATGCGTCGGACAATTTCTGGCAAATGGCCGATACCGGTCCTTGCGGCCCTTGTTCCGAGATTTTCTACGACCATGGTCCTGATGTATGGGGCGGTCCTCCGGGCAGCCCGGAGCAGGATGGCGACCGTTATATCGAGATCTGGAACAACGTTTTCATGCAATTCGACCGCCAGATCGATCCGAAAACCGGCGTCGCAACCCTGACGCCGCTGCCGAAGCAATGCGTCGATACCGGCATGGGGTTGGAGCGCCTAGCTGCGGTGTTGCAGCATGTGCACAGCAATTATGAGATCGATCTGTTCCAGCGCCTGATCAAAGCCGCCGCGCGCGAAACCAATGTTACCGACCTCGAAAACAACTCGCTGAAAGTGATCGCCGATCACATCCGAGCTTGTTCCTTCCTGGTGGTCGACGGTGTGATTCCGGGTAATGAAGGCCGCGGTTATGTACTGCGCCGCATTATTCGCCGTGCGTTACGCCATGGCCACAAGCTGGGCCAGACCAAGCCGTTCTTCTATAAGCTGGTCAAGGACCTGGTGCTGGAAATGGGTGCTGCCTATCCGGAGTTGCCGGCAGTTGCCGAGCGCGTCGAGCAGGTCTTGAAGCAAGAGGAAGAACGTTTCGGCGAAACACTGGAAAACGGTATGAAAATACTGGAGGCCGAGTTGCTCAAGAATCCAAAGAAATTGAGCGGCGCCACAGCATTTACCTTGTATGACACGTTTGGCTTCCCGCTGGATTTGACGGCGGATATCTGCCGCGAACGCGACATCGAACTGGACGAAGCCGGCTTTGACGCCGCAATGGAACACCAGAAAAAGACCGCGCGCGAAGGCGGTAAATTCAAGATGACGGCGGCAGTGGAGTACAGCGGCGACAAGACCCGTTTCGTTGGCTACGATGAACTGACCCACGATGCCAAGGTTCTGGCCCTCTATGTAGATGGCAGCGCAGTGCAAAAAATCGAAGCCGGTCAAGATGCTATCGTGGTGCTCGACACCACACCGTTCTATGCCGAATCAGGCGGCCAGGTTGGCGATTCCGGTGTCCTGGAAGCCACTGGCGCCGTGTTTGAGGTGAGCGACACGCTGAAAATCCAGGCAGAGGTTTTTGGGCATCACGGCCACTTGCGCAGCGGTGCGCTGGCTGTCGGCGACAAGCTTAACGCCAAGGTGGATACCGCAGTACGCGGGCGCACCATCCGCAATCACTCGGCCACCCACCTGATGCACAAGGCTTTACGCGAAGTGCTGGGCGTGCATGTGGCGCAAAAGGGTTCCTTGGTCGATGCCGACAAGACCCGTTTCGACTTCAGCCATAACGCGCCGGTCAGCGCCGACGAAATCCGTCGTATCGAAGAAATCGTCAATCGTGAAATTCTTGCCAACGTCGCTACCGAAGCCAGGCTGATGTCGTTTGACGACGCCGTAGGCGCTGGCGCCATGGCCTTGTTTGGCGAAAAATACGGCGACGAAGTACGGGTGCTGTCGATCGGTACATCGCGCGAACTGTGCGGTGGTACCCACGTTACGCGTACCGGCGATATTGGCTTGTTCAAGATCATCGGCGAAGGCGGCGTTGCGGCCGGTATCCGTCGTATCGAAGCCGTGACCGGAGAAGCAGGTCTTGCATTGGTGCAAAATCTGAGTAACCGCGTCAATGAAGCCGCAGCTGCATTGAAGACGCAACCGGAAGAGCTGACTCAGCGTATCGCGCAGGTGCAGGATCATGTCAAGGCGCTGGAAAAGGAACTGAACAGCTTGAAATCGAAGCTGGCAGCGAATCAAGGCGATGAACTGGTCACGCAGGCGGTGGACGTCAACGGCATCAAGGTACTGGCGGCGACGCTGGAAGGCGCAGATAGCGCCGCCCTGCGAGAAACCATGGACAAGCTGAAAGACAAGCTGAAAACAGCGGCGATTGTGCTGGCGGCAGTCAAGGACGGCAAGGTCAGCCTGATCGCTGGCGTTACTGCCGACGCGACTGCCAAGGTCAAGGCCGGCGAACTGGTCAATTTCGTGGCGCAGCAGGTTGGTGGCAAGGGCGGCGGCCGTCCCGATATGGCGCAAGCCGGCGGTACCGATCCGAGCGGCCTGGCGGCGGCATTGCAAGGCGTAGTTGCCTGGGTTGGCGAACGCGCATAAAAGATCATCCCTCATGTCCGAGGGCGCAAAGCGGGAAGCATCAAATCGCAGTAGTATCGCGGTTTGATTCTTCCCGCTTTTTTATTATGTCTCCAACTAGAAAACTGCCATGAGTGAATTCAAATTCTGTCCGGTCTGTGCTGCATCGCTGGTTCAACGCGCTGATGAAGAGGAAGCTGGAAAATTGCGTCTGGCTTGTCCTGAGGGACACTGGACCCATTGGGATAATCCATTGCCGGTGCTAGCCGCCATTGTTGAGATTGACGGCAAGGTCCTGCTGGCGCGCAATGCGGCATGGGAAGAGGGCATGTTCGCGCTGATTACCGGTTTCATGGAACGCGGCGAAACACCGGAGCAAGGCATCGCTCGCGAACTCAAGGAAGAAACCAATCTGGATGCAGGAAAAATCACCTTGGTTGGCGTCTATGAATTCATCCGCAAGAATGAGCTCATCATCGCCTATCACGTTGAGGCATCCGGCACGATCAGGCTATCGCCGGAATTGCTGGAATACCGCCTGCTGGAACCCGCCGCGTTGCGGCCATGGCGCGCCGGCACCGGCCATGCCGTGGCCGACTGGATGCGCGCCCAGGGGCTGGCGGTAGAGTACGTTGACCGGCCTCTGCTGCAGAAGGCGCAACCTGAAGCCGCTTTGAAATCGTGAAGGCAGAATTGATCAGGCTGGAAGTTGCCTGATGCGTAAAAAATAACGCTGCAATGCGGCAATGACTGGGTAAAATCGCACTATTGCAAATTTTATCCTGCTCCTGAGCCGCCATGCTGATTATCCCGGTAGACCGTAAGCCAGACTGGAGGCGTCCGCCGCTGGTCACGATCCTGCTGGTACTAATAAATTTGCTGATCTACTTTGGCATTCAGTGGGGCGAGCGCAGTCACATGGAGCCGGCCGCCCAGTATTACCTGGTCGAGTCGCGCTTGCCGGAATTCGAATTCCTGGCCTACGCGCGTTACCTGGATAGCCAAAACAAACCGGAAGCGGGCAGCGCCATGCGCAAGGGGCTGGGGCGCTGGTGCCAGATAAGAGCGCGCGCCGACTTGGCGGCTGCGCGCGACGGCAAGACGGCTTCGCTGAAAGACTATCAGTCGTTGATCGAGCGCTGGTATGTGCTGGACGCGGACGTCAGGTTTTCCGCTCTGATGCAGCAAGCCCAGCCTGCGTTGCTGGGCACCATCAACGCCGATGATCTGGCGGAATGGAAAGAGCAGCGCGAACACTATCTAAGCATCCGCAGTCGCAGTTTCACCGAGCGTTATGCGCTCATCCCGGCACAAGCGTCCGAGCGTCCGCTCACTTTGCTGACGCATATGTTTTTACACGCTAGCGTCGAACACGTATTGGGTAATATGGTGTTCCTGGCGATGGTCGGTTATGCGGTGGAGATCTTGCTCGGCGGTGGCTGGTATTTATTGTTTTATCTTCTTTCCGGATTGCTGTCGGCCAGGTTCTATCTAGTGTTTGAAGGTGACAGCACGGCGCTGTCGCTGGGCGCCTCAGGCGCCATTTCCGGCGTCATGGGTATGTACACAGTGCTGTACGGTCTGCGCAAAATTCGCTTCTTCTACTGGTTCCTGTTTTATTTCGACTTCTTCAAGGCACCGGCGTTGATCATGCTGCCGATCTGGGTCGGCAAGGAAGCGTTCGACCTGTTGTTTGGCGAGCCATCGAATACCAATTATTACGCCCACATCGGCGGCCTTCTGGGTGGCGCCTTGCTGGCTTTGATATATCGCTTGCTGGCGCGAGGCAGATTGGTGCAGGCACATGCCAGCTTTGTCTCGCATGTTGACGACGACAAGTTGCTGCGAAGCTTGCAACAGAGTGCTTATGCAGCCTTGGCCAGGCTTGATTTCGAGCGCGCACGGCGCGACTTCGCCAGCCTGGTAAACAAGACGCTGGCGCAACAGAAAGCGCCGCAGCCAGACTGGCTGCTGCAGCTATTCAATTTATCGAAAGACGCGCCTTCCTCTGTAGCCTTCCACAAAACCGCCGAGATGCTGTTGAGCCTGCCAAAAGACAGGATCTGCGAAGACAAAATTCATCAGGTATATCTGGATTATGTCGCCAGTGCAGAGCCGCGGCCGCGGCTTAGTAACGAACAGTCGCTGGCGATTGCCAGGCGTTTTGCCATGAACGGCCAGCCGCAAACGGCGGCGGCTATCATGCAGATACTACTAGTGACCGCACGTCAGCATCAGCAGTTGCCGCTACTGATACAGTTTGTCGCCCGTGGATTCATGGCGGAGGGTAAGCGCGACAAGGCGCAACATTATCAACAGCTATTGCAGCGGCAATTTCCGCTGAGCGAAGAGAGCCGATGGGTGTCGAGTCCTGGCAATCGCTACTAAACTAACGTTCAGGCCGGTTCCGAGGCCCGGGCCAAGCCTTCGATCACTTTCTTATATTGCTGAGCTTCGTTGGCTGCAGGGTTGCCAGGCCATTGCGCGATGACGTGGTTAAACAAGGTTAAGGCGCGCGCATCCTGGCGCAGATGATCGGATAAGAGCTTACCGGCCAGCACCAGCACTGCCGGGACATCTTTGTGACGCGGCGCGCGCTTGTGGAAGCCCGAGATAATTTCAAGCGCGATCTGATATTCGCGCGCACTGGCGGCCGCGGCTGCGATTTCCAGAACATGATCAGGATTGTCGATTTTGAATTCGGGATCGAGCCGGCGGGCCTGCTTCCACGCGTCGCCTATTCGTCCTGCTTTCGCTGAACGCGCCAGCGTGAAAAGATGTCGCGGCGCATATTCGAGTTGCTTGGCTTTGTCGCCTTTTAATACCAGCAGTTTGGCGTAGTGACTCGACAATTGCGGATTGAATTGGTCGTAGCGCAATTCTTCCCAGATCATTTCCATCGCCATGTCGATGTTGCCGTCGCGGATCAGCGCACCGACCTGTTGCGCCAGGATGTCATCATCGCTCAAGGGACGATTGTTGCGGCTGCTGGCTAGCGCATTGATTTCAAAATTGCGGTCCGGCGAATAGCCGATTTCCTGATGGTATTGATACATCGTATAACCCATCAGGTTGAAGCCGACCAAGGTGAAGTAAGCGCAAGCAAAAATACCAACGGCGATCAGCAAGGTCAGTGATAGTTTGCCCACAAACAGCATGATGACAATCGGCGCGCATTGGCTTAGTATGAAACCAAACACCCAGAGTGCGAGATAAGGCCAGCCGCAGGCTTTGATCATCTTGAAAACGTTGAGAGGATTGATCGCGCTGGTGAAACTGTGGGTATAGCCAAGCACCATGATGCTGGCTGGCAGCATCAAATTTGCCACAGCGGTTCCCAGTAGTTCCAGCATGGGATGAATGGCCGCCAGGATGGCGATGAAGAAACCTTGCACTAACGTTATGAGTAGTAATTTATAGGGCGACATTTTATGGACGTCGTCGGCGTCGTCAAAATCCGCACAGCGTAAATTGCCGAGTGAAGTTTGTTCCAGAATTCGAAATGCCTGACGCGTCAGATCGAGCGAAAAACCAATGCCGACCAGGACCGCAATGAGCATAATGAAAGGGGAGAACCCACCATCTTCGTCGTTCCTGCCGAGCAGCCACAGGCCGGTACCGATCAGGGAGTAGACAGCCGGGTGCCAGATTAGCGGCCCTTGTAGCGGATACAGGAAAAATTGAGGTAAGCGTTGCCAGAACGGTGTGATGTTGCTGAAAGGCTTTTCGCCAAGACTGTCCTGCATGCTCGTTCCTAAGAATGTTTCGCCTGACGTGGCTGGTGTGCCCCGCGAATATGTTTATTACAGCGCAATACTTATCAATTGAATATTAGCATGTGGATATGCGGAAAGATTGTATTAAGGACATATTTGCTATTCACCATGCTGTTGTAAAAATGATTGATGCTTTGTTGCGATGCGTCAAAGCCGCTTGCGTTTGGAGTAGAATCAGCAAAGAGCAGCAAATGTTAAAAATCTTTACATTACGAAGTGGTTATGGAATTTAATAAAGAACTCGACGCACGCGGTTTGCATTGCCCACTGCCGATTTTGAAAACAAAAAAGGCGCTGGCGGATATGCTGAGTGGCGAAGTGCTACGCGTACTGGCCACGGATTCCGGCTCTGTGCGGGATTTCCAGGCATTTGCGAAGCAGACAGGCAATGATTTGCTGGAACAGAGTGAAGAAAACAGGGAATTCATTTTCTTCATGAAGCGTAAATAAGGGCCTGTTATTTTAATCGGGCACTCTCGTTTTTCACTGCAAGTCGTGTCATCGTTGTGAATACTGCACGGCCTGCTTCCTGTAGGTCGTGTTCAGCTTAAGCTGTATCCTGTTTTTCTCCTCCCCGACTTCTTCTTTTCCGCCCGTGTGTTCCGATGTGGCGAATCATCTTTTCGAATTGTCCCTGCAAGCCATGGATCGCGCTGAAAGTGTCTTGTTTTACAAGATCATGACGCTATTAGTCTATTTGCTCTAAGATTTAATAGAACGATCGTGCTAAATTTCAGCGTCGGAGCGAATTCTCTCTTATAATTCTCAATTGAGATTTACGTAAACGTTAACCTTGGCGTTAAGTTTTACGTTAGTCGCGCCAGTCCGCGCTACCCAGATTTTTTATTTCCATAAAAAGGCATAACGATGAAAGTATTAGTACCAGTCAAGCGTGTCGTCGACTACAACGTCAAGGTACGAGTCAAGTCGGACGGCAGCGGTGTAGATATTGCCAACGTCAAGATGTCGATGAATCCGTTTGACGAAATCGCGGTGGAAGAAGCAACGCGCCTGAAAGAAGGCGGCAAGGTCACTGAAGTGATCGCGATTTCCTGCGGCGTGACTCAATGCCAGGAAACTCTGCGCACCGCCATGGCGATCGGCGCCGACCGCGGCATCCTGGTCGACACCGCTGATACCGATCTGCAGCCGCTGGCGGTAGCCAAGTTGTTGAAAGCCGTCGCGGATAAGGAGCAGCCGCAGTTGATCATCCTCGGCAAGCAAGCAATCGACGACGATTGCAACCAGACTGGCCAGATGCTGGCGGCGTTGCTGGGTTGGCCGCAAGCCACTTTTGCTTCCAAAGTCGTGCTGGAAGACGGCAAGGTAACGGTAACGCGCGAAGTCGACGGCGGCCTGGAAACCATCGCCCTGACTCTGCCGGCTATCATCACCACTGACTTGCGCCTGAACGAGCCGCGCTATGTGACGCTGCCGAACATCATGAAAGCCAAAAAGAAAACGCTGGATGTGTTCAAGCCGGCCGATCTGGGTGTTGACGTTGCGCCGCGCCTGAAGACGCTGAAAGTAGTGGAACCTGCCAAGCGCAGCGCCGGTATCAAGGTGCCTGACGTGGCAACCCTGGTCGCCAAGCTGAAAAACGAAGCCAAGGTCCTGTAAGCGCCTGGCAAGAGCCTAGCACTTATAAAACACTTATCTAGAACCAAGCGCAGCGCCGCATGAATGCAGGCGAGCGCAGACAAAATCAGGAGCCCACATGACAGCCTTAGTCATTGCTGAACACGATAATGCCTCATTAAAAGGCAGCACTCTCAACACAGTTACCGCCGCCAGCCAATGTGGCGGCGAAGTCCACGTACTGGTCGCTGGCAGCAATTGCAGTGCCGCCGCACAAGCCGCCGCGCAGCTGGCTGGCGTCACCAAGGTACTGGTCGCCGACGCCGCTTACTTCGCCGATGGCCTGGCGGAGAACGTTGCTGAACAGGTACTGGCGCTGGCATCGGCTTATAGCCACATCCTGGCGCCGGCCACCGCGTACGGCAAAAATATTTTGCCGCGCGTCGCCGCCAAACTGGACGTCGGCCAGATTTCCGAAATCACCAAGGTCGACAGTCCGGACACTTTCGAGCGTCCGATCTACGCCGGCAACGCCATCGCTACCGTGCAATCTAGCGATGCCGTCAAAGTCATCACCGTCCGCACAACTGGCTTCGATGCAGCTGCCGCCGGCGGTTCGGCCGCAGTGGAAAATATCGCTGCAGCTGCCGACTTCGGCAAATCGGCTTTTGTGTCGCGTGAACTGGCCAAGTCGGATCGCCCCGAACTGACCGCCGCCAAGATCATCGTTTCCGGTGGTCGCGGCATGGGTTCCGCTGAAAACTTCAAGCTTCTGGAGCCGCTGGCAGATAAGCTGGGTGCGGCGATGGGCGCTTCGCGCGCCGCAGTTGACGCGGGCTTTGTACCGAACGACTGGCAAGTCGGCCAGACCGGCAAGATCGTCGCGCCGCAACTGTATATCGCCGTCGGCATTTCCGGTGCGATCCAGCATTTGGCAGGGATGAAGGATTCCAAGGTCATCGTCGCGATCAACAAGGATGAAGAAGCGCCGATTTTCTCGGTGGCAGATTACGGCATTGTCGGCGACCTGTTCGAGATCGTGCCGCAACTGGTGGCTGAGCTGGGTTAAGCCGACGGGCGCTTGATGAATGCCGAGACGTTGCAATATCTCGGCATTCTGTCAAAAATCGAATGCATAGGGGTGGTAATGTGAATGCTGGCAATGCCGGGTTCTCGTGCCACCCCGATTTTTAGGAGTAGCTCATGAGTTATGTCGCCCCATTGAAAGACATGCTGTTCGTGCTGAACGAACTGGCCGGTCTGGAGCAGGTCAGTACGCTGCCTGGTTGTGAAGATGCGACCCCGGAAACTGTGGAAGCGGTGTTGCAAGAGAACGCCAAATTTTGCAGTGAGGTGGTAGCGCCGCTGAATCGTAGCGGCGATCTGGAGCCGAGTTATTGGCATGACGGTCAAGTCACCACCAGCAAAGGCTTCAAGGAAGCCTTCAAGGCATTTGCCGACGCCGGCTGGCAAGGTGTGCAGCATCCGGTCGAATTCGGCGGCCAGGGCTTGCCGAAGCTGGTGGCGACGCCATGCATCGAAATGCTGAATGCCGCCAATCTTTCATTCGCTCTGTGTCCGTTGCTGAGCGATGGCGCCATCGAAGCCTTGTTGACTGCGGGCAGCGATGAACAAAAGCGTATTTACCTGGAAAACCTGGTGTCCGGAAAGTGGACTGGCACCATGAACCTGACCGAGCCGCAAGCCGGTTCCGACCTGGCGCTGGTGCGTACCCGCGCCGTGCCGCAGGATGATGGCACTTACAAAATTTCCGGCACCAAGATTTTCATCACCTACGGTGAGCACGATATGGCGGAGAATATCGTGCACCTGGTGCTGGCGCGTACGCCGAGTGCACCTGATGGCGTCAAGGGTATCTCGCTGTTCATCGTCCCGAAATTCATGGTCAACGCCGATGGCACTCCGGGTGCGCGCAACGATGTCCATTGCGTTTCGCTGGAGCACAAGCTCGGCATCAAGGCCAGCCCGACTGCCGTGCTGCAGTTCGGCGACAATGGCGGTGCGGTCGGTACGTTGGTGGGGCAGGAAAATCGTGGCCTCGAATATATGTTCATCATGATGAACGCGGCGCGTTTTGCAGTCGGTCTGCAAGGCATCAGCGTCGCCGAACGGGCTTATCAAAAGGCCGTGGCCTATGCCAAGGACCGCGTGCAATCGCGCGACCTGGCAGGCTCCGCCGGCGCCGTGACGATCATTCATCAGCCGGATGTGCGTCGTATGCTGATGAGCATGCGCTCGCAGATCGAAGGTGCGCGGGCGTTGGCCTACGTGACTGCGGCTGCGCACGACGCAGCGCATCATCACGCCGATGAAGCGACACGCAAGGCGAATCAAGCGTTCTATGAGTACATGGTGCCAGTGGTCAAGGGCTGGTCGACTGAGCTGTCGATCGATGTGGCATCGACCGGCGTGCAGATCCACGGCGGCATGGGTTTTATTGAAGAGACCGGCGCCGCGCAGTTCTATCGCGACGCACGGATCCTGACGATCTACGAAGGTACTACCGCAATCCAGGCCAACGATCTGATCGGTCGCAAGACGGTGCGCGATGGCGGTGCTGTCGCCAAGGGTATCATCGCGCAAGTGCGTGCTACGCAAGGCGAACTGGCCGGCAGTGGTGTGGCTGACTTGGTTGCGATCAGCAAGCAGCTAGCCATCGGCGCTGATGCCTTGGAGCAGGTTGTTACTTACGTTGTTGATAATCTGAAGAGCGATATCAAAGGTGTGTTTGCCGGCAGCGTGCCGTATCTGAAGCTGGCGGGGATCGTGCTGGGTGGCTGGCAGCTGGGCCGCGCGGCTCTGGTGGCTGCGCAAAAACTGGCTGCCGGTAGCGGTGACAACGGTTTCTATCAGGCCAAGATCGGTACGGCGCGCTTCTTTGCTGAACATATCCTGTCCCAGGCAGATGCTTTCCGTATCTCGATCACAGAGGGTAGCAGCGGCGTGATGGCGCTGACGGAAGATCAGTTCTGATCTTGTTCCAAGCGAAAAAAGCAGCCGGTTGGCTAATGCCGTTCAGTTAAGACTGAACGGCATTTTTATTTATGGCAAGTTACCGGCATTCATGAAGCATTTGCGAGAAAGGCTGGTTACCCTCCTGAATGAAGAATGGCCCGGTCATCAGTTCGACCGGGCCGTCAAGGGCAGACCAAAGAAATATGCCGTTCGGGTAACAAAGAAAAATCCTTAACTGAACGGCATTAGCCGGTTGGCTGCTTTTTTTATTGTCGTTTCATGAGGTGCGTGGCAGGTTCAACCATAGGCGCCACCTGTGAACAACAGGTCGAAAGTGCGCGCAATGGCGCCTATCAGGGCAATCGCGCCGACGCCCAGGGTCAGGACCACCAGCAAAATCACAAACCAGCTGGAGTCCGACTGGCGGCCGGAATGGGCGTTGTATTTTGCATCCCATTTTTCATCCGGAGTCAGGCCGATGATCAGTGATTCCAGGCAGGCAACCAGTCCCGAGATAATCAATGGCGCAAACAGGAAAGCTACCTGCTGGTCTTTGCCCCACAGCCAGTAAGCCAGCAATGATGTTGGCAAAGTTGCAAAGTGCAGCCAGCCCCAGATATCGCTGGGACCTTTCAGGTAAAAGCGGTGCAAGCCAATGCTGCCGAATACGGTGGCTGTAAAAGTGGCAAGTGTTTTGTTCTTGTGGCTTAGGGGCATTGGTGGGGACGGGGAGTGAATTGTTTGTCGCACGCTGCAAAAAACACCGCAAAATGCACTACTTTGCCTCAAATGAGGAAATTGCTAATATACTAGCGCCGTTATCGCTACTGATGTTGCCAACGCGCATCGTAAGCATCGGACAGCGAATTGAGGGTGTAGTGTACAACTTCCTCAATCAATTGACTGTCATCGATAGCATCTACCCAGTGCGCTTGTTACTTGCTCATGGAGCGGTAAAGCGATTTTTACAGCCTTGCAAATACCTTTTTGACGTAGTGACGCCACACCGACGACCGGCTTAGGTTGCGGGGTGGGTATAGTTTGCGTTATAATTTGCGGCTTTTTCCGTGTTCGAACACTTTTTGGAAACATTATGGTCGTTATTCGTTTATCCCGTGGTGGCGCAAAGAAGCGTCCTTTTTACAACATCGTAGCTACTGATTCGCGCAATCGCCGTGACGGTCGCTTCATCGAGCGTATCGGTTTTTACAATCCGGTAGCGTCTGGCGCTGAAGAGACTTTCCGAATTGCTCAGGATCGCCTGACGCATTGGCAAGGTGTTGGCGCACAAATGTCGCCGACAGTTGCACGTCTGGTTGCTGACGCTGCCAAGAAAACCGCAGCTTAAGTCTGTGGCTTGAACCGTTGAGCGCGTTAGTAGCTTTGTCGACCACAGCACAAACCGGGACTGCAATACCTTCGGATTTGGTCGTGGTCGGTTACATTACCGGCGCTTACGGTATCAATGGCTGGGTGCGGATAAAATCGTATTCAGCGGATGCAGATGCGCTGTTGCACGCCAAGACATGGTGGCTAGGCCGGCAGAACTCGCCGGAATTGCGCGATGTTGAAATGATGCAGGCCAAAAATCACAGTGGCGACATTGTGGCGCGCCTGATGGGCGTGGCAGGGCGCGATGCAGCCGAAGCCATGAAGGGCACTGTGGTGCATATTCCACGCAGCCATTTCCCGGCGCTCTCGGACGATGAATTCTATTGGGTCGATTTGATCGGCCTGGTGGTTGAAAATCTGCAGGGTGAACATCTGGGTGTGGTCGCTGATCTGATGGACAACGGCGCACATCCGATTCTTCGGATTACCGTGCCGGCAGTCGCCGATCAAGGCAAAGACCAGAATAAGGCAGCACCAGAATTATTGATCCCGTTTGTTGAGCAGTTCGTCAAGACGGTGGATCAGGCAGCAAAGAAAATCACGGTTGACTGGGGTCTGGATTATTGAATCCGGATTGAGTCCCAGGCAGCTGAAGTGGCAAACAAGATCCAGATCGCGGATTACGAGCGGAACAAGAAGGTGAGCGGTATGCAATTTGATGTCGTCACTCTGTTTCCAGAAATGTTTGCTGCATTGACGCAGTCGGGCGTTACCCGACGCGCATTTGAGCAGAAAAAGTGTGAACTGACTTTGTGGAATCCGCGTGATTTCACCACCGACAATCATCGTACCGTGGATGACCGGCCTTATGGTGGCGGACCCGGCATGGTGATGATGGCGAAGCCGCTGGAAGCAGCGCTTGACGCTGCCAAGGCGCGTCAGCAGCAACAAAGCCTGCCTACACCAAGAGTTATCTATTTGTCGCCGCAAGGCCAGCCGCTGACGCATCAGCGTGTCATGGAATTGCGTAGCGAACCCGGCCTGGTATTGCTGTGCGGTCGTTATGAAGCGGTGGACCAGCGTTTGCTGGACCGTTGCGTGGATGAGGAAATCAGCCTTGGCGATTTCGTTCTGTCCGGTGGTGAATTGCCGGCGATGGCTTTGATGGACGCGGTAATCCGGCAGTTGCCTGGCGTATTGAATGACGGTGCATCTGCGGTCGAGGACAGTTTTGTCAACGGCTTGCTGGATTGTCCTCATTACACACGGCCTGAACAGTATGAAGGCGTGGGAGTGCCGCCGGTGTTGATGGGCGGTCATCACGCTGAAATCGAAAAATGGCGGCGTCAGCAGATGCTGACGGCAACAGCAAAGAAGCGCCCGGACCTGATTCAAAAGATACGCGCGGCTGGCTTGCTAAGCACTGCAGATGAAAAATTTTTACGGAATATAGGTTGAGTGCGTAAGCGCCCGATCTGTTGTAGTTAGTAGCAAAGTAGTAAAAACGGCAGTACCAAGAGGAGGCCAGCCGGCCGCCTGTGTTTAACCCCATCCTCTACTGAGCAGTGGCCTGGCTAGAAGCCAAGACACAAAACGGCGTCAGCAAGATGGTATATGGAGCTAAAAATGGACTTGATCCAACAACTTGAGCAAGAAGAAATTGCCCGTCTCGGCAAGAATATCCCTGATTTCGCACCTGGCGATACAGTCGTCGTCAACGTCAACGTAGTTGAAGGTACGCGCAAGCGCGCCCAGGCTTACGAAGGCGTCGTGATTTCGCGTCGTAACCGTGGTTTGAACTCCAACTTTATCGTCCGCAAGATTTCTTCGGGTGAAGGCGTTGAGCGTACATTCCAACTGTACTCGCCATTGATCGCTTCGATCGAAGTCAAGCGTCGCGGCGATGTCCGTCGCGCCAAGCTGTACTACCTGCGTGAGCGTTCCGGTAAATCGGCACGTATCAAGGAAAAACTGCCACAACGTCGCAACACTGCAAAGGCTGCACCAGCGGCCGAGTAAGTTGTGTCGTAGCAGATACAGGTATTGCATAAAAAGGGGCGCCGTCAGGCGCCCCTTTTTTGCATTCGGCTGATCAATCTCCGATTGGTGTTGCTGTAAAGTAAAATGTCGGAAATTGTTATGATCTGTGAATACCGTAGGTCATTCATTGCCATCGCGGTAAAGTGTTGAAAAGCTTGTTAGAGGAATTTTCTTGGTTAAATTGACTTTCGATCCTTTGATGCTGCCCGTCGATGCGGTGGCCGGCGAGTCTGCGCTGGCGCCGGAAAGGATGAACGCAGCATGGCTGCGCAAGCGTTTTGCCCACCAGCCGGAATGGCATCCCGAAAACATGGATAGTCAAGCCATTCTGCGCATGTCGCCGGGCAAGCCTGTGACGCCGGCATCGGTGCTGATTCCTATCGTCATGCACGAAGAGCAGCCAACCCTGCTGTTTACCCAGCGCTCCGCGCATCTGACGGATCACGCCGGGCAAGTGAGTTTTCCGGGTGGGCGGATGGAGGAGAGCGATGCCTCGCCGATAGAAACGGCTTTGCGTGAAGCGGAAGAGGAAATCGGTTTGGCGCGCAATCAGGTCGAGGTGATTGGCACCATGCCGGAGTACTTTACCGGCACCGGCTATCGGGTCACGCCCGTGGTGTGCCTGGTCAATCCGCCGGTGAATTTGCGCGCGGATCCAGACGAGGTGGCGGAAATATTTGAAGTGCCGCTGGCATTCCTGATGGATGGCTTGAATCATCAATTGCGTAGTATCGATCTGCCTGACGGTTATCGTCGCAGTTTTTATGCGATGCCTTACGAGCGTTTTTTTATCTGGGGCGCCACTGCTGCGATGTTGAGAAATCTGTTCCACTTTCTGCGTGCATAGAATGATCGAATGCAAAGATAAGCGGATAGAAAATACGCTAATGGAGGGCAGCAATTTCGATACAAGTTTGATTCTCCGCCTATGCTGCGTTATCGTATGGGATATTGCAATTTCAGATGTGACGGCAAGGCCAGCGCGCCGCGTTCTGCGCGGTGATGGGATGCCGGTTATGGCAGCATCTTGCTGCGCCGTGGGTTGACTTATAAGGCTGGTTAATGACATTTCTCTCTATTCTGTTTGCATTGCTGATCGAACAACTGAAGCCGCTCCGCGCGGATAATCCCGTGTACGCATGGGTAAAGGCTTTCGCAAGCAAGATAGAGGCTTCGTTCAATGCCGGGCAGGCGCGTCAGGGCAGGCTGGGCTGGTTTTGCGTGATACTGGCGCTGACAGTGCCGACTGCGCTGATTTATTGGTTATGCGTGCATATAGGCGCCTGGGCGGCGTTGTTGTGGAATATTCTGATCGTCTACCTGACGCTGGGCTTCAGGCACTACAGTCATTATTTCAGTTCGATCCAACTCGCGCTCAACAGTGGCGACGAAGCTACTGCGCGGACCTTGTTGGCAGAATGGGCCAAGATCGACACTACGGATATGGATGTGAGTGAAATCTCCCGTATCGCAGTAGAGAAAGCGCTGATCACCACTCATCGCCATGTGTTTGGCGTATTTTTCTGGTTTCTGATGCCGGTCGGCCCAGCCTTGGCCGTCATGTATCGCATTGCAGAGTATCTGGCGCGTGGCTGGAATGAGCCCGACCATATGCGTAACGAAGCTTTCGGGCGTTTTGCGGCCCAGGCATTTTATTGGATAGACTGGATTCCTGCGCGTTTGACTGCGGCGGCATTTGCCGTGGTTGGTAATTTCGAAGATGCGATTTATGCGTGGCGCAATTTCGCCGAACGCTGGAAAAACGAGACTGACGGCATTATTCTTTCGACGGGTGGCGGCGCCATGGGAGTGCTGCTCGGCACGCCATTGGAAACTGCTGCGGTGATCTTGCCGGCAGATGCGTCAACGGTTGATTCGACTGCCATGGATGGCGACACTCCGCCAGGCGACATCCCTACACCGCGTGCGTTGCAAAGTACAGTCGGCCTGGTCTGGCGCGCTTTGTTGCTATGGATGTTTTTGCTGCTGTTATTGTCGGCTGCGGTCTGGCTCGGGTAAGTGCCGAGTGGTGCGGGGTAATGCAGGGATGGGAGTACGGGATGGTGCCGAAGTCTTCTATAAGATATAATACGTAAGAATAATCTTGGTGAATTTCATCAAGTATTTCAACTATGCAACATGGGTTGCTTGAAAACCGTAGCTTACCGCACCACGGGGTAGGCAAATCTCTGTAGCAAGCGTTATAGAAGAAACGAGCTGTATGCATGGCTGATACCATTCCATCTCCTGACGCACCACCCGCCAAAGAATTTTTCATCCAAGGCATTACCAGCGATGGCCGGCAGTTTCGCCCCAGTGATTGGGCGGAGCGCCTGTGCGGCGTCATGGCTTGCTTTCGTCCCGAAGGGTCGGGCGGACGCAATGCGCATCTGCAATATTCACCGTATGTCCGCCCGGTACTGCTGAACGGAGTGCGTTCAGTCGTCGTCAATGAGGATCTGCGCCAGATTGAGCCGCTGGCTTACCATTTTGTGGTTAATTTTGCCAAGGACAACGATCTGCAAATTTTGCAGGGATGCTTGCTGCCTGACGCTGAAGCGCCGAAATCCGTCTGATTTTTGTCTGTGAGATCAACAATTATTGCTCTATGGCTTGTAGTCGATTTTGTGCACTAAAAAGAAATCAACGCGCGGCGTTATCAGGTAACAAGTCCGTGTAATATTTCGCCTATTGTTCGCAATGGAGTAGAAATGTTTCGTCGTGGCTCGTCAATTTTCATACCCATTGCCTCTTTATCCAGTTTGATATTGGGCCTGGCGATTACGCTCGGCTTGTTTGTGTCGGTACGTCATCTCGAATACGAGAAAATGGATGCTGAATTCCGGCGTCTTGGCAGCGGTCATCTGAAAGCCGTGGTCGACGGTCTCGATGGACTGGTGCATGAACTGGAAACCGTGAATAGTCTGTTTGTCACGATGGATACAGTCAGTCGCGAACAATTCCACACCTTTACGACGCCGATGCTGCGCCGTGCTCCTTATATCAAGTCACTCGGCTTCCAGCGCCTGGTGTCGGCCGCCCAGCGTCCAGCGTTTGAAGCGGAAATGCGTAAGTATTACCCCAACTTCACGATTCGCCAGTTAAGCGATGGCAAGCCTGAACCGGCCACCGGTCACGAACAATACCGGGTAGTTGAATATCTGGAACCCATGGCGGGCAACGAGGCGGCGTTTGCCCTTGACTTAACACCAAGCGTGATCCAGGAAGAGGCAATGCAACGGGCGCGCGATACCGGTTTGCCGGCGGCTACCGATCTATTCGATTTAAAAGTTGCCCAGAATGGCGGTAAGCGGGCCATGATCATTCTGATGCCGGTGTACCAGCATGGCGCCGTACTGGAAACGGTCGATGACCGGCGCCGTGCGGTGATCGGTTTTACCAGCGCGGCACTGCGCGCCGATGCGTTCGTCAATAGTGTATTGGCGCGCGATGGCGTACAGGCGCGTGAAGATTTTTATTTGCGGGTGTATGCGAGTCCCAATCCTGAGGCGTCTTCATTGGTTTATCGCCAGGGCAACCAGATAACACCATCTGCGGCCAGCCGCTGGCTGCCGTCCTGGTTACTTTACGACGCGCCACAAGACATGTCGCAAACCTTCGAGCTTGCCGGCAAGTCCTGGTACATCGAAGCATCGTCGCCGCCGCGCGTATTCACCAAGAAAAATGCCGGTTCGATCCTGGTGTTGATACTCGGCAGCTTGCTGAGCTGGATGGGCGCCACCTATCTCTATTTCCTGTCAACGCGCTCGAAGCGTATCGAACAATTGGTGGATGCCCGTACGCAGCAAGTGCGGCTGGCGACGCAGATGATGAAAGAAGATATCGTCGCCCGCAAGCGCGCCGAGGATGCGCTGCAATTGCGCGAGCGCGCCATAGAGTCGAGCGCCAACGCCATCATCATTTCCAGCGCCAAATTGCCGGACTATCTGGTGGAATACGTCAATCCGGCCTTTGAATTGATTACCGGCTATAGCGCCAGCGAGATGATCGGCCGCAACCTGGAAGTGCTGCAAGGTGTTGATCACGATCAGATCGGCCTGGAGGAAATTCGTTCCGCCTTGCGCGAAAGACGCAGCGCCAATGCAGTATTTCGCAGCTATCGCAAGGATGGCACCTTGTTCTGGAATGAGCTGTATGTGGCGCCAGTGAAAGATAGTTCAGGTCGTGTCAGTCATTTCGTGACATCCCTGTACGACATCACTGAAATGAAGAGTTACGAGGCGGAGCTTGAGCATCAGGCCCGGCACGACACCTTGACCGGCCTGGCGAACCGTAACGTGCTAAGCGATCGCCTCAGCCAGGCGATTGTCTACGGAGAGCTGTACGGGCACCGGGTGTGGGTGCTGTTCGTCGACCTGGATCGTTTTAAATTCGTCAACGATACCTTGGGCCACAACGCCGGCGACTTGCTGCTGAAAGAAGTTGCCAGCCGCCTCAAGAGCTTCACCCGCGAAGCCGATACCATTGCCCGTTTGGGCAGCGACGAGTTTGTCTTGATTCTGCCGGAACGTCTTGACGAGGAACTGAGCGTCGGGCTGATCCAGGGCATGATGGATGCCATCGCGCGACCGCTGCAGATCGAAGGCTACGATTTTTTCCTGAGTTGCAGCATTGGTGTCGCGGTCTATCCGAATGACGGCACCGATCCGGAAAGTCTGCTCAAGCATGCCGATATCGCCATGTATCGCGCCAAGGAAATGGGCAACAACAATTACCAGTTCTATACCGCGGCGATGAACGAGCGAGCGCTGGAACGCTTGCGCATCGAGGGCGATCTGCGCAATGCGCTGGAGCGCAAGGAACTGTTGCTTTATTATCAGCCGCAGGTCGATCTGCGCACTGGCCGCATGGTCGGCATGGAAGCCCTGATTCGCTGGAAGCATCCGCAGCTCGGCATGATCTCACCGACCCGTTTCATCAACCTGGCGGAAGAGACCGGCCTGATCGTACAGATGGGTGCCTGGGTCATGCACACCGCTTGCGAACAAAACAAGACGTGGCAGCGCATGGGCCTGGGCTATCTGCGCATGTCGGTGAACCTGTCGACGCGCCAGTTCTTCCAGCAGAACCTGGTGCAGCAGGTGGCCAAGGTTTTGGAAGATACCGGACTGGCGCCGCATTATCTGGAAATCGAGTTGACCGAAAGCCTGGTGATGACGGATGTCGAGCTGGCAGTCGGTATTCTGAATGACTTGAAATCGATCGGCGTGCAACTGTCGATCGACGATTTCGGCACCGGTTATTCGAGTCTGGCCTATCTGAAAAGTTTTCCGATCGATGCGCTAAAGATCGATCAATCATTTGTGCGTGATATTACCGTCGATCAGGACGATGCCGCGATCGTTGCATCGATCATTTCACTGGCCCATAACCTACGCCTGCAGGTGATCGCCGAAGGCGTGGAAACGCAAGAGCAACTGTCGTATTTGCAACGCCATCGTTGCGACGAAATGCAAGGCTTCTATTTCAGCGAACCGGTATCTGCAGCAGACATCGAAATTCTCCTGCGCGAGGGAAAAGTATTACCATAGTGTCTTGACGCTCTGTCCTAACCCTGTTCGACCCACAGAATGTCGTCACTCTATGGAGCTTAAATGACCACCACCAGAACCGAACGCGATACCTTTGGCAAGATCGAAGTCCCGGATGACAAACTATGGGGCGCACAGACTCAGCGCAGTTTGCATCATTTCCATATTTCTACCGAACGCATGCCGAGCGAACTCATCATCGCGCTGGCAGCAGTCAAGCAGGCTTGCGCACAAGTCAACCAAGATCTCGGCAAACTGCAGAAAACCCAGGCCGCCGCCATCATCCAGGCTGCGCAAGAAGTGATCGCCGGCAAGCATCCGGATGAATTTCCGCTGTCGATCTGGCAGACCGGCTCTGGGACCCAGAGCAACATGAACATGAATGAAGTGCTGGCCAACCGCGCGTCGGAAATTCTCGGCGGCGTTCGTGGCGAGCAACGGCTGGTGCATCCCAACGATGCGGTCAACATGAGCCAGTCGTCCAATGATATCTTTCCGACCGCGATGCATGTCGCCTCGGCGCTCGCAGTCGCCAATGCGCTGTTGCCTGCATTGAAAAAGCTGCGCGCCACCTTACACAAGAAATCGCTGGATTTCGACGATATCGTCAAGATTGGCCGCACGCATTTGCAAGATGCCACGCCGCTGACGCTAGGCCAGGAATTTTCCGGATATGTCGCTCAGCTGGATCTGGCCGAAAAGATCATCACGGCAGCACTTGATCCGCTTTACGACTTGGCGGCGGGCGGCACTGCGGTCGGCACCGGCTTGAATGCACCGAAGGACTTTGGCAGCCGCGTGGCTGGGCAGTTGGCCAAGACAGAAGGCTTGCCATTTCGCAGCGCCGACAATAAATTCGCCGCGCTGGCTGCACATGATGCTCTGGTCGCTGCGCACGGCGCCTTGAAAACCCTGGCTGCAGCCTTGATGAAAATCGCCAACGATGTGCGCTGGCTGGCATCCGGTCCGCGTTCCGGTCTGGGCGAGATCAGCATCCCGGAAAACGAACCCGGCAGCTCCATCATGCCGGGGAAGGTCAATCCAACCCAATGCGAAGCGCTGACGATGTTGTGCTGCCAGGTATTCGGCAACGATGTGGCGATCAATTTCGGCGGGGCGTCCGGCAATTTCGAGCTCAATGTTTTCAAGCCGCTGATTGTCCATAATTTCTTGCAAAGCGTGCGTTTGCTGGCGGATGGCATGGCCAGCTTCGAAGAGCATTGCGCCGACGGCATCGCCGCCAACCGCGACCGCATCGCCGAGCTGATGGAACGCTCCCTGATGCTGGTAACTGCGTTGGCGCCACACATCGGTTACGACCGCGCGGCGCAAATCGCCAAGCATGCGCATCATGACGGCAGTACCTTGAAACAGGCGGCGTTGGCGCTCGGTTATGTGACCGAGCAAGAGTTTGCGGATTGGGTGCAGCCGCAGAAAATGACCTATCCAGAGTAAGCTGTTTGCCGGCGGCATCCGATTGCGGTTGCCGTCTTCGGCCAGTATGAAGTTAAATGATGTTACATCTAACCATATGCGGAGCGTTTCCCCTACAATAAGGGTTAAGGGATAATGTCTTTTCTGCAATATAAAAATAATACTTGTTAGAATGACTTTCCGTATTTCCTTGTTCGTGTCTATGTTCCTACTGCTTTTTCCGAAGACAAAAACCATGCCGCTGCCAGATGCAGCTTGTGACGCATGACGCCTTGCGTTGGCAGGTTCGTCACGCGCTTGATGCCGACCGTCTATAGCGCTATTTTCGCTCTGCTTTTAGTTGCAGGCAGCGTCGCAGCGCCCGCTGCCTTGGCCGCCTACCGGGTGGAGATCGATGCACCCGGTGACTTGAAAGCCTTGCTGGACCAGCATCTGGATTTGTCACGCTATAAAGATCGTGAAGACCTGAGTGAGGATCAGTTGAAATTCCTGATCGATACCGTGGATGAGCAAGTCACGCAATTGACTTCGACGGAGGGTTATTTTTCGCCAAAGACTACCGTGATTGTTGATCCGGGCGAAATTAAAACCATCCATTTAAAAGTGGATCCGCAGCAGCGCACTATGGTCTCTGCCGCCACTATCGATGTCACTGGCAATGCGGCCACCGAAGTCCCGGAGCGCGTCAGCCAGATCAAGCAGAACTGGGGCTTGCAGCCAGGCCAGCCGTTCCGTCAGGCAGACTGGGCCAAAGCCAAGGACGACGGTTTGCAAGTATTGCTCAAGAAGCGTTATCCGGCGGCCAAGGTGGCAAGTTCGGAGGCGCGGGTGACGCCGGAAGACAGCGATGCGCAACTAAGCGTGCAATACGACAGCGGCCCGGGTTTTACCCTGGGGCCATTGCATATTACCGGCACCAAGCGCTATCCGACGAGCATCATCGAGAACGTCAACCCGTTGCGGGTCGGCGAAGAGTACAGCGTCGAACGTTTGCTGCTGTTGCAACGGCAGATCCAGAACACGCCTTACTTCGGCAATGTGATTGTCAGCATTAACGATGATCCGATGCATGCCCAGGAAGCACCGGTCAACGTCCAGGTCACAGAGTTCCAGACCCAGCGCATACGCACCGGCGTTGGCTATGCGTCGGATACCGGCGCGCAAGTACAAGGCCGTTACACCAACTATAACGTGTTCGGTAAAGCCTGGGTGTTTGACGCCCAGACCAAGATCGAGCAGCGGCGGCAATACGGATCATTGGACCTGTCGATGCCGCCGGATACCCGCAGCTTTGTCAACGGCGTCAATGGTTCCTATGACCGGACCACCTTGCAAGGGGTCGATCTGCGCAGCATGCGCGTAGGCCTGAAGCGCGCGCGCTCACTGGAAAACTACGATACCGCATTAACGCTGGATTACTACCGCGACCGCCTGCAGCAGACCGATGGCGCAGTCCTGCCGCCGAACACCGTGATCCAGCCCGGCCAGCATCAGGCCTTGGTGCCAGGTTTTGCCTGGGTCCGGCGCGATGTCGATAATTCGATTTTCCCGCGCAGCGGCCATATTTTTTCGATACAGACCGGCTTCGCCTTGAAAGGCCTGCTGACCGACCAGACTTTTTTCCGGGCCGACGGCCGCTATAAGCAATTTTTCCCGGTCGGGAAACGCGACGTCGTGATCTTGCGGACTGAACTTGGCGGCGTGTTTACCGCAGGTTCCAGCGCTGCGGTGCCGGCCTCCTTGCTGTTCCGTGCCGGCGGTAATGAATCCGTGCGCGGCTATAGTTATGAAAGCATCGGCAATTCGCAAAACGGCACGATTTATCCAACCAAATATCTGGCGACTGCCAGCGCCGAATACCAACACTGGGTTAGCGAGCAGTGGGGCGGCGCCCTGTTTTACGATGCCGGCACCGCGACAGATAACTGGTCGGACCGTACCATCAAGGTCGGAGTCGGTCCTGGCGTGCGTTATCGTAGTCCGGTCGGCACGGTCAATGTCGATCTTGCCTACGGTATCCAGGCCAAGCAGTTCCGGCCGCATATTTCTCTGGGTATCGCCTTCTGATTTTTTCCATTTTCAAGATTGAACGCATGACCGAAGCTATCGCCAACTCGACAGAACCAGCAGCACCGCCACCGAATCGGGGCGGTGCTTCCGGCCGGTTGCGCTGGCTGTGGCGAACGCTGGCGGCATTGGCGTTGTTACTACTCCTTTTATTCGCAGCCTTGTTCTACGGCGTGCGCTCCGAGTCCGGCGCACGTGCGCTGTGGCAGCTGAGCACATGGGCGCTACATGGCAATCTCTCCGGCCAGCTGACCGGCGGCACGCTGGCGGATGGCTTGCAGCTGCGTAATCTGGTGTATCGCGACGCTACCCAGCAATACAAGATCGACCGCGTCGACGCCAAGTGGCGGCTGGGCTTTTCGCCATTGAAGCTGCAAGTCGCTTACCTGCACGTTGGCGATGTTGATGCCCGCCTGGAACCGACGCCGCCAACGCCAACGGTGATGCCATCCAGCCTGAAGCTTCCCTTGCAACTGGCGCTCGACGATATCTCCCTGAATAAGCTTTCCTTGCACCAAGGCCTGACTACTACCGAACTGAGCCATCTGCAATTGCATGGAGAGTCGGATGGCCTCCAGCATCATCTGGTGTTGGAGCGCTTGGATACACCCTACGGGAAAGCCAGCGCCAAACTCAGCCTGAACGGTGCGTCTCCCTTTGCATTGAATGGAGGTGCGGAGCTCAGCGGAGGGTTCCAGCACGGCGATGAAACGGAAAAATATCAGCTGGATGCAGCATTGTCCGGTAGCCTGGCAGCACTGGGAATCGACCTCAATGCGCGCGGCGATAAATTGAGCGGCACCGCCAAGATAGCGGTTACGCCATTTGCACCGATTCCATTCCAGCAGATTGAATTGAATGTCGCACACATCAACCCGAAACTGTTCAGCAGCGGCGCGCCGCAGGCGGACCTGAGTTTACAGGCAGCGTTGAAGCCGATAGCGCCACCGGGCGCCAGTGCCGCTGCCGATGTCGATTTGTCTACCTTGGCAGTGAGTGGTCCGATTCATATCGTCAATACGATGGCCGGCGCCTTGGATCGGGACCGCCTGCCCTTGATCCGCGCCAGCGCAGAATTGCGGCTCGATACGCAGACCCAACGACTGTCTCAGCTGCAACTGAAGCTGGTAAAAGACGCCAGCATTACTGGCCAGGGCGAATACCATAGCGACGGTAAAAACAAGAATAGCGGCGAATTCAGTTTCGATGTCGCCGGCCTTGATCTGCAAGCGCTGCATGGCAAGTTAAAGCCGTCGCAACTACGCGGACCGGTGAACGTCAAGTTGACGCCGGAAAACCAGCAAATCAGTGCGAACCTGGCGGATGCGACTTACAAGGCAAAGCTGGAAGCGGTGATCGACGCCAAGCAGATCGTTCTCAAAACAGCGCAGCTGGCTGCCGGCGCCGCCCGGGTTGATGCCAGTGGCAGCCTCGGACTCAATGACGGCATGGCTTATGCAGTGAAGGGCACCCTGCGCGATTTCAATCCCTTCCTGTGGATTAACAGCAGCGCACCAGCCAAGAACGTGGCGCGCGCCGGCAAACAGCCTGCTGCAGCAAAATCTCCTGCGAAAGCCGTCGCCGCCAACATCAACATGGATATCGACGCCACCGGCAACCTGACGCCGGAGCTCAAGCTGAAGCTCAAGTTCGCTATTCTTGACAGTAGCTATGATCAGCTGCCGATGAGCGGCAACGGCGTGCTCAGTGTGGCAGGTAAGCGTTTGCTGCCGAGTGACTTGGCCTTGTCGGTGGCCGGCAACCAGGTGCAAGCCAAAGGCGCCTTCGGCGCCGCCGGCGACCGTCTCAACCTGAAGGTAGAGGCGCCGGAATTGCAACGGCTGGGATTCGGCATCTCGGGCGCGTTGCATCTGGATGGACAGCTGAGTGGCACAATGCAAAGGCCTAACGTACAAGCGACCTATCATGCCGAGAAACTGGCGTTCGGGGAGCATCGGGTGGATAGCCTTTCCGGCCAGGCCGACGTGCAAGCAGATCTGAACGCCAAGCTCGATTCGAGCAGCAATCACCTGGCAATCACGATCGATGGACGCGGTTTGCATAGCACCGATGTGGCGCTGGATAAACTCAACCTGAACCTGGCCGGTACCTACGGCGCGCACACCCTGAAACTGGAAAGCAGCGGCGAGTTGCATGGCAAGCCTTTGCACGTGACCATGGCTGCGCAAGGAAAACTCAGCGAAAGCAAAGCCGGGTACGGCTGGCAAGGGCAGGTCAGCGAATTGCAAAACCAGGGTACGCCGCGCATCAGCCTGGTCGCGCCTTTGTCTATTACTGCGGAAGCGGGTCGCGTATTTCTCGGCGCTGCCCGTTTGAATGTGGCGGACGCGCAGATCGACCTGAAAAATTTCAGTTTCGATCACGGCAAGATCCAGTCTGCGGGCACCATCAATGCGCTCAACGTGGCGACAATTTTTAGCCTGGCGCATGAGTTTGGCGGCCCGGAACTACCCGTAAAAACGGATCTGGTATTGGACAGCAACTGGGATTTTTCGCTTGCCGACAGCATGAGCGGTTTCCTGCAAATCACCCGACGCAGTGGCGACTTACGTGTCAATCCGGGACGTGGCGATATCAATCTGGGTTTGTCTGAACTGAAATTGCGCGCCGATTTGCAGGCCGACCGTATCAAGCTGGACAGCCAACTGGCGGCCTCAAGGATCGGTACGCTGGCGGCCCAGGTGCAATTGGCTTTACAAAAAATCGATGGCGTGTGGAGCGTCGGCGACAGTTCAACATTATCAGGTCAGGGCACGCTAAGGGTGCCGCAGTTGAAATCGATTGGTGCGCTGATTGGGCCGCAAGTGGCGCTGGACGGAAGCATTGGCATGGATTTGAATCTGAGCGGCGATCTTGGCAAACCGAAATTGTCCGGCATGGTCACCGGCGACAAGCTTGCCGTTACCTTGTTCGATCAGGGAATTCAATTGAAGGACGGGACTGCGCGCTTGAAATTGGCGGATAACGTGGTCGATTTGCAGCAGCTGGAATTCCATGGCGGCGACGGCAACGTGCGCGCCACCGGCCGGCTGGAACTGGGACACGATAATCCCGACCTCAGCGCGAGCGTGATTGCAGATCATTTGCAATTGTTCGCCAGCCCGGACCGCCAGCTGATGCTGTCCGGTCAGGCCAAGATTGCAAATGTGAAGGAACAATTACACGTCGACGGCAAGTTCAAGATCGACAAAGCCTTGTTCGACCTGCCGAAAAGCAGTGCGCCGACGCTGGGCGATGACGTGGTGATTGTTCGCAAGGATGTGAAGGCGCGGGCGACGCCGCTGACGGAGCAGGAGCGTCTGGCCAAGACGGCGCAGAAACCTGCTGGCGGAGCGACGCCGGTAATGAATGTGGAAGTTGATTTCGGCGACGATTTCCGCTTCCGCGGCAGCGGCGCCGATCTGTTGCTGCGTGGCGCCATGCAAGTCCGCAGCGAGCCTTACCAGCCTTTGCGTGCTACCGGCACGATTCATGTCGCTAACGGTACTTATGAAGTGTTTGGCCGTAAGCTGGCAATCGAACGCGGGCTGATCAATTTCCAGGGACCGATCGACAATCCGAATATCAATATCCTGGCCATGAAGCGCAACCAGGAAGTCGAAGCCGGCGCGGAAATTACCGGCACTCCTTCTAACCTGCGCGTCAAGCTGGTGTCCGAACCGAATGTGGCTGACGAGGAAAAACTCTCCTGGCTGATGTTCGGCCACGGCAGCGATAGCGCCGCGCTCGGGCAGCGCCAGGCGGCAGGGCAGGCGCTGGCTTTGCTGGGTAATTATGGCGGCAAGAAGATTGCCCAGGGCATCGGGTTCGACGAATTCTCTATCGGTTCCAGCGACTCGGGCATCGAAAACGAGCAGGTAGTCAATCTGGGTAAGGCGATTACCGAGAAAATCAATCTCGGCTACGAACAGAGCCTGACCAGTGCCGCCAGCATCCTGAAACTGACCTGGCAATTCTCGCGGCGCTGGTCGATGGTCATGCGCGGCGGCACCATCAACGGGCTTGAAGTGTTGTACAACCTGCGCTTCGATTAAGCGCGGTATAGCATTTATCCAGCGCGGCGGCCGGACATCTCGGCGCCGGCGTCTGGCTGCAGTTTCAAGGCAAACGGCAGCGAAGCCATGGCAATCAGCGCAATCAGTAAAAAGGCCGGCCAGAAATCTGCGCTGACGATAGTCGCATGTCCCTGCAACTGATTCGACATCTGCAGCGCATAGCCACCGACGGTCACTCCCAGGCCGATCGCCAGTTGCTGGGCGACGCTGGTCAGGCTGGTAGCCTGGCTCATCTGCTGCTGGTCGATTTCTGCGTAGGCGATCGCATTCAGACTGGTAAATTGCATTGACCGCACGCAACCGCCCAGCAACAGCATCAGGATGATGACGATGTGCGAAGTGTCAGCTTTCAGAACGCCAAAGGCCGCCATCGACAACGCGCCCAGTAAGGTGTTGTACACCAGCACACTCCTGAAGCCGAACCGTCTTAGTACCTTCGTGGTCATGGTTTTGACGAAGATAGCACCAGCCGCGGAAGCGCAGGTGAGCAAGCCGGATTGGAACGGCGTCAGGCCGAAGCCGAGCTGGAATAACAGCGGAAGCAGGAAAGGCAAAGCGCCGACGCCGATACGGAACAGCGATCCGCCGTAGACATTCATGCGCAGCGTCGGAATCTTCAACAACCGCAGGTTGATCAGTGGATACGGGGTGCGGAATGCGTGCCATACATAGGCCAGCAAGCTCACGCTGCCGGCAATCACGCACACCAGTGAAACGTCGCCGGCGACCAGATGACGGCCGGCGCTGGCCAGCCCGAACATCAATGTCGAGCAACCTACGGCAGACAAAAGAAAACCGACAAAATCGAGCGGCACGGTATCGTCGCTGCGCAGGTTTTCGATATAGCGTGTCGCCAGATAGATGCCGAGAATGCTGATCGGCACATTGATGAAAAAGATCCAGCGCCAGTGGAAATAGGTGGTGATGAAACCGCCCAGAGGCGGTCCGATGACAGGTCCCAGCAATGCAGGGATGGTCAGGTAGCTGAGGGCGCGCACCAGCTCTGCCTTGGACGTGGTGCGCAAGATCACCAGGCGGCCGACCGGCACCATCATGGCGCCGCCTATCCCTTGCAGGAAGCGGGCTGCGACGAATTCTGCCAGCGTGTTCGACATGCCGCACAGGATCGAACCCAGCATGAAAACGCCGATGGCGCTGCGGAATACGGTGCGTGCGCCGAAACGGTCGGCCATCCAGCCGCTGATCGGGATAAATACCGCCAGGCTCACCAGATACGATGTCATCGCCAGCTTGAGTGCGATCGGGCTTTCTCCCATGTCATGCGCCATCATCGGCAGCGAGGTAGCGATCACGGTGGAGTCCATGTTTTCCATGAACAGGGCGCAAGCCACAATCAGCGGGGTGAGGAAGACGCGGGATATAGCCATGGAGTGGGGACGTGAGTGTTGCAAATAATGTCGCCACGGCAAGCAAAAGCCGCAGGTTATCGGTTGCGCTGACAAAGAGCATAATTATATCGTTTTAACCAATAGGCTTCCGATCAGGTAGCATGCAGGCTGTCGTATTCGCTGCCTGTGGCTTTTTTGCAAAAATCATGATCAACACGTCTCACTCACCGACCGAATGTTTCGCATTGCTGGACGACCGCAGCACCGTGGCGGCGAACTCTCTCTCCTCTCGCCTCTACACCGGTCACGTCCGTAGCCTGCAGTGTTTTGCAGCGGACCAGTTGCCTTTGCTGATGGAACAGATGCAGCAGGCGTTGTGCGATGGCTTGCACGCAGTGACCTTGTTTACCTATGAGCTGGGACTTGGGCTGCAGCAGATATCGCTGCAGCAGCCGGAACAAACGTCGCAACAAGCGCGGGGAAAAACATCACAGCCGCCGCTGGCCCAGATTTTATTGTTCAAGGATTGTCGCTTATGCAGCGATGCCGAAGTGGATGCCTGGCTGGCGCAGCGTGAAGCCGCTGACGCTGAAGCGAGCAGCTGCGCTGGTATCGCCAATTTGCAGCCGAATGTCAGCGCCGGGCAGTTTGCCGAGGCTATCGCAAAAATTCACGCCTACATTGAGGCTGGCGATACCTATCAGGTCAACTACACTTACCGCTTGCGCTTCGACGTCTACGGCAGTCCGGTTTCGCTGTTCCGGCAACTCAGGGCCAGGCAGCCGGTGCCTTACGGCGGCTTGATCCAGTTGGCTGACGGCGCGATGGTGTTGTCGCTGTCGCCCGAACTCTTTGTGCGGCATGCCGATGGCTTGCTGACGGCGCGCCCGATGAAGGGCACCGCCGCCGCCAGCGGCGATGCACAGCAGGATCGCGCAGCTGCCCAAGCGCTCGCAGCAGATCCGAAGAACCTGGCGGAAAACCTGATGATCGTGGATTTGCTGCGTAACGATCTGGGACGCATTGCTGTTCCCGGTTCGGTGCGCGTGCCGAAATTGTTTGAGGTAACCCAATTCAATACCGTGCTGCAAATGACTTCCACGGTGCAAGCGCAAGTACGGGACGATGTCAGTCTCAGTGCCGTGATCCAGGCGCTCTATCCTTGTGGCTCGATTACTGGCGCACCCAAGCACCGCACCATGCAAATCATCCAGGAGCTGGAGCCGGATCCGCGTGGTCTGTATACCGGAGCGATCGGCTGGTTCGATGCGGAACCGGCAGGGCGGCAGTTCGGCGATTTCTGCCTGTCGGTGCCGATCCGCACGCTGTGGCTTGCGCCGCCCGCACCGCAGGGCCAGCATGGCGCAGCCATCCGGCGTGGCGAAATGGGTGTAGGCGCCGGTATTGTGCACGACAGCGTGGCGGCCGAAGAATATGCAGAATGTGCATTGAAAGCGAAATTCCTGACGGGGTTGTCGGGCGATTTTTCCTTGTTTGAAACCATGTATGCGACCAGTGTCGACGGTTGCCGTCATCTGGATTTACATCTGCGGCGCTTGCAGGAGTCCGCCGTCTACTTTGGTATTCCTTGTGACGAGCCAGGGATGCGCCGTATTTTGCAGAAGCACTGTGCAAGTCTTGCAGCCGGTGCCCACCGCTTACGCTTGAACTTGTCGGCAAATGGCGATTATGGCGTCGAAAGCGCGAGCCTCGCCGAGCTCGATATGCCGGTCAGGCTATTGATTGCAGATACGCCTACGCAGAAAGACGACTTGTTCTTGAGGCACAAAACTACCGTGCGCCAGAGTTACGATCAAGCCTGGCAATCCGCGCAACGGCAGGGGGCCTTCGATATGCTGTTTTTCAATCAGGAAGGCGAGCTGACCGAAGGCGGCCGTAGCAGCGTGTTTCTTAAACTCGATGGGCGCTGGTACACGCCGCCGCTGACATCAGGTGCGTTGCCTGGCGTGATGCGCAGCGTTGTATTGAACGATCCACTGTGGAATGCTCAGGAGCGGCAGCTGAGTAAAGAGGATCTGCTGGCAGCAGAACAGATCATGGTGTGCAATGCGCTGCGTGGAACGATGCTGGTGACGCTATGAACCGGAATCGGTGTGGATCCCGGATTGCGCTAAAACGCAATTAACAAGCGATTAACACGCAGTTAAAACGCAGTTAAAAAGCGATAATCACCACCGAGCCGGCGACGATCAGCGAGCCGCCTATGGCTACTGGCCAGGTCAGCTGCTCACCGGCGAACAACAGGCCGAGCACGATGGCAAAGGCGACGCTCAGTTTGTCGATCGGCGCCACCTTTGAAATGGGGCCGATTTGCAATGCGTGGTAATAGCACAGCCAGGACAGGCCGGTAGCGATAGCCGACAAGACCAGGAACAGCCAGTTGGAAGCACCGACCAGCGTCGGCTTCTGCCATTCGTCACGCAAGGTGACGATGCCGGCGATCACGAACAGGATGATCACGGTGCGAATGAAGGTGGCGAAGTTCGAATTCATGCCGGTCACGCCGAACTTGCCGAAGATTGCCGTCAGACCGGCGAAAAATGCAGAGCCAAGAGCAAATAGCTGCCAGCTTGAGCCGAAGTTCATTTTTTTTCTCCCGTGTGCTATATCGCTTTTACCAGTTTGATAGACTGAGCTGCACCGTCTACTGCTTTACCGTCGCCTTGGCAGCGCTGCTGGCATCGCGATCGTTGAGTGTGGCGTTGTTAGGCAGTTCAGCCTGGTCCCAACCGCCGCCGAGCGCCTTGATCAGCTGTACGCTGGCGGCAAAGCGCCGGTTTTGAATATTCAACGCCGACAGGTCTGCGTTAAACGCAGTCGCCTGCGCTGTCACGACATTGCTGTAGCTGACGGTACCAGCCTTGTACTGGTTCAGGATCAGTTCGGCGGCGTGATGGGCGAATTTTACAGTCTCGCCTTGCACAGCAGCCTCTTGCTCCAGAATCCGCAATGCCGCCAGGTTATCTTCAACTTCCTGAAAGCTGGTCAGCACCGCTTGCCTGTATGCCGCGACATTGGCGTCGTAGGCAGCAATCGCCTGATCGCTTTGAGCGCGTCGCGCACCGCCGTCAAACAGCGTGGCCGCAAGTGTCGGTCCGAGCGACCAGATGCGGTTGGGTACTGTCAGCCAGTTGGCGAAACTGCTGCTTTGAAAGCCGCCGGACGCTGCCAGGGTCAGGTTGGGAAAATACGCTGCCTTGGCAACGCCGATTTGAGCATTTGCTGCGGCTGCCTGGCGCTCGGCTGCACTGACATCTGGCCGCCGTTCCAGTAGCGTCGACGGCACGCCGACCGGGATATCCGGTAGCACTGCGATCAGCGGCGCTGGCGTAATCGAGAACGTAGAGGCCGGCTGGCCGGTCAGCAACGCGATGGCGTGTTCCAGTTGCGCTCGCAACACACCGTTGTCCAAGGCTTGGGCCTGCGCACCTTTGAGCTGGGTTTGCGCCTGGATGACATCGGATTGCGCGGCAACGCCAACCGCATACTGGTTCTGGGCAAGTTGCAGCGATTTCTGATAGGCCTCCACCGTATCGTTGAGCAAAGTCTGTTGCAAGTCCAGTACCCGTAGCTGCAGGTAGTCTTGCGCCAGTGTGGATTGGGCGCTGAGCCTGGCCACTTGCAAATCGGCCGCGCTGGCTTGCGCCGACGCCTGGTTGGCTTCCACAGTACGGCTGATGCGACCCCACAGATCGGGTTCCCAACTGACGCTCGGGCCGAGCGAGAAACTGTTCCCTACAGAGCTGCTGCTACCTGTTGTACTGCCGGCACTGTTGCGGCTGCCACCTGAACGGGTGGCGGAAACGCTGGCCGATACCGTCGGCAGGTAAGCTGCTCTGGCCGACTGGACCAGGGCTGCCGCCTGGCGGAATTGGGCTTCCGACTGCGCCAGGTTCTGATTGGATATGTTGACCTGTTCCACCAAGGCGTTGAGCTGCGGATCCTGATAGATTTCCCACCATTTTCCATGCAGTTCCTGGTCTTTCGGCGTGGCGGTCTTCCAATCCTTGTTTTCCTTGAACGCGATCGGAGCAACGGTGGCCGGACGGATATAGTCCGGCCCGACTGCGCAGGCGCTTAACAACAGCGCCGCGGCGGCCGCCGCCAACAGGGTTTTATGCTTGGGTGCTTGCATGTGCGTGTGGGTATGCGAGTGATTCATGTCAGATCCATTGATTGTCTTGTCGTGTCTTTGGCTTACACCGCTTCAGCGACGTCCGGCGCCGGCCTGCCGCCGCGCCGCTCCCATTTATCTTTGCTCCACAGGCGGAAGCGATCCATGTACAGATATACCACTGGGGTCGTGTACAAGGTCAGCAACTGGCTCATGATCAGGCCGCCGACGATCGCGATACCCAGCGGCCGCCGCAGTTCGGCGCCGTTGCCTGCGCCCAGCGCCAGCGGCAATGCACCCAGCATGGCCGCCATGGTGGTCATCATGATCGGCCGGAAGCGCAGTTTGCAGGCTTCGAAAATCGAATCGCGCGGCGATAACCCCTGTTCACGTTCTACATGCAGCGCAAAGTCGATCATCATGATGGCGTTCTTTTTGACGATACCGATCAGCAGGATCACACCGATCAAGGCAATCAGGCTGAAATCGGTGCCGGTCGCCAGTAGCGCCAGCAGGGCGCCGACGCCGGCCGAAGGCAGGGTCGAGATAATCGTGATCGGATGGACATAGCTTTCATACAAGACGCCGAGAACGATATACACCGCCAGCAGCGCCGTCAGGATCAGCACCGGCTGGCTGTTCAGAGATGACTGGAATACGTTGGCGGTACCCTGGAAACTGCCGTGCACCGAGGTCGGGACACCGATCCGCGCCATTGTGTCGTTGATCGCCAGCGTTGCTTCAGACAGCGACACGCCAGGCGGCAGATTGAAGGAAATGGTAGAGGCGATGAACTGGCTCTGGTGATTGACTGCAAGCGAGGTGCTGGTTGGCTGGAAGCTGGAAAACGCCGCCAGCGGCATCTGCTGCTCGGCAGAGGTCGACAAAGTCAGCGCCAGCGAGGAATTGGAAGCCAGCTTGCCGCCGGCGGTCAGGGCCGGCGGTGTGCCCAGCGCCGAAGTGGTGGGCGACAGATTGGCCGTACTGGCAGGGATGCTGACGTAAGTGTCATGCAGGATTTGCGAGCTTTGCCAGTACTGCGGCGCCGCTTCCATCACTACGTGATACTGGTTCATGCCGCTGTAGATGGTCGATACCTGGCGCTGGCCAAACAAATCGTTCAGGGTGGAGTCGATCAGTTGCGGTGTGACGCCGCTACGGATCGCCGTTTCACGATCAATGGTAAGCGTGGTTTGCAAGCCTTTGTCTTGCTGGTCGGTATTGACGTCAGCCAGCTGTGGCAAGGCGGTCATGGCATCGCGAATTTTCGGTTCCCAGGTCCGCAATTCGTTGAGGTCGTCGGCTTGCAAGGTGTACTGGTACTGGGCGTCGCTGGAACGGCCGCCGACCCGGATATCCTGTACCGATTGCATGAACAGGTTGGCGCCGGGCACATGGCTGAGTTTGCCGCGCAGGCGAGCGATGACCTTGTCGGCGGTAAGCTTGCGTTGCGTCAGCGGCTTGAGCGTGATGAACATGTTGCCGCGATTGCTCTGGCCGCCGCCGGTGAAAGCGATCACGCTCTGCACATCTGGATCCTTGCGGACGATATCGACAAATTCATTCAACTTGACCTTCATCGACTGGAACGAAATCGACTGGTCGCCTTGGATGCCGCCTATCACCAGGCCGGTATCCTGCTGTGGGAAAAATCCTTTGGGAATGACTGTGTAAAGATAGATATTCAGTACGATGGTGCCAAACAAAATGAGCATCATCAGTGGCGAAAAACGCAGCGCCCACGCCAGCGATCGTTCATAACCGCGGAGCATGGCGTCGAAGGCGCGTTCGGTGGCATTGAAGAACCGTCCCTGTTTGCGGTGCGGTTCATGTTTCAGCAGGCGCGCGCACATCATTGGCGTGGTGGTCAGCGACACCAGCAGCGAGACCAGGATCGCTACCGACAAGGTGACCGCAAATTCGCGGAACAAGCGCCCCACAATTCCACCCATCAAGAGAATAGGAATGAACACCGCGATCAGCGAGATACTCATCGATAGCACCGTAAAACCGACTTCCCGGGCACCAAGCATGGCGGCGGCAAACGGCTTTTTACCGGCTTCAATATGGCGGGAGACATTTTCCAGCACCACGATTGCATCGTCCACCACGAAACCGGTGGCGATCGTCAGCGCCATCAGGGACAGGTTGTCGAGGCTGTAGCCGAGCAGGTACATGACGCCGAAAGTGCCGATCAGGGATACCGGCACTGCCACCGCGGGAATGAAGGTGGCGCGGCCGTTACGCAGGAACAGGAACACCACCATGATCACGAGCCCGATCGACATCAGCAACGTCTTTTCGGTATCCTGCAAGGATGCGCGAATGGTAGGCGTTCGGTCCAGCACGACGTCGAGATTGATGGCGGCTGGAATCGAGGCGCGTAACTGCGGCAGCAGGGCACGCACATCGTCGACGGTTTCGATGATGTTGGCCCCCGGCTGGCGATTCAGGATCACCAGCACGGACGGCTTGCCGTTGGCCGAACCGGCGTTACGGACATTGGCCACCGAATCGATCACCGTGGCGACATCGCTGACTCTGACGGCCGCGCCGTTGCGGTAGGCGACGATCAGCGGCATGTATTCGGCGGCAGTCTTGGCCTGGTCGTTGGCGTAGATTTGCCAGTTCTTGTCGCCGTCTTCCAGCACGCCTTTGGGGCGGTTGGCGTTGGTTGCGGCAATCGCGGTACGCACATCCGCGCTGCCGATGCCATATTTATTGAGCGCGGTCGGATTCAACTCGACCCGCACCGCCGGCTGCGAACTGCCGCCGACGCTGACCTGGCCGACGCCGGTTACCTGCGACAGCTTTTGCGCCAGGATGGTATCGGCGGCGTCGTACATCTGGCCTTGCGTCATGCTGTCAGAGGTCAGCGACAGGATCATGATCGGCGCATCGGCCGGATTCACCTTGCGATAGGAAGGATTGCTAGGCAAACCTGTCGGCAGCAGGTTGCGCGCGGCGTTGAGTGCAGCCTGAACGTCACGGGCGGCGCCGTCGATGTCGCGGCTGAGGTCGAACTGCATGGTGATGCGTGTCGAACTGAGCGAACTCGACGAGGTCATTTCGGTAACCCCGGCAATCGATCCGAGCGCCCTCTCCAGCGGCGTCGCAACGGTGGCGGCCATGGTTTCCGGGCTGGCGCCGGGCAAGCCGGCAGAAATCGAGATGGTCGGGAAATCGACCTGCGGCAGGGGAGATACCGGCAACAGCCTGAATGCCACCATGCCGGCCAGCGCCACGCCGATGGTCAGCAGCGTCGTGGCGATCGGCCGTTCAATAAAGGGACGCGATATATTCATGCTGTCATCACGGCTTAACCGGCTCCGCGCTAGCGTCGCCATGCTGGCTATCATCGCCCTCGTCGCTATCGGCGTCCTTGTCGCCGAAGCGTTCCCGCACGCGGCGCGCCAGGTTGTCGAACGCCAGATAGATGACCGGTGTCGTGAACAGCGTCAGCACTTGCGAAACCAGCAAACCGCCGACCATGGTAATCCCCAGCGGCTGCCGCAGCTCGGAGCCGACGCCGCTACCCAGCATCAAAGGCAACGCGCCCAGCAAGGCCGCCATGGTGGTCATCAGGATCGGGCGGAAACGCAATAGGCAAGCCTGGTAGATGGCGTCACGCGGGCTCTTGCCCTCGTTGCGCTCGGCATCCAGCGCAAAGTCGATCATCATGATGGCGTTTTTCTTGACGATACCGATCAGCAGGATGATCCCGATAATGCCGATGATGCCAAGATCGCTACCGGCGATCATCAGAGACAGCAGGGCGCCGACCCCGGCCGACGGCAAGGTCGACAGGATGGTGATCGGGTGGATATAGCTTTCGTACAGCACGCCGAGCACGATGTACATGGTGATGATCGCCGCCAGGATCAGCAGCAGGGTATTGCTGAGCGAAGCCTGGAACGCCAGCGCGGCGCCCTGGAAGCTGGTCTGGATGCTGGCCGGCAGGCCGATATCCTGTTCCGCCGCATGGATCGCCTTGACCGCGTTGCCGAGCGATGCGCCGGCCGCCAGGTTGAAGGAAATCGTGGTGGCAGGGAACTGGCCGATATGGTTCACCACCAATGGCGAAGTACGCTCCTCAATGGTGGCGATGCTCGACAGCGGCACCTGGTTGCCATTGCCGGCGACCAGGTAAATGCTGTTCAGCGCCGCCGGGCCTTTCTGGAATTCCGGTTTGACTTCCATCACCACCCGGTACTGGTTCGACTGGGTATAGATGGTGGAGATCAGACGCTGGCCGAAGGCATTGTATAAAGCATTGTCGATTGCCGCAGTGGTGATGCCGAGGCGAGACGCCGCATCGCGGTCAATCGCGATATAGGCTTGCAGGCCAAGATCTTGCTGGTTGCTGGCAATATCCGCCAGTTCCGGAATCTGGCGCAAGCGATCGATCAGCTTGGGCACCCAGATGCTCAGTTCATCGGCATTGGAATCCTGGATGCTGAACTGGTATTGGGTACGGCTGACGCTGTCTTCAATCGTCAAGTCCTGCACCGGCTGCATGTACAAGGTGATGCCGCCGACTTGGCGGTCCAGCTCCGGCTGCAGGCGACGGATAATGTCGCTGGCGCTCATGTTGCGCTCATCGCGCGGCTTCAGGTTGATTAGCATGCGGCCGCTGTTGAGAGTGGCGTTGGTGCCGTCGACGCCGATGAAGGAAGACAGGCTTTCGACAGCGGGATCTTTCAGCACCACCGCCGCCAACGCCTGCTGCCGTGTAGCCATGGCAGAAAAGGACACTGACTGGTCCGCTTCGGAGATGCCCTGGATGACGCCGGTATCTTGTACCGGGAAAAAGCCTTTCGGAATGAATATATACAGCACTGCGGTCAGCACCAGCGTGCCGATGGCTACGATCAGGGTCGAGAACTGATGCCGCAGCACCCATTCCAGAGCTACACCGTAGCGGGCAATGATGCGGTCGAGAAATTCGCCACTCTTGCGGTAGAACCAGCCCTGCTTTTCGTCGGGGATATGATGCAGCAGTTTGGCGCACATCATCGGTGTCAGCGTCAGCGAAATCACGGCGGAGATCAAGATCGCTACCGCCAGCGTGATGGCGAATTCACGGAACAAGCGGCCCACGACGTCACCCATGAACAGCAATGGAATCAACACCGCAATCAGCGAAAATGTCAGAGAAATGATGGTGAAGCCGATCTGTTCAGCGCCTTTCAGGGCGGCCTGCAGGGGCTTCATGCCTTCTTCGATATAGCGCGAGATATTTTCGATCATCACGATCGCATCGTCGACCACGAAGCCGGTGGCGATGGTGAGCGCCATGAGCGTCAGGTTGTTGACCGAGAATCCGGTCATGTACATGATGCCGAAAGTACCGATCAGCGACAGCGGCACCGCAACGCTGGGGATGATGGTGGCAGGTACGCTGCGCAGGAACAGGAAGATCACCATCACCACCAGGGCGATCGACAGCAGCAGCTCGAATTGCACGTCCGACACCGAGGCGCGGATGGTGGTGGTGCGGTCGGTCAGGATCTGGACATCGATGGCGCCGGGCAGGGTATCTTGCAGCTGCGGCAGGATCTTCTTGATGCTGTCGACCACGCCGATGACGTTGGCGCCCGGTTGTCGCTGGATATTCAGGATGATTGCCGGCGACTGGTTGGCCCAGGCCGCCAGCCGCACGTTTTCCGCATCGTCGACTACGTCGGCGATATCCGAGATGCGGATCGGCGCGCCGCTCTTGTAGGCGATGATCAGGTTACGGTATTCGTCGGCCGAACGTAGCTGGTCGTTGGCGTCGATGGTCGAGGCGCGCGACGGTCCGTCGAAACTGCCCTTGGCCTGATTGACGTTGGCGTTGCCGATGGCGGTACGGACATCGTCAAGATTCATCCCAAGCGCGGCGATCGCGCGCGGATTCAGTTGCAGCCGCACAGCTGGCCGCTGGCCGCCGGACAAACTGACCAGGCCGACGCCCGGCACTTGCGAAATTTTTTGCGCCAGACGGGTATCGATCAGATCCTGCACCTTCGGCAGCGGCAGGGTCTTGGACGTAATCGACAGCGACAGGATCGGCGTATCGGCCGGATTGACCTTGTTATAGATCGGCGGCGTCGGCAGATCGGCCGGCAACAGGTTACTGCCGGCGTTAATCGCGGCCTGGACTTCCTGTTCGGCGATATCGAGGCTCAGGTCCAGGCTGAATTGCAGCGTGATGACCGAAGCGCCGCCCGAACTGGTCGACGACATCTGGTTGAGGCCCGGCATCTGGCCGAATTGCCGCTCCAGCGGCGCCGTCACCGACGAAGTCATGACGTCCGGGCTGGCGCCAGGGTAGAGCGTTACCACCTGGATGGTTGGATAGTCGACTTCCGGCAGCGCCGAAAGCGGTAGCTGCTTGTAGGCGACGATACCGGCCAGGAAAATCGCCAGCATCAACAGGGATGTGGCGACCGGCCGGAGAATAAACTGGCGTGAAGGATTCATGCGTTCTTTACAACCGGTTATTGGCTGGCGCTTTTATTGGCGGCGGGTGCCGGCGCAGTTGGGGCTCCGCTGGCGGCGGCAGTACTGCCGCTGGAATCCTGGCGGTGACGGTGGCCGCCTTGATGGGCGCTGGCGCTGCTGGCGTCGGACGAGGCTGCTGCGCTTGTAGTCGCCGCCGCGCCGCCGCGCGCCACAGGTTCCACTTTTGCGCCTTCCTTCAGTTTGTCGATGCCGTCGACGACGACCGTTTCGCCGGTGGCGATGCCTTGTTCGATGGCGGTCGATTCACCCTCGGTCGGGCCAGCCGTTACCTGGCGGATGGCGACGGTGTGGTCCGGTTTTACCACATAGACGAAAGTGCCCTTGGCGCCGCGCTGGATGGCCGCGTTAGGGATCACGATTGCATCGTGGCGCGTATCGAGCAGCATGCGGGCATTTACAAATTGACTCGGGAACAAGGCGTAATTGGCATTGGGAGTTTCCGCCTTCAGTTTCACCGTACCGGTAGTGCTGTCGACCTGGTTGTCGATGGTCAGCAAGTTGCCGCTGTCGAGCTTGTTTTTCTGGTCGCGGTCCCAAACGTCGGTTGGCAACTTCTTGCCAGCCTGGATTTGCTTCATGACGCCGGGAATATTATCTTCAGGGATGCTGAATACGGTGGTAATCGGCTGCAGCTGGGTGATCACGACGATGCCGTTGGCGTCGCTGCTCTGGACTATATTGCCGAGATCGACCTGGCGCAAGCCGAGGCGGCCGCTGATAGGGGCGGTAATACGCGAATAGGTCAATTGCAGGCGGGCGCTGTCGAGTGAGCCCTGGTCCGACTTGACGGTACCTTCATATTGTTTGACCAGCGCGGCCTGGGTATCGACCTGCTGGCTGGCGATGGAATCCTGCGCCAGCAATGTGCGGTAGCGTTGCAAATCGATTTGAGCAGCCTTCAGCAGAGCAGTGTCTTTGGCCAGCTGACCTTCGGCTTGCGTCACGGCTACCTGGTAAGGGCGCGGATCGAGTTCCGCCAGCAAAGCGCCTTCCTTGACGATCTGTCCTTCTTTGAAGTGCAATTTCATCAACTGTCCGTTGACCCGGCTTTTGACTGTCGCCGTGGCTTCGGGAGTGACGCTGCCCAGGCCCGAGATATAGATATTGATATCGCCCGTTTTGGCTACCGCGACCCCAACCGGCAACGGCCCGCCTGCGCCGGCGAAAGCACCGCGCTTGCTGCCTTTGCCGCCTGCGCCGCCCTTTGATCCTTGTCCGCTTGCTGCTCCCGCAGCATCTGCGGGCTGATGATTCCTGCCCCAGATCAGGTAAGCGGCCGCCGCCAGTACAACAACTGCAATCAGCCACAGCCAGCCGCGCTGGAACCCGCCTTGATGCTTGTTCGGGAGTGGAACGGGCCGGCTTTGCGGCTGGCTGGGTTGGTCGATTTTTGGAGTCGGTGTAGTAGTCATCGCAGGCAGGAGGTCAGTCAGAGTGTGGTCAGATGCAATGCTGATATCCGCCGGAACTGGCGCTCGGCGGATTATGAAATTTAATTACATGAGTTTAGCGAGTAAATTTTACGGGCGTGTGTATTTATTAGAAATTGTTTCAATTTTATGAAAGGTGCGTGCTGGGCAGTGTAGCCGCAAGCGTGGTGGACAGCAATTGGGATGGGGCCCTGAGGCAGGGCGCCAGGCAAATCATGAAACCTCGAAAGTGCGCTGGCTATGGCTTGCTAAAGTTTAATCAGCACAACTGCCGGGGCTTCGTCATTTGCCCGGAAAAGTCGGGCCAGGATGGATCTGGCGCCGGGTTTTCGTTACGGACGGCCGTCAGGGCCGCCATCAGGACCGCCGCGGTGAAAGCCGCGATGGCCGAAGCGATGCTGTTCCAGGCGTTTGAAGTGCTCGTCGAAGACTTTTTGCTGTACCGGCGTCAGCACCGCATAGAACTCCTTGACTGCGGCAGTATGTTCAGCCAGGCGGGTTTCTGCCCGTTTCAAGAATTCCATTTGATGATCCAGACGTTCAGGGGCGGTTAGCTTGGCCCAGTCTTCCTTGCTTGGGCGTTGTGGCGGTACGGCTGGCTTGACCGGCTTGATTTTACCGATGAAGGTCTGCCAGGCCGGCTCCTGCGCTGCGGTGATCTTCAGGTCGTCATGCCATTTGGCCTGCATTTTTGCCATGTGGTCGGCAAATTTGGCTTGTTGTTCCGGTGTCGGCGGGCCCTTTTTTGCGCCATCCGTCTGGGCGTAGGCCGTCAGGCCTACGGCTGCAATGCTCAGTGCAGTCACGCCGATCAGTAGTTGTTTGCGAAGCTTGAACATGATGAGTCCTTCTATGAATGTGAGTGCCATCTGCACAGTTCGCATTGGAACGCGCTGGTGTATCGCCGGTTTTTCATAGAGGAGGGGCTTTGTATCCACGTGTATGGCATCAAGTTTGCTTTGTATCGCAAAGTGTCGACGGCCATGGCAGATATGCCAATATACAAATTACTATCGTATTTCTTGCGCCAGCTTGCCATAATCCTGAAAACGACAAATACTCGTTGCCGGCGTACATCAGATATAGTTAGCTTTGTATACTTCGTGATTGTTTGTTATTGCTGGCATAAATAGCTTTATTTTTCAGCCTTATTTTTCACCTTGTTTTTTGGATTGACCGTACCCCGGTCTCACTGCAGCACCTAGGATAATCAAGCATATGGAAACCGCTGCTCATATATTGGTGGTCGACGACGACCACGAAATCCGGACTTTGCTGGCCGAATACCTGGATGCCAACGGCTTCCGCACCCTGATGGCGACCAACGGCAGCGACATGCGCAAAGTGCTGTCGGAAACCCGGGTCGACCTGGTTGTGCTGGATCTGACCTTGCCGGGCGAAGACGGTCTGACACTGTGCCGCAACTTGCGCGCCGACTCGAATATCCCGGTGATCATGCTGACCGCTCGCGGCGAGCCGCTGGACCGCATTCTGGGTCTGGAAATGGGTGCCGACGATTATTTATCGAAACCGTTCGAGCCGCGTGAACTGTTCGCCCGCATCCGCAGCGTGTTGCGCCGCACCCAGGCTTTGCCGCCGAACATGGCGTCGCCGGAGGCTCAGCAAATCCAGTTTGGTCACTGGACCCTGGATCTGATCGCGCGTCATCTGGTTAACAGCGATGGCCTGGTGGTGGCCTTGTCGGGCGCCGAATATCGCATTCTCAAGGTGTTCCTGGATCATCCGAACCGTGTGCTGAACCGCGATCAGCTGCTGGAGCTGACGCAAGGCCGTGAATCCGATCCTTTCGACCGTTCGGTGGATATCCAGATCAGCCGTCTGCGCCAGAAACTGGGCGACGACGCCCGCACGCCGGTGATTATCAAGACCGTGCGAAACGAAGGCTACGTGCTGGCTACTGCGGTGACAGTGGAGTCATGATGCGACAGCGTTATTCAATGACGCCGGCTGTGCAGTAGAAAAGGAATGCTGTCCGTGAGAAATTTTTTTGGTTCGGTTGCGAACCGGGTATTCCTGATTCTGCTGGCCGGGATTCTGGTTGCGGTCGGCAGTACAGGCTGGCTGGCGGATAGCGAGCGACGCAAGAATTTCAAGGAGTGGTACGAATCGCGAATTGCCGATCGCATCGAACAGACTGTCATTTCGATCGACAATGTCGGTCCTGATACACGCTCGATTGTGCTGCAAACCAGCGAGAAATTCGGTCTAGAATCATATCTCGTCCAGGAGGCAGCGCCAACCGCCGACGACAATCCGTCGTTGGCGGCAGCGATCAAATCCAAGCTGGGCAATGATCGCTATGTGACAGTCACCAAGCAGAAGGACTGCAAACTGCGTGAGCGCAGAGGTCCCGATCCCAGGCATTTCGATGAATGCCAGGCGGTATATGTCAGCCTGAAAGACGGCGCCCTCCTGAAGATCAAATTGCGCGTCATGCGCGAGCCTGGCGCGCCTGGCGGTAGACCGCCCGGCATGCCTTTTCCTTCACTGTATTTTGCCATGTTCATGCTGTTGATCGCGGTGCTGGCGTTTATCGTGGCGAAGATGACGGCGCGGCCGATCCAGTTGCTGGCAAATGCCGCCGGCGAACTCGGCAGCGACATTGACCGTCCGCCGCTGGATGAAAGCGGCCCGACCGAAGTGCGGCAGGCCGCCACCGCCTTCAACGCCATGCAAGCGCGCATCAAACGGCAGATCCAGCATCGGACCCATATGCTGGCCGCGATCACTCATGATTTGCAAACGCCGTTGACCAGATTGCGCCTGCGTCTGGAAAAAGTCGGCGATGGTGAGTTGCGGCATAAACTGCTGGAAGACCTGGCGGTCATGCAAAGCATGGTGCGTGAAGGACTGGACCTGGCGCGTAGCATGGATTCGGCGGAACCGATGCAGAAGCTGGATATCGATTCCTTGCTGGACAGTGTTTGCGCCGATGCGGCTGATGCGCGGCAGGACGTCACGCTGGAAGGGCGCACCCGTGCTTCGATCGTGGCGCAGCCTAACGCTTTGCGGCGTTGCCTGATCAACCTAGTTGATAATGCGACGAAATATGGACGCTATGCGCGTTTGCAATTGGAGCGCGAGGGTAGCGATATTGTGATCCGGATTCGCGATGGCGGCGTGGGAATTCCTGCGGAGTTGCTGGAGACGGTGTTTGATCCGTTTTTCCGGCTGGAGACTTCGCGTTCGCGGGATACGGGGGGGACTGGACTTGGGCTGACGATTGCGCGCAATATCGCTGAGAATCATCGGGCTAGTTTGCAGTTGAGGAATCATCCTGCGGGTGGGTTGGAGGCTACTTTGCGGTTGCCGGCATTGAGCTGACCTTTTGCAGCCGGCAATCGCAAGCACGAGTTAAATGGGGTCGGAGTTTTTTTTCGCGCTCTTTGCGAAAATTACTCTGACCCCTTTTAACGGGCCACAGAGTGCTTGCGTTAGTAAATAAAGAATTTGCTACTCCGTGGATGCAAGCCGGGGGTAGCCCGGCAGCTAGTCACTTTTTCTTGCTTCGCCCCCTGGCCGGGCGCAAGAAAAGTAACCAAAAAGAAGGCGACCGCAAAGCCCTTGCCTTCCCTGCGGTCAGGTCCCCAAAAGAGGCGCGTGCCAGTCGGGTGAGACACAAACTCGCTGCGCTCAGACATGTGTCTCACAATTCCCGACCGGCACCCGCCTCTTTTGGCAAGTTCTCAATGCGGGGCACTTCAAAAGCAACGGCAACTTCAAAAGCAACGGCAACTTCAAAAGCAACGGCAACTTCAAAAGCAACGGCAACTTCAAAAGCAACGGCAACTTCAAAAGCCTGGACGACCTCAATTGCGTTGCTGTGCTTTTTCTATACGATACCTGTCAGATAGTAGGCGCCAATTACGACAAACACAGCGGCGGTCTTGATCATTGTCACTACAAAAATATCCTTGTAGGATTGGCGATGCGAGAGTCCGGTTACTGCCAGCAGGGTAATCACCGCACCATTGTGCGGCAGGGTGTCCATGCCGCCGCTGGCCATGGCGGCGACACGGTGTAGCACTTCCATCGGGATGCCGGCTGCTTGGGCGTTTTCTATGAAAGTGTGCGACATCGCTGCTAACGCAATGCTGAGGCCGCCGGAGGCGGAGCCGGTGACGCCGGCTAAAGTGGTGACGGTGACGGCTTCGTTGACCAGTGGGTTGGGGATGCTCTTGAGAGCGTTGGCGATGACCAGGAAGCCTGGTAAGCCGGCGATTACGGCGCCGAAGCCATATTCCGAAGCGGTGTTCATCGATGCCAGCAAGGCGCCGCTGACCGCCGCTTTGCTGCCTTCGGCAAATTTTGCCTTGACGGTGTTGAATGCAAATAGCAGCACTGAAAAAATACCGATCAGCAGGGCAGCTTCCACCGCCCAGATCGCTACTACGCCGGAGACTTGGGTGGTGATCGGTTTGCTCGCGCCGGCCAGCGTCATTTCGTGGCTGGAGCCGTAGAACGTCGGGATCCAGCTGGTGAATAATTTATTCATGACGCCCACCAGAACCAGCGGCAGCAGGGCGATGAGAGGATGCGGCAACTTGCCGTCGGCGACCGGTTCAGGTTCGTTCAGCAACTCGGTGCCGTAGCCCTCGCCGCTGGCGGCGGCCTTGCGGCGGCACCATTCCAGATAGAGCAGGCCGGTGACCAGAATGAAGGCTGCACCGGTCACGCCAAGCCAGGGTGCTGCCCAAGTGGTGGTGTTAAAGAAAGTGGTGGGGATGATGTTCTGGATCTGCGGCGTGCCGGGCAGTGAATCCATGGTGAAGGTGAAGGCGCCGAGTGCGATCGTGCCGGGGATCAGGCGTTTCGGAATGCCTCCCTGGCGGAACATCTCTGCTGCAAACGGATAGACCGCAAACACCACGACAAACAGCGATACGCCGCCGTAAGTCAATAATCCGCACACCATCACGATCGAGAGCATCGCGCGCTGGCGGCCGACGATCCTGATGACGCTGGAGACGATGGATTTGGAAAATCCGGAGAGTTCGATCACCTTGCCGAATACCGCACCCAGCAGAAAGACGGGGAAGTAGAGTTTGACAAAGCCGACCATTTTTTCCATGAAGACGCTGGTGAACATCGGCGCCACCATGCTCGGGTCGGTCAGCAACACCGCGCCGAGCGCGGCTACCGGTGCAAACAGAATGACGCTGTAGCCGCGATAGGCGACAAACATCAGGAACAGCAAAGCCAGAATGACAACGATGAAACTCATCCTCTATCTCCTTGGGATTGAAACGGGTCCGCTCTACCGGGTCAGGTCAACCAGCCCTGAATAGCGTCATGAAAAAACGGCAACATGTTATTGATAATATTGTAACGTGAGGCACGACTGGAAGCGGCTGCAAAAGCGCCTTGTTTCAGGGAGATATGAGGTTGTTACTTTCAGGCCAGGTGGCGGGAGTATCAGTTCACTCCAAAAAAAAGACATGTCTGAGCATGTCTTTTTGGTGGTCTGATCAACTTCGCAATTTCGATCAATAAGGAGTGTAGTCTGGCGGCGGACCATAATTGCCGCGTTGCGGAGGATAGTAGTCCGGCGGCGTTGAATATTGAGGGGGAGGAGCATATTGCGGCGGGGCATACTGGCGACGGCTGTTGGCGTAGCCGCCGGAGACCGGAACCTGGTTGCCCTTGGCGTACATGCATTGGGTGTACACGTTGTTGTACTCGCGTTGCATGCCGTAGCTGCTGCGGTTAGCCGAGTCGCCTGCAACCGAACTACCCGCCATCAAGCCTACGCCGCCGCCGATTGCAGCGCCGGCGCCGGCGCGCCCGGTTGCGGCACCGATCAAGGCGCCAGCTGCCGCGCCAATCAAGGTGCCGGCTGCCGCTGTGCCAGCCGCATTATTCGCGGCTGCCTGCGGCGCATACGGTCCTATTCTGTTCTGGGCTTCGCTGCGGCAAACATTTTCATCGTTGCGGAACTGGTCGTAGCTTTTACCTGCGCCGGGCAGCGCCATCACGTTGGGGCCTGTCGGTGCGGTGACGCAACCTGACAGCAGAACGGCCATCGACACCGCGAATACTTTAGTTGTTGTGTTCATCGTGATACCGCCTTATTGAGGTTGAGCTTGATCCGGCAATACTTTCATCCATCCTTTAGGGCAGCGCGGAATCTGCGGATAATAGCCAGCCGGGCTGGGGCAGTAATAGGCGTAGTTTGGCGCTTTTTCTATGTAGGCTTGCGGCTCCGGCTGCACATAGACTGGCGGTGGTGCGTAATACACAGGTGGCGGCGCGTAGTACACCGGCGGCGGGCCCCAATACAACGGTCCGCCGATGGTCACACCGATGCGCGGGCCGTAAAAGCCGCCATGTCCGTAGTAACCATAAGCAAAGCTAGATGAACTGGCTGCCATCAGGGCCGCCGCAGCTAGTATCAATAGAGCAATTTTCTTCATGATGTATTCCACGCATTTCTTGGTGATTAAATAGTAGTCCGGGCCATCGCAAGCGCGAAAAAGAGTTACTTCTAGTTGCAAATGTTGCGTGGCGCTACATCATTCTAACCTGTCGACAAGGCCCGGCGGCATTGGCTTGGGAGAGATTTGGATTGTTGCCAAATGGTATGTTTTTTTTCGCAAAACCGGTCTGGCAAAAAACTGCTTGCCACGAAGTAACCGATCTCGGCAAACGGGATGCCGGCTGCGGCGTATTCTATAATCTTCTGATTCACAGCCAGCAGATCGCAGACATGAACAAACCAACCGCAGAGCAGCAATCTTCCCTCCAGGGCGTTAAAGTAATCGAGCTCGGCACCTTGATTGCCGGTCCCTATGCGGCCAGCCTGTTGGGGCAGTTTGGCGCCGAGGTGATCAAGATCGAATCGCCTGGCGATGGCGATCCGTTACGCAAATGGCGCAAGCTGCACAACGGCACCTCGCTGTGGTGGTATTCGCAGAGCCGCAACAAGAAATCGTTGACGCTGAACCTGAAGTCGGAGCAGGGGCAGCAAATTGTGCGGGACCTGATCAAGGACGCCGATATCGTGATCGAGAATTTTCGTCCTGGCACCTTGGAAGGCTGGGGTCTCGGCTGGGACGATTTGGCGAAGATCAATCCCAACCTGATCATGGTGCGCGTTTCCGGTTATGGCCAGGATGGTCCTTATCATGCGCGCCCCGGCTTTGCTGCGATTGCCGAATCAATGGGCGGCTTGCGCAATCTGGCAGGTTATCCGGACCGGCCGCCGGTGCGGGTCGGCGTCAGCATCGGCGACACGCTGGCTTCCTTGTACGGCGTCATCGGTGCGCTGCTGGCGATGCATCATCTCAAGTCCAACGGCGGCAAAGGGCAGTTCATCGATATCGCCTTGTATGAAGCCGTATTCGGTGTGATGGAAAGCCTGATCCCGGAATATGCCGAGTTCGGCTTCGTACGCGAGCGCACCGGCGCCAGTTTCCCCGGCATTTCACCGTCCAGCACCTATCCTTGCATGAGCGACGAGCGGGGCGAACATTATGTGATCATCGCCGGCAACGGCGACAGCATTTTCAAGCGACTGATGCTGGCTATCGGCCGCAGCGACCTGGCGGAAGATCCGCGTCTGGCGCGCAACGACGGCCGGGCGCAGAACAACGACATGCTTGACGCCGCGATTGCCGACTGGACCTCGCAACACACCCTGGAACATGTGCTGCAAGTACTGGAGCAGGCCGATGTGCCGAGCAGCAAGGTGTATACCGCTGCGGATATTCACCAGGATCCGCATTTCCGCGCGCGTGACATGATCCAGCAGCATATGCTGCCGGACGGTCAGCCGATAGACCTGCCGGGTATCGTCCCCAAGCTTTCAGCGACGCCCGGGCAGACTAACTGGGTTGGCCCGGAACTGGGGCAGCATACGGCGGAAATACTGGCAGCCATTGGCAGGAGTCCGGAGCAGATCGCCTTGCTGCGAGAGCAGGGCGTCATCTGAGCGGGCTGATGCAAGCACCGTTTTGTCGCTTGCCTACTTGAGCATCCAGCCGCGCCGGATGAATGGCGCAAACAGATAACCGTAGATGAGCGATGCGTATCGGAACAGAGGGTTGATGTAGTACGCGGCGTAGCTATAGCAGATCCCTGCGCTAAGCGCGGCGACGATGGCAGCGCCAGCCATGTCGAATGGATAGTGAACTCCCAGGTATATCCGTGCCCACGCCATCGGCAGGCCGAGTAAGCTATACGCCAGGCCAATGGCGCGCAAGCGTTTCTGCAGGAGAAAGCTGAAGGCGACGCTCCATTGCAAGGTCAGGTGATCGCTGGGGAACGACGAATCCGGACTGTGCGCCAGGAAATTGGTGCCGAGGCCGATGGCGAAAGGCCGCGGATGTTCCCAAAGCATGCCGCACAGCATGCTGATCGACAAGCCGACGATGCCGGCCACGACAGCTTCCAGCATCAGTTTGCGTGTTGCTTCTGAGCCGCACAACCAGCCTGCCAGTAGTGAAATCGGTATCAGGTAAATCAGCCATTCGGCGGCGACCATAGCCGCATTGAGTGCGATTGAATTGGGATGTGCGCTGGCGTTGATCAGCAGGAACAGCGATTGATTGAATTCTTCCATGGGGCCTTAAGCTGTGGTAACTATCGATATGCCGCGTAAGGGCAGCCGTCGAATGGGTCGTTTGAGACACACAGATGGCAGGATAGTTGCAAAGACTTAGCATTGACTGAGGGCGCCTGGAGGGTTCCGTTAAGCAAATCAGGGCTCGTACACGACAAGCGTCGCCAACAATAAAAAAAGCTGGCAAGACGTGAGTCTTAGCCAGCTTAAATATTACGGACGTCGTTACGAAGAATCTGGATTAGAAGCGTGTACGCATGCCCATCGCAAATTCTGTCTGGTTTTTGAAGCCATTGGCCGAACCGACGCGGTAGCCGTCGTCAAGTTTCATGTAGTCGGCAGCGACATACAATTCGGTACGCTTCGACAGATGGTAGAAGGTTGAACCGTACAGAGTTTTTTTCTTGCCGCTACCGGTGGCGGTCGATCCGCTGGCATCAGCGTAAGCGTTGAGTGTGCTGGTGCCGGCCGCATTGTAGGCAGCGTTCTGGGCTTTCATGACCTGATAGCCGAGTTCGTAGTCGAACGAACCTTGTGGAGTGAATTTGGCCGATACCGTGTAAGCGTCGTCTTTACGCTGACCGAGCGCACCTTGCTCTGCTGTGTAATGGAAATAGCCGGCATTCAAACGCACCAGGTCAAATATATAGCTGCCGCCGAGGCCAAAGGATTTATGCTTCTCGGTGCTGCTGGTGAGGCCGTTACCCACGTCAGCCTGGTTGACGAAACCGGATACGATAAAATTCGAGCCGTTGTAGCCGATCGCCGCCGATTTGGTGGTGTTGTTGGAGAATGCACCTGCAACGTTACCAAACTGATAGCCAAGGCCGGCTACTACGCCGTTATCGAATACTTTTTTCCAGACCAGGCCACGGTCATAGCGGGTACCGGTGGCGCTGCCCGAGTAGAAAATCATTTGCTTGAAATTGTTGTTGTTGGTGAAGCCGCCTTCTTCCAGGCCCAGCTTGGAGCCGTAGGCATCACCGTAGACCTGCGAAAAATCGCGGGCCAATGTGTTTTGGCGGCCCAGCGTGATTTGGCCGAAAGTCTTGTCTTGCAGACCAACCCATGAATCACGGTTAAACAACACGCCCGGCGTGTCCATTTCACCGGTGCCGACCACAAATTCGGCTTCCAGCTTGAAAATGGCCTTGAGTCCGCCACCCAGGTCTTCCGCACCGCGGAAACCGATACGATTGCCGCTGAACCAGGCGACCGGGACGCCGGTCAGGCGGTCACCGTTGCTGTCCGCGTGGTTAACGGTGCTGATGGTGGCGTCGATCAGGCCATAGACGGTGACGTTGGATTGTGCGTATGCGGCGTTCACGGATCCCAGGGTCGCAAGAGCGGCCAGCGCTAGCAGCGATTTTTTCATTGTTGTCTCCAGATATTTATAGTTGAATGTCCCGATCGCGGGGATCGGTCCGCAGACTATAAAATTCGCAAGCTTACTAACTGCTTTCAGGAGACAAAATCGCAGGTCGGAGGGTGTGGAATTTGCGCCACAACACCTGGAAAATAAATCTTGCATTTGAAAGCTGGTCGTAAGCTTTCTTTCAGATAGGCGCTATTCCTTAGGCTGCGAGCTGCCTGTTTGCATAACGATATTGTTATGCGGGAGCCCTTGTTAGTGGCGGAAACGCAACGGTGACCTGCAGGCCGATGCCGCCAGGTGGAGTCGCTAGCGTGACGCTGGCCATACTGGCGGTTGCGATTTCCCGCACGATAGCCAGGCCCAGTCCGCTGCCGTCGGAACGGTCTTCTTGCAGACGATAAAAGCGCTCGAAAACACGTTCTCGCTCAGCTTCGGGAATACCGGGACCATTGTCTTCTATCCGTAGTAACGTGCCGTGCTCGCTGGCGCTGACCGAAACCGTGACTATGCCTCCGGACGGCGTGTAGCGCAGTGCGTTGTCGAGCAAATTGGCCACCAGTTCCTCCAGCATGGAGGGTGTTGCGTGCACCATGACCGGGTTGTCGCAGAATTCGAAACCGAGATCGATGGCTTTACTTTGCGCCAGTGTCGCCAGCTCTTCAATCACTCTCTGCACCACCTCAATCAGATTGACATCGCTTTGGCGCAAGGGATGGCCGATGCCCGTTTCGGCATTGGACAAGGTCAGCAACTGGTTCACCAGCCGGATGCCATGCTGTATGCCTTTGTTGATTGCGCGCAGCGCCGCATCCTTGCTTTCGCTGTCGCTGCTGCGCAAGCCGTAGTGAACCTGTGTGTTAAGTATCGTCAATGGCGTGCGCAGCTGATGCGAGGCGTTGGCGATGAAGCGCCCTTGGGCGGACATGTGATCGTCCAGCCGCTGGACATAGTCGTTGATGGCGTGCACCAGCGGCGCCAGTTCGGAAGGAACCGGTGTTGTGTCAAGCTCTTCCAGCGCACCCGGCTTGCGACGCCGGACGCGATCACGCAGGCGCATCATCGGCGCCAGTCCATGCCGCAAGCCCAGCAACAGCAGTAACCCTACCAGCAGCAGTATCATCAGTTGCTGCTGCACGGTGTGTTCCCACATGCGGTCCGACAGCGTCTTATAGGAATGCTGGGTTTGTGCGACTTCTATCATGACTGGCGCGCGCTCCGGATTGCCGACCACTTGTTGGAAGAAGGCCACGATGCGCACCGGTTGTTCACGGAACCTTGCGTTGAAGTAGACAGCTTCCTCATTGTGGTGGGTTGGTGGTGGCGCCGGTAAATCAGGCTGCCCCGCTAGCAGCGCGCCACGCGCCGTCACCACGCGGTAGTAGATCAAGTCATGTGAGTCGGACTGGAATAGTTCTAGCGCCGCAGGCGGAATGGTTACCTGCAGGCTCTCGTCTTCATAGCGTATTTGTTCCGCGATGATGCGCGCCGAACCAAGCAGCATGCGGTCGTGCACCACGGTCGCCATCTCGATGGCGCTGCTGTAGGTCACCCAGGTGTTGAAGCCGACAAACAATATCAGTGGCACCAGCAGCCACAGCAGCAGCTGGGTACGCAGGCTGTTAAACAACATGCTGGTGCTGCAGCAGATAGCCGAGTCCGCGCAAGGTGATGATGGCGGCATCGCCGGGCTCCAGCTTCTTGCGGATACGATGGATATAGACTTCGATGGCGTCTTGCGATACTTCTTCATCCATGGCGTACAAGCTCTCTGCCAGCGCCTGCTTGCTGACAGTCTTGCCCATTTTCATGATGAGCGTTTCCAGCACAGCGTGCTCGCGCCGGGTCAGTGTGAGCGGGGCGCCGTCTATCGAAAAGATCAGGCTGTTGCTGTCATAGTTGAGCGTGCCGCATTGCAGGATCGGGTTCTTTTGCTGGTTGGCGCGCCGCAGCAGCGCGCGGATGCGAGCCTCCAGCTCATGGACGTCGAACGGCTTGGCCATATAGTCGTCGGCGCCGCTGTCGAGGCCGCCGATGCGGCCTTCGACCGAGTTGTTGGCGGTCAGGATCAGCACCGGAACATTGTTGTGGCGCGCGCGCAACCGTTTAAGGACCTCGCCGCCTTGCAGCTTGGGCAGGGACAGATCGAGTATCACCAGCTCATACTGCTGTGTCAGCAACAGATGGTCGGCGTCAGCGCCGTTGTAGACGCAATCCACGGTGTATTTGTTGCGGTGCAGGATAAGCGCCAGCCATTCGGACAGCGGCCTGTTGTCTTCTACCAGCAAAATTCGCATATTCGTTTCCGTCGGAGAGATGCCGCACTGATCTTGCTGCGCGATGAGGCGCATTATAAAGCCGTAAATCCCGCCGCAGGGCAAGTGTCTGAAGAGCCAGGCGATATGCCGGTATTCCCGGGATTTTGATTTGCCCGGTCGAAATCTCGCATGCTATTATTGGTCCAGCCAATAGACCTATTGATGGGCAGATTAATGCGATCAGATTAATTTGCAGCAAATTTTTATCAGGCTGTGAAGTTTGTTGGCTGGCTTATCAAGTCTATTTACTATGTCAGTTCGGTCGAATCAGGCTGGAATGCCGGCCTGGACAAAATTTCATGAGGGTTATCGATGGCTATTGATTCTGGCGTCGGCGCGCCCCTGCGCATTGACGCGCATCAGCACTTCTGGTTGCTGGCCAACCGTGCGGGACAATGGCCGCCGGTTGAGCTTGCACAGATCCATCGCGATTTCCTGCCGGCGGACCTGACGCCGTTGCTGCAGCAGCACGGTATAAGCGGCAGCGTGCTGGTGCAGTCCTTACCCAGTATGAGCGATACCTTGTTCATGCTTAATTTGGCCGAAAAGAATGCGTTTATCCGGGCTGTAGTCGGCTGGTGCGACCTGAGGGCGGCGCATGCCGAGCAGCAGATCGGGTTGCTGGCGAGCCATCCGAAAATGCGCGGCCTGCGGCCGATGCTGCAGGAACTGGCCGACGACTGGATCGCCGACCCGTCGCTGGCGCCGGCTATCTGTGCCATGCAGCGTCACCGGCTGAGTCTCGACGCATTGGTCTTGCCACGCCATTTACCGGCCTTGTTGGAGTTTGCCCGGCGTTATCCGGATCTGCCCATCGTTATCGATCATGCAGCCAAGCCGCAGATCGCTGTTGCTCAATTGGAGCCTTGGCGCACGCTGATACGCCAGCTGGCGGAATTGCCGCAGGTATGTTGCAAATTGTCCGGGCTGGTGACTGAGGCTGCGCCAGGATGGACAATCTCGCAATTGCAGCCTTATGCCGCCCATGTGCTGGATGTCTTCGGCGCCGAACGCGTGATCTGGGGCAGCGACTGGCCGGTAGTCAACCTGGCTGCGGATTATGGCCGCTGGCTGGATACGACCGAGGCGTTGCTGGCGCACCTTGACGCCAGGCAGCGGCAACAGATTATGGGCGCGAATGCGCAGCGTTTCTATCGTTTGTAATAGCGCGCCGGGATGGCACTTGCCGCCGCTAACGCAAGAACACTTTGTTCATGATCTGCGTCACAGGATAGGTCACCATCGTCTGTACCGCAGGAGGCAAATCAAGCGGCCTCATGATCATCTTGATGGTCATGTCAGGGGACAAGTGACTGCGGATGGTGGTGTTCATCTGGCTGTGGATCCGTTGCAGCATGGCCTCGTCATTGGCGTGCGACGGCACCCTGGTGTTGAGCACGTGACGCAAGGCACAGGCGGCATCTTCGTTTTTCATTTCCATCGTGCGTCGCCGCAAGGCGCCAAAAATGCGATGACGGCGCAGACCTTCGTTTTGCCGGAAACGACGGAAATAGTGGAAAAAATGCTTGTAATGATTCACTTCGTCCTTGGCAATGCGCGAGGTCAGGTCTTTCAGCACCGGTTCGTCAGTACCGCGCGAAAGCGCGCTATAGAAAGTTGCGGTGCCAGCTTCCACCACGCAGCGTGCGACCATTTCCAGGCCTTTGCTGGGCTCAAGCAATTCAACTTTGCAATAGCCCGAATACTCTTCAAGGAAATTGCCATAGGCAGTTTGCCAGTCGAACTCCGGCCATATGTGTTCGACATAGGCCCGTAGCGCCTGGCCGTGCTGCAATTCTTCAACTTCCCATTGTTCGCGCAGCCAGCTGGAAATTTCCGGCTCGTCGCCGTAATAATCCACCAGATTCTGCGTATAGAGATCTGAACCGCTCTCGACAAACGAGGCGCATGCGACCAGATAGAAAAGGTTTTCATCGGGACGGACTTGCGCAATATTGATTTTTGAAAAATCCAGATCGGCGATTTTCCAGTGTGTAGATTTGGTATTTTCTTCGCGACCTAAGTGCATGATCAATCTCTCCATTTGGCTGTGACTGATAATCAGGTATGACGCGTACCGTAGCAATAGGTTCACGGTACACGATTTTTCGGCAATGTGTGCATTTCACACTCATGCTAGGATGAAGCTTTACCCGCAGCGAGGTGAGTACATGAGTGAGCAAACCAGTCAAAACGTCGAATATCGTGGCTACGTTATCGTGCCGAAACCAGTGCAGGGCCACGATGACCTGTGGCATGACGGCTATCAGATACTGAAAGCCGGCTCCAGCGTTTCCAGTCGCACCAATACCGAAAGTGCGCACAGCACCCAAGATACCGCCTACGACAGCAGTGTTGAATTCGCCAAAATCGAAGTCGACAACCTGGTGGCGTTGACTGATTAGGCAAACGGCGCAGGGAAGCGCATCTGTTGTCAGGTAGGTGTTGGCAGTTGTTTTATCGGCAATTGCAAAAAGAGGCTACCGCTTATGCAACGATCACTGTATCTCACCTATTCAGCTGGTTTTCTGGCATTGCTGGCGTCTTTGACGGTCGCAGGCGGTGATGCCAAAGAGCTTACCAAGACGCCTGCCAAGACATTTGCAGCTACGCAGACTTATCAGATTGCGGGCTTGAAGCAGCCTGCAGAAATTTTAGTCGACCAATGGGGCGTACCGCACATATACGCTGCGAATCAGGACGATGCTTTTTTTGTACAAGGTTTCAACGCTGCCCGTGACCGTCTGTTCCAGATCGATTTATGGCGTCGCCGCGGCCTTGGCCAGCTGGCGCAAGTGTTTGGTCCGGCCTATGTGCAGCAAGACCGCGCCACGCGGCTCTTTCTGTATCGCAGCGACATGCAACGCGAATGGCGCTCCTATGGCCCGCATGCAGAGCAAGTGGCGACCGCTTTTGTGGCAGGCATCAATGCCTATGTGGCCTACGTTGAAGCCCATCCTGATAAACTTCCCTTTGAATTCAAGCGGCTCGGATATGCTCCGGCCAAATGGCAGGCGGAAGATGTGGTGCGCATCCGCAGCCACGGCCTGACGCGCAATCTGCAGAGTGAAGTGGCGCGCGCCAATGTCGTTTGCAAATCCGATCTCAAATCCGACGAAATTCGCATCGGCCTGACGCCACAGTGGCAAACTGCGTTGCCGGAAGGCCTCGACCCTTGTTTGCCCAAAGACCTGCTGAAAGTGTTCCAGCTGGCGACGCAAGGCGTGAAGATCACTAAAGACAGCCTGCAAGCGGCGCAAGGAAATACGGATGCGGTAATGATTGCCGCGGCGGAGGATCCGGAAGAAATCACCGAGGGCAGTAATAATTGGGTGATCTCACCTTCAAAATCCGCCACCGGCCGCGCCATCATGGCCAACGATCCGCATCGCGCTTATTCAACGCCGTCCTTGCGCTATATCGTACATGTCAATGCACCGGGACTGGATGTCATCGGCGCCGGCGAGCCGGCGCTGCCGGGGATTTCGATCGGACATAATGGTAGCGTCGCCTTCGGTCTGACGATTTTCAATATCGATCAGGAAGATTTGTACGTCTATCAGCTTAATCCGGAACATGAGGGTCAGTATAAATACCAGGGTAACTGGGAGCCGTTCAAGATTATCAAGGAGCAGATCGATGTGAAAGGCGAAGCGCCTGTCAGTGTCGATCTGACCTTCAGCCGGCACGGCCCGGTGATCTTTGTCGAGCCGGGGAAAAATCGCGCCTTTGCGGTGCGCTCCGGCTGGTTGCAGCCTGGCATGTCGCCATATTTCGGTAGCATCGCCTACATGCGCGCCAAGACCTTCGCCGAGTTCAAGAATTCCTTGCTGCATTGGGGCGCGCCGACGGAGAACCAGGTCTATGCCGATACCAAAGGCAATATCGGTTGGGTGCCGGGAGGGTTGGCGCCGATCCGGCCTAATTGGGATGGCTTGCTGCCGGTGCCGGGTGATGGCCGCTATGAGTGGGCTGGTTTCTGGTCCGGCGACCAGCTGCCGTCCAGCTACAATCCAAAGCAGGGCTGGTTCGCCTCGGCCAACCAGATGAATTTGCCGCCCGGCTATCCCTACCGCGAGCGCAAGCTGGGTTTCGAGTGGACCAACAATGCACGTTTTACGCGTATCAGCGAAGTCTTGTCTGCGCTGGATAAAGTCTCGCTGGAAGATTCCATGCGCTTGCAAAACGACGATCTGTCGATTCCAGCGCGGCGTCTGGTGGCATTGTTGAAGCCGTTGTCGTCCAGCGATGCACAGACGCAGGCGGCCCTGAATCTGCTGGCCGGATGGGACGCCATAGAGCGTGCCGATTCGGCTCAGGCGGCTTTGTTCGAGGTCTGGCTATCGCGGCATCTGGGCAAGGACTTCAAGGCGGCGGTGCTGAGTCCCGCAGCGGCGGATGCCATGGGCGCGCCGGATACCGCCGTGCTGTTGGATACCCTGGAGCATCCCGAGGCACGCTTCGGCCAGGATGCCGTACAAAAGCGCAACCGGGTTTTACTGGCTAGCCTGACGGCAGCCTATGCTGAAATGGAAAAACTGCAGGGCAGCGACCCCACGCAGTGGCAGTGGGGCAAGCTGCATCACAATCTGATGGAGCATCCACTGGCGGCTGCGGCGGATGAGGCCACGCGGGAAAAATTGAATGTCGGGTCGATGTCCACCCATGGCGGCGCTTACTCGCCTAACCAGTCGACTTATCGCAGCAGCGATTTCCAGCAAACCAATGGACCTTCGTTCCGGGTAGTGGTTGACGTCGGTAATTGGGATAATTCACGGGCCGTCAATTCGCCAGGGCAGTCAGGCGATCCGGACAGTCCGCATTATCGCGACCTGGCCGACAAGTGGCTGAAGGGGGAATATTTCCCGCTGCTGTATTCGCGTGCAGCGGTGGAGAAGGCGACGGTAGAGCGGATACGCTTGCAGCCGCTTAACTGACTTGCACTGACTGCAGCCTGGGTGACGCCAACCCAGGCTGCATTAGCTAGCCAGGCGTCAGGAAAAATCGATGCGCTGCGTAGTTTGCGCATTAAACCAGTGCAGCGCCGCGGGGTCGAAGCCGGCAGTGATTTGCTCACCGGCCACGACTGCTGTAGTCGCCGGCACCCGCATTACTAGCAACTGGTCGCCAATCGAAGCATGTACCAGCAAATCGGCGCCCAGTGCTTCCACCAGTTCCGCTCGCATGCTCAAGCCAGGCAGGCCGAAGATCAACTGTTCGGGACGCAATCCCATGATGCAGTCATGGCCGGCAATTGCATTGCGGGTGAAAGGCAAACTGATGGCAGCGGCATTCTCTATCATGAAGCTGTTGCCGTCCGCCGCCACGCACCCATGCAGCAGATTCATTGGCGGCGAACCAATGAAGCTAGCGACAAAAGTGGTGGCAGGCCGTGCATACACCTCGGCCGGCGTGCCGATTTGCTCGGCGCGGCCGCCATTCATGACAATCATGCGCTGGCCCAGGGTCATGGCCTCGACCTGGTCATGCGTCACATACAAACTCGTGGTGCCCAGGGTGCGGTGCAGCTTCTGGATTTCCAGGCGCATCTGCACGCGCAGCTTGGCGTCCAGGTTGGACAGCGGCTCGTCGAACAGGAATACCGCCGGTTCGCGCACGATCGCGCGTCCCATCGCCACCCGCTGGCGCTGGCCGCCCGACAACTGGCGCGGCGTGCGCTGCAATAGCGCGCCGAGTTCCAGGATCTTGGCCGCCTTTTGCACGCGGGCCTCGATATCGTCCTTGCTGAGACCGCGGATCTTCAAGCCGTAAGCCATGTTCTCATACACACTCATGTGCGGATACAAGGCATAGTTCTGGAACACCATCGCGATGTCGCGGTCTTTCGGCTCCAGTTTGTTGACTACGCGGTCGCCGATGACGATGTCGCCGGAGGTGACTTCCTCCAGCCCCGCTACCATGCGCAGCAAGGTCGACTTGCCGCAGCCGGAAGGACCGACCATGACAATGAATTCGCCGTCGGCGATGTCGATCGAAATGCCGTGGATGATATCGACGGCCTTGGGTGCCTTGCCGTAGGTTTTCTTGACGTTTTCTAGGTGTACTTTTGCCATATCACTTCTCGGAATCAACCAATCCTTTAACAAACCATTTTTGCATCACCACCACCACCAGCCCGGGTGGCAGCATCGCCAGCACCATGGTGGCCATGACCATATTCCATTCCACTGCTGAATCGCCGCCGACGATCAGCGTCTTGATACCGATACCGATCGGATACATGTCCTGGTTGGTGGCGACCATCAGCGGCCACAGATACTGGTTCCAGCCGTAGATGAACATGATCACGAACAGCGCGATGATATTGGTGCGCGACAGCGGCCAGATCACATCCTTGAAAAAGCGCAATGGGCCCGCGCCGTCGATGCGCGCCGCCTCCGCCAGTTCGTCCGGGATGGTCAGGAAGAACTGTCGGAACAGGAAGGTGGCGGTAGCCGATGCAATCAGCGGAATGGTCAGGCCGGCATAGGTATTGAGCATGTGGAAATCGGACACCACCTGATAGGTCGGCGTGATACGCACCTCGACCGGCAGCATCAAGGTCATGAAAATCATCCAGAAAAACAGCGAGCGGCCGGGGAAGCGGAAGTAAGTCATGGCAAAGGCCGACAGCATCGAAATCGAGATCTTGCCGATCGCAATCGCCAGCGCTGAAATCAGGCTTACCACCAGCATGCGCGCTACCGGCGGCGATGAAACGTTGCCGGAAGTGCCCTTGGTCAGCAATGCGCTGTAGTTTTCGATGAAATGAGTGCCGGGCAGCAGGGACAGAGGCGCTGCCGAGGCTTGCTCTGCAGTTTGCGTACTGGCGACAAAGGCGATGTAAAGCGGAAAGGCGATGATGATGACGCCCAGGATCAGCACCAGATGGCTGACCATATCGAGGATGGGGCGGCGCTCAATCATGGGCGTCTTTCAAGGCATTGCGAGAAATGGTTTTCATGCGTACTGGACTTTCTTTTCAACATATTTGAACTGGACCACGGTCAGCACGATGACGATGGTCATCAGGATCACAGACTGCGCAGCCGCACCACCCAGGTCGCCGCCCTTGAAGCCGTCATTGAACACCTTGTAGACCAGGATGTCGGTGTCCTTGCCGGGGCCGCCTTGGGTGGTAGCCTCGATAATCGCAAAGGTGTCGAAGAAGGCGTAGACAATATTAACCACCAGCAGGAAGAAGGTAGTGGGCGACAGTAGCGGGAACACAATGGTGGCAAAGCGCTTGACCGGTCCGGCGCCGTCGATGGCGGCGGCTTCAATGAGCGATTTCGGTATCGATTGCAGGCCGGCCAGGAAAAACAGGAAATTGTAGCTGACCTGTTTCCAGACGGCGGCGATCACGATCAGGATCATCGCGTGACGGCCATTCAAGACATGGTTCCAGTCGATGCCGACGTAGTGCAGCCAGTGGGAGACGATGCCAAGAGTCGGACTGAGCATGAACATCCATAGCACGCCGACTACCACCGGCGATACCGCGTACGGCCAGATCAGGAAGGTTTTGTAAACGGCAGCGCCTTTGATGACGCGATCGGCGAAGGCGGCCAGGATCAGCGACAACGACAGGCCGAGTCCTGCAACCAGTACCGAAAAGACGGCGGTGGTCTTGAATGATCCGAGATAATTGCTGTCGGCGAACAGCGTACGGAAATTATCGAACCAGACGAATTCCGAGTAGCCGCCAAAGGCGTCCTGCAGCAGCATTGACTGGTACAAGGCTTGTACCGCTGGCCAGACGAAAAATAATAGGGTAACAATGATCTGCGGCGCGACCAGCGCATAGGGTAGCCAGGCAGATTTGAAGCGAGCGCGTTTTTCCACGATGGGACTTTCAGGGTGTGGCTAAGATGCAGTTCCCGCAGTGTAGGCGAACACCGCGGGAAAGACTAAGAGACTGTTGCAAAATTAATCTGGCGTTGTTGCCCTTGCAGGGCGCCCCCGGGCTTGCAAGCCCGGGCCGTTCCGCAGGCAGACGACAATGTCGTCTGAAACCCCTGCTACACCCTCCTAGCCGTACTACTCGTACTGTCTTCGTCGGCGCGCCTAGCCAGTTTAATTTTGCAACAGCCTCTAACTATTCAAGCTTTGCCGAAAACCAAAGCCTTATGCGGCCCTGGTTTAGCGATAGTGATGATTACTTGTTGGTTTTTTCAAAACGTTCCAGCAACAGGTTGCCGCGCTCCACTGCAGTATCCAGCGCTTGCTTGGCAGATTTCTTTCCGGCCCAGACATTTTCCAGTTCTTCGTCGATGATCGTACGGATCTGCGGCATGTTGCCGAGGCGGATACCGCGCGACTTGTCGGTGGTCTTGGTGATCATCTGCTTGACTGGGACGTCGGTGCCAGGATTGCGATCATAGAAGCCGGACTTGCGGGTAATCTCGTAAGCAGCGAGCGTGGTCGGCAGGTAACCGGTCTCCTGGTGCCACTTGGCTTGCACTTCCGGCTGAGAGAGGAACTTGAAGAACTTGGCCACGCCTTTGTAGTCTTCGGTTTTCTTGCCGCCCATGACCCACAGCGAAGCGCCGCCGATCATGGTGTTTTGCGGTGCGCCGGGGACATCGTTGTAGTAAGGCAGCGTAGCGATACCAAACTTGAACTTGGAATTCTTGGCGATATCTGCATAGCTGGAAGACGAGCCGGTCAGCATGCCGCATTCGCCGGCATAGAATTTCGAGGTTGCCTCATCCTTGCGACCGGCATAGGTAAACAAGCCTTGCTTGGCCCAGTTCGCCAGGTTCTCGATATGCTTGACGTGCAGTGGGCTGTTGAACTTGAGGCGTGTATCGAGACCGTCGAAACCGTTGTTCTTGGAAGCGAATTCAACGTTGTGCCAGGTCGAAAACGACTCCAGCTCCACCCATGACTGCCAGGTCGTGGTGTAGCCGCATTTGGCGCCGCTGGCTTTCAGCTTGGCGGCATCTGCTGCCAGCTCAGTCCAGGTGACTGGCGGCTTGTTCGGGTCGAGGCCGGCCTTGGCGAACATGTCCTTGTTATAGAACATGACAGTGGTCGAACTGTTGAAAGGCAAGGACAGCAAACCGCCCTTGGGGGCTGCATAGTAGCCGCCGATGGCCGGTACGTAGGAGGCAGGATCGAACGGTTCGCCGGCCAGTTTCATGACTTCCGACACCGGCTTGATGGCGCCTTTGGAGTACATCATGGTGGCGGTGCCGACTTCGAACACCTGCAAAATATCGGGGGCGTTGCCGGCGCGATAGGCGGCGGTTGCGGCAGCCATGGCTTCGTCGTATGCGCCCTTGTAGATCGGAACTACCTTGTACTCGGTCTGGCTCTTGTTGAATTCGTTGGCCAGGCCGTTGACGCGATCGCCGAGGGCGCCCGCCATCGAATGCCACCAGGATATTTCAGTAACGGCATGTGCCGATACGCTTACTGTGGCGAGCGCGCAGGCGATGGCTAGTGCGTTGAATTTCAATTTCATGGGGCCCCCGTAAAGTTTTTGATAGTAGCGAATCGATATGACGACCGCGTGACAGTTGTGGACTCGTCCCAAACCGGGATTCTGTAAAGCCGGATTCTATAGGTGACTTTATGGACGGCGCAACGTTTGTTTTGCCATTTAGCCATGGCCGTCCAACTATGTGCGTTAGCTGCGGCTTGTCTTCGTTAGTTAGTATGAGTACCTGGAATGTATATTGGTGTAATAAAAATTACCTATCACCTGAGGAGCGCCACTAGCTTTGCGATTGACAAGAGATAAATCCTTAAATACCATCGATTGCAATGTTTTTTTACGTAAAAACGACATAAGTGTAAATTAAATTACACGTCATAAAAATATCAGGAGAATCAATGATCCCGCGTCAGCTGTTCAATTCCGACCACGAAGAATTCCGCCAAAACCTGCGTCGTTTTCTTGACACTGAAGTGTTGCCGCGCCACGCCGCCTGGGAAGAGCAAGGTTTTGTCGATCGCGATATCTGGCAGCGCGCCGGGGAATTAGGTTTCCTCTGTACCAACATGCCGGAAAACTACGGTGGTTCCGGTGTCGACCGCAAGTTCAGCACCATCGTGCTGGAAGAACTGGCCAGCACCAACGCTTCCGGCATCGGCTGGCCGCTGCACTCGGACATCGTGGCGCCTTATCTGCTGCGCTACGGCAGCGAAGAATTGAAGCAAGCCTGGCTGCCGAAGATGGCGGCGGGGACGGCGATTACGGCGATAGCCATGTCGGAGCCGGGCACTGGTTCAGATTTGCAGGCGATACAGACCACGGCGATTGAAGATGGCGACGATTACATCGTCAACGGCTCCAAGATTTTCATCACCAATGGCTACAACAGCGATATGGTGGTGGTAGCGCTCAAGGTAGGCGACAAGGCGCGCGGCGCCAAGAACGTTTCCTTGCTGGTGATCGAAGCCGACCGCCCCGGTTTCAGCAAGGGCAAGCCGCTGAAGAAAATCGGCATGAAAGCGCAGGATACCTGCGAACTCTTCTTTGAAAACGTGCGGGTGCCGAAGACCAATATCGTCGGCCAGATCGGCGCCGGGTTTACTATGTTGATGCAGGAACTGGCGTGGGAGCGGCTATTGATCGCCATTACCTCGGTGGCCAATGCCGAAGCGATGCTGGACGCCACCATCGAATACACGCGAGACCGCCAGGCGTTCGGCCGTTCGGTGTCGTCATTCCAGAATACCCGTTTCAAACTGGCCGAGATGAAAACCGAGCTGCAGATTGCCCGGGTGTTCGTCGACAGGTGCGTCGAGCTGGAAGTCAAGGACGAGCTGCAGGTGGATGCCGCAGCTGCCGCCAAATACTGGTGCTCCGACTTGCAAGGCAAGGTGTTGGATCAATGTTTGCAACTGCACGGCGGTTATGGTTTCATGCAGGAGTATCCGATTGCGCGGGCCTTCATCGATGCCCGCGCCCAGCGTATCTATGGCGGCACCAATGAAATCATGAAAGAGATCATCTCGCGGAACATTTAAATGGTTTTCCGTGGATGAGGGTTTTTAATTAACGAAGATATACACCATGACAAATGAATTACGTTACGACGGCCGCGTGGCCATAGTCACCGGTGCTGGCAATGGCCTCGGCCGGGTCCACGCTTTGCTACTGGGAGCGCGTGGCGCCAAGGTGGTGGTGAATGATCTTGGCGGCGACGTCCACGGCGGCGGCAAATCCAGCGCTGCCGCCGATCAGGTCGTGGCTGAGATTATCGCCGCTGGCGGCGAGGCAGTCGCCAACTACGATTCAGTGGAAGACGGCGACAAGATCGTGCAGACCGCGCTCGATCATTTCGGCGGCATCGATATCGTGATCAACAACGCCGGCATTTTACGCGACAGCAGCTTCGCCAAGATGACTGAGGATGACTGGGATCTGATCTACCGCGTGCATGTGCTGGGCGCTTTCCGCGTCACCCACACCGCCTGGCCGCACATGCGCAACAAGGGTTATGGCCGCATCGTCATGACGACTTCCGCCGCCGGCATCTACGGCAATTTCGGGCAGGCCAACTACAGCATGGCCAAGATGGGTTTGATCGGCATGGCCAATACGCTGGCGGTTGAGGGCGCGTCCAAGAACGTGCTGGTCAATACGATCGCGCCGCTGGCAGGTTCACGCATTTCGGAAACCGTGATGCCGCCGCAGATGCTGGAAGCGCTCAAACCGGAATATGTCGCGCCGCTGGCAGCCTATCTGTGCCACGAAAGCAGTAAGGAAAACGGCAGCCTGTTCGAAGTCGGCGCCGGTTTCCATGCCAAGCTGCGCTGGGAGCGCACCCAGGGCCACCATTTCCAGGGCAAGGCTTTCGGTCCGGAGGAGATTGCAGAAAAATGGGCGGAGATTGGCGATTTCAATGACGCCACTTATCCCAAGACCATTGGCGAGTCCTTGATGTCGATTCTACAAGGCGTGAATTCGCCATTCGGCCAAGGCAACTAGTTTCGGCCATGGCCAATCCGCTTCTGTCCGGCATCCGGGTGCTTGACCTGACCCGTTTGCTGCCCGGCCCCTTTTGCAGTTTTTACCTGGCGCAGCTGGGAGCCGAAGTGATCAAGCTGGAAGAGCCACAGGGCGGCGATTATGCCCGCATGCTGGCGCCGGAGCTGTTCATTCTGGTTAATCGCGGTAAAAAATCGGTCACCCTCGATCTGCGGCAACAGCAAGCCGTGGAAGTGCTGAAGTCGATGGTCGCCGAGGCCGACGTCTTGATTGAATCGTTCCGGCCTGGCGTGATGGACAAGCTTGGCTGCGGTTATCAAACATTGAAGCAGGTCAATCCGCGTCTGGTGTACGCAGCGTTGACCGGCTATGGTCAGACCGGGCCTTATAAAGACCGCGCCGGGCACGACATGAACTACTGCGCGTATGCCGGCTTGCTGGATCAAACCGGCGTTGCCGACGGCGCGCCGGCGCTCTCGAATTTTCAAAGCGCCGACCTCGCCGGCGGTGCACTGACCTGCGCACTCGGCATCCTTGCCGCAGTGATCGGCGCGCAGGCGTCTGGCCAAGGCACGTTGGTCGACGTCGGCATGCTGGATGGCACGCTGGCGCTGCAGGCACTGTCGCTGGCGACCATCCGCACGCTCGGCGAAAGCAAGGCGCGCGGTAGCGACATGCTGAGCGGCGGCTTGCCCAATTACAGCATCTATGCCTGCGCCGACGGCAAGCATGTGGCGCTGGCAGCGCTCGAACCGAAATTCTTTTTCAATTTCTGCAAAGCCGTCGGGCGGCCCGATCTCGCCGCCTTGCCGCTGACGCCAGGAGCGGATGGCGATGCATTGCGCGACGCCCTCGGCATATTATTCAAAACACGCTCGCGCGACGAATGGGAAACCCTGCTGGCGGACAGCGATTGCTGCGTGTCGGGTATCTACAGCCCGCAGGAAGCACTCGTCAATCCGCAAGTCAGGGCGCGAGGCCTGATCAGGATGGAGGACGGTAAACCAGTATCGGACCTGCCGATCCGATTTAGCGACACCGATGTTGCGACGGTTAGAGGCTGTCCTGCGTTGGGAGCGGATACCGCAGTCGTGCTGGCGCAATTGGCGGGTATGGATGACAAGTCGTTGACTGCGCTGGCGGCTAGCGGTGCAATCTAATGGATGCAATGCAAGGCGATTTCAAGCAAGACTAAAGAAAATATAAAAAGCAGCAAGCAGCTTCCCTGATCTTTGTGTGAGGAGACACCCGTGAACGAACAAAAGAATTCGGTGCAAATGATGTTGCAATGGGCGGCTGCAAAACCCAACGCATCCTGGCTGTTTCAACCGATTCTTGGGCAGTGGAAAACCACAACCTGGGCACAAGGCAGCGATCAGGTCAGGCGCATGGCGGCAACGCTGAAAGCCATGAACTGGGCACCCGGCAGCCGCATCGGCATCTCTGGCCGGAATACCGCGCACTGGATCATGGCGGACCTGGCGATTACCATGGCCGGTCACGTCAGTGTCGGCTTGTATCCGAAGCAGGCATCTGCCACCACCCGTTATATCCTCGAGCATAGCGAAGCCAAGGCGGTGTTTCTAGGGCCGATGCCTGATGCAGACGATTTTATGGCCGCGATTCCGTCTTCGGTCTGCACCATTTCTTTTCCCTATCAGGAAGCGCCGGTGGGGCAACTCAAGTGGGATGAACTGGTTGCGGCCACTGCGCCCATGGCGTTGGAAGCCTATCAGGCGCCGCCGCCAGAGGCGCTAATGACTCTGATCTATACCTCGGGCACCACCGGCAATCCGAAAGGCGTGATGCTGAGTTACGGCAATGTGCTGTTTGCTGTCTACAGCATCATGAACCTGGTGCCGTCCCTGGGCCAGGAATGCTACTTCTCCTATATGCCGCTGGCTCATGCATTCGAACGTTTTGCGATCGCGTTACCGAGTTGCTATAACGGTGGCGAAGTGCATTTTCTTGAGAATGTCGACAAGATGGGTGAGCAGTTGGCGCAGGTCGCGCCGACTCGCTTCTTCGGCGTGCCGCTGGTATATGGCCGGATCCAGACCGCCATCCTGCACAAGATGCCGCAGCATAAACTTGACCGCTTGATGGCAATCCCCTTGCTGCGTACGATAATCCGGCGCAAAATCCGGGTCGCCGTCGGTTTGCAGCATGTCCGCTTCTGCCTGTCGGGAGCTGCCCCGATACCGGCCGCGCTGCTGGACTGGTACAAACGCAACCTGGGTTTGGTCGTATTGCAAGGCTATGCGCCGACCGAAGCCTCGGTCTATTCCAGCGCTTGCCTGCCGGACCAGAACCGTATCGGTTCCGTCGGCAAACCGCCACAGAACGCCGGCTTCAAGTTATCCGACGACGGTGAAATCCTGTTCAAGCATCCGGGCTTGATGATGGGTTATTACAAGGATCCGGAAAGCACCCGGGCGGCGTTTACCGAGGATGGTTATCTCCGTACTGGCGACAAGGGTAGGGTGGACGAAGACGGTTATCTGTATATCACCGGCCGGATCAAGGATATTTTTAAAACCGCCAAGGGAAAATATGTCGCGCCAGCACCCATCGAATGTTTGCTGGCCCGTGATACGGATCTGGAAAACCTGCTGTTCATTGGCAGCGGCATGAATCAGCCAGTGATGGCGGTGACCTTGACCGCTGCGGCGCGCGGCAAGCCGCGCGCCGAAGTGGAACAGGGTTTGATCGCCGAGATGGCTGCGGTCAATACGACGCTGGAACCACACGAAAAGATCGCCAAGTGCGTCGTGTTGAAAGATGCATGGAACATAGAAAACGGCTTGATGACGCCGACCATGAAAGTCAAACGGAACGAGGTGGAGAAGCGCTACGCCGGACTGATGGAGCGGGAACTGCAGATACGCAGTGCGGTCGGATGGGAATGAACGGCAGAAAATATCATCAACAGATTTTTAAACAACCAGAGGAAATGCAATGACAGTCAACGACATCATAAAACTCATGCCGACAGCGCTGGATAGCGTCGCCGCAGGGAACATGAAAAGTACTATCCAGTTCGACATTTCAAAGCCGATGTACCTGTTGATCGATCACGGTAAGTGCAGCGCGCACGAAGGCATGGCCGATGCTTCCGACGTCACGTTGACGATGGCGGATGACGACCTGAAGGCAATGCTGAAAGGCGAACTCAACGGCGCCATGGCATTCATGAGCGGCAAGCTGAAACTGAAGGGCGACATGATGCTGGCGCAGCGGATTCCTTCGTTGTTTGACGCCAGCAAGATTTCCTGAATAGCGGGAGTCAAGGTTGGGTTAGCGCAGCGCTAACCCAACTAACTGAGTGAGGGTGTCTCGGTCATTCGAAGCGTTTGCCGTGCTCCGCCATCTTCACCAGTATTGCCGCCGGTGCAAAATAGCTGCCGAACTGCTCAGCCAGCTGTTCCGCACGTTTGACGAAATTGACCAGGCCATAGGCATTGATGTATTGCAGCGCACCGCCCTGGAACGGCGCAAAACCCCAACCGAAAATGCTGCCGATATTGGTGTCCGCAACCGTCATCACCACGTTCTCTTCGTAGCATTTGGCGGCTTCGTTCGCCTGCACAAACATCATCCGTTCGATCAGATCCTTTTGCGGCAATTGCTTTTCCGCTAGTGGGAAGGCTTCCAGCAAACCTGGCCACAGGTGCTTGCTGTCATTTTCCGGATAATCATAGAAACCTTTGCCGGCTTTCTTGCCCTTGCGGTCCAGTTGGGTCACCATTTTTTCCAGTCCCGCGTCGGCCGGATGCCCGGCAAAAGGCTTGCCTGTCGCAGCGAAATCCTTGCGCGTCTGTTGCAGGATATGCAGCGACAAGGACAAGCTGACTTCATCGTGTACCGCCAGTGGTCCGACCGGCATGCCGGCCTGCAAACCAGCCATTTCAATAGAGCGCGGATGCTGGCCCTCCATCAATAACTTCATGCCTTCCATCACATACGTGCCAAAGACGCGCGAAGTGTAAAAGCCGCGCGAATCATTGACTACTATCGGCGTCTTCTTGATTTGCTGCACATAGTCGAAGCCGCGTGCCAGCGTTTGCTGGCTGGTATGTTCGCCGACAATGATTTCAACCAACGGCATCTTGTCCACCGGCGAAAAGAAATGCAAACCGATGAAATTGGCCGGACGTACGCTGGCTTGCGCCAGACCGGTGATCGGCAGCGTCGAGGTGTTCGAGGCGAAGACGGCATCGGCGCTGAGCACTGCCTCCGTCTTTTTGGTCACCGCGGCCTTGATCTCGCGGTCTTCAAAGACCGCTTCGATAATCAGATCGCAACCCGCCATGTCGTTGAAATCTACAGTCGGATGGATGCGTGCGAGGAAGGCGGTCTTGCCGGCTTCGGTCTGCTGTTTGCGCCGAATCGCCTTGTCCAGCAGTTTGCTGGAGTAGTTCTTGCCATTCTCCGCAGTTTCCATACTGTTATCCAGCAGTACCACTTCGATGCAGGCTTTCGCCGAGGCGTAGGCAATCCCTGCGCCCATCATGCCTGCTCCCAGGATGCCGACCTTGCTGACTTTGGATGACGCAAAGCCTTCCGGGCGCGACTTGCCCTTGTTGATGGCGTTGAGCTGGAACCACAGGGTGCCGATCATATTCTTGGCGACCGGCGACAAGGCGCAATTGACGAAGTAGCGCGATTCGATTTCGCAGGCAGTATCGAAATCGACGATCCCGCCCTCGAATACGCAGCTCAGGATGTTGGTGGCGGCCGGATAATTGCCATGGGTTTTGGCGCTGGCCATCGATGGCGCGATTGCCCATAACTGGCCATTGCCCGGGCTGCGTGAATCGCCGCCGGGCCAGCGGAATTTCTTGTCGTCCCAAGGCTGCTTGGTTTTGGGGTTGGCCAGGCACCAGGCCTTGGCTTTCGCCAGCATGTCTTCCTTGTCGCTTGCGAGTTCCTGGATGATGCCTTGCTGCAGCGCTTCCTCCGCACGCAGCTCCTTGCCTTCAAGGATCAGCTGCAGGGCGCTCTGGATGCCGATCATGCGCGGCAAACGCTGCGTGCCGCCGCCGCCCGGCAGCAAGCCGAGCTTCACTTCCGGCAGGCCGAACTTGGCTTTCGGATTGTCGATGGCGATACGGTGATGGCAAGCCAGCGCCAGTTCCAGGCCGCCGCCCAGCGCAGTGCCGTTGAGCGCGGCCACCACCGGACGTCCGCATAACTCCAGGCGCCGCATGAATCCCTTGAATTCTTGCACCAGATCGAAAGCCGCTTGTGCTTCAGTGATCTGGTACAGCTTTTCGATATCGGCGCCGGCAACGAAATCCGCCTTGCCGGAGGTGATGATGACGCCGGTAATCGTCGGATCCGCTTCGATTCGGGTAATCGCTTCCATGAATGGCGCAGTCAGCGCCTCGTTCAGCACGTTCATCGAACGGCCGGGCATGTCCAGGGTGAGGGTGGCGACGTTGTCGCTGTCTTTTTGAAAATTTACGCTCATGATCTTTTATCCGGTCAGTGAATCAAACACGCTCGATAATGGTGGCAATACCCATGCCGCCACCGACGCATAGCGAGATCAGCGCAGTCTTCTTGCCGCTGCGCTCCAGCTCATCAAGCGCGGTGCCGAGGATCATGGCGCCGGTGGCGCCAAGCGGATGGCCCATCGCAATCGAACCGCCATTGACGTTGACCCTTTCCGGATCGAGATCCAGGTCGCGGATGGCGCGCATGACAACTGCAGCGAACGCCTCGTTGATTTCAAACAGATCGATATCCTTGGCCGACATCTTGGCTTTGGCGAGCGCCTTGCGCGCCGCCGGTGCGATCCCGGTCAGCATGATGGTCGGTTCCGATCCCGTGACTGCCGTCGCCACGATCCGGGCGCGTGGCTTCAATCCCAGCTTTTCACCCATTTCTTTGCTGCCGACCAGCACCAGCGCGGCGCCGTCGACGATGCCGGAAGAATTGCCGGCGTGGTGCACGTGATTGATTTTTTCGACGGTCGTATATTTGCGCAGCGCAGTCGCATCGAAACCCATCTGGCCGATCTGCTCAAAGGCCGGATTCAGCGCAGCCAGATTTTCTATCGTGGTTTGCGCGCGGATGTATTCGTCATGGTCCAGTATCACCAGTCCATTCAGGTCGGTCACCGGGATCAGTGATTTAGCGAAGCGGCCTTCGGCGCGCGCCAGTGCAGCCTTCTTTTGGGATAGCAGGGCGAAGTTGTCGACATCGCTGCGCGAAAAATTTTCCAGGGTGGCGATCAGGTCAGCGCCTATGCCTTGCGGCGCAAAACCAGTGCTTTGGTTGACCCGCGGGTCCATGAACCAGGCGCCGCCGTCGGAACCCATGGCCCAGCGCGACATGCTCTCGACGCCGCCCGCCACCACCAGCTGCTCCTGCCCGGACATGATCTTCATCGCCGCCAGGTTGATCGATTCCAGTCCGGAAGCGCAAAAGCGGGATTGGGTCACGCCCGCCACCGACTGGTCCCAGCCGGCATACAGCACTGCTGTGCGCGCAATGTCCGCGCCTTGTTCGCCGACCGGCGTCACGCAGCCAAGCACCACGTCATCTACCTGGGATGTATCGAGCTGGTTGCGTTGTTCCAGCGCGTGCAGCAGTTGCGCCAGTAGATTGACAGGGGTCACCTGGTGCAGGCAGCCGTCTTTCTTGCCTTTGCCGCGCGGGGTCCGTACGGAATCGAAAATATATGCTTCAGTCATAGCGTCTCCGGCTTGTGTGCGTATGTAATAGAAATTACACTTACATTGATGTTTGATTTATGCTGAACGCCAACTGTAGTGAAAGCGGCGCTTAGCGTCAATTGATAGCCCACTCTAAATCGGGCATCTGAAAAGTGCATTAGTGCAGCGGTAAAATTAATTACACATAGTGTGAAAATAACAAAGCCATGTCTTCGGAAAAACAGAAAATCATCCTTGACCGCGCTTTGCTCAAGCCGGTGATACAGCAAAGGATAGAGAGCGCGGTGTTGGATTTGTTCTCGCAGCGGGAGTTTCACAGCGTCAGCTTTGGTGAAATCGCCAGTGCTGCCAATGTCTCCTTGCAAACCATTTATAAATACTACGGCAGCAAGGAAGCGCTGTTGTTTGCCTGCCTTGAAACCTGGCTGGGTGCGCTGGCGTCGCGCATGTTAGACCACTTGCAGGGCATCGAGAGTTGCCAGGACAAGCTGCGCAAGGTGTTTTGGGTTGTGCTGGATTTTTTCGACCGCAATCCCAAGGTGAGCCAGCTCATCATGAGCTCATTGCAAATCAGCGCCTGGGGCCGCGACCGCACGTTTCGCCAGCCGGAAATGATGGAAGTCCTGATGCAGACCTTGACCGACGGCCGCGCCCAAGGCGTGCTCACGGATGAAGTGGATGAGAAAATCCTGCTGGACTATTTCATCGGCATCCTGGAGCGGCTGGTGCACATGCACACCATGCGTGGCGAGAAAGAAGCGCTGGCGTTGCAGGCGAACGCGTTGTTCAGGATGCTGTGGCGGGCGATCTCCCGGCCGCAAGCCGGTTAATCGAGGAAGTCGAAAGATCCCACATAGCGCGCACGAGGCCTGATCAACTGCCCGGTCGAGGCTTGTTCCTTTGCGTGGGCGATCCAGCCGGCGCAGCGGCCCAGCGCAAACAGCGTCTGCGATGTCCCGCGCGCCAGGCCGAATGCGTATTCAATCGCCGCCAAGGAAAAATCGACATTCACCGGCTGACCGCTTAGCGCGCTGGCGGCTTCGCCGATTTCCAGCAACTGCGCGATATTACCGTGTCGTGTTTCTTGCGCCGCCAGCATTTGCAGCAGCATGCGGCCGCGCGGATCGCCATCCGGATACAGCGGATGGCCAAAGCCGGGTAAGCGGTTACCGTAGCCGCTGGCTATCCCGGGTTGCGCCAAATGCTGTTTCAGAGCGCCATGCATGTCATCGCTTTCCAGCGCAGCGTCGATCAGGGTACGTATGCGTAGCGATTCTCCGCCGTGGCGCGGACCAGATAAGGCAGCCAATCCGGCAAGCAACGCAAGGGGTAGCGGCGCGCCGGTGGAAGCCACGCAACGTACCGTAAATGCGGAGACATTCAACTCGTGATCGGCGCACGCGACCAGCGCAGCCCGCACCAGATTTGTCGCAGCGTCGTCGAGACCCCAAGCATTGCCGCATTGCTGATGCAGCGGTAGCATGCTGACATCCGTATTAAGCAACGCGGCCGCTACAAGTTGCATGAGCTGTGCACCATTTGTCGGCAGCTCTGCTGCAATCAACAACGGTGCTGAGGCCGCCAGTAAAGCGGCAGTGCGTTCCAGCGGCAGGAAAGTAGAGAAAGGCTGGCGCATGTGCCGCCATTGCGCCGGTGTGATTTGCATTACATTTGTGTCGAACATATTCGCTTTGCCGTCGTCCCACAAGATCACGGCAACCTGCTCCAGCGTTGCGCTTTGCGCCAGTTTCATGGCGTCATGGCCACGGTAGCGGATGACGCCATGCTCAATCAGGGTAATCCGCGATTCCAGTATCGGCTTGCCCCAGTCTATCGCCTGCTCGACGGTATGCCCCGCCTGGCGGCCATCTTTGCGCCGAGCCGCAAGGCGCAGTACCTGGTCGCGCGGATACAGCTTGCTACGCACATTTTTGCTTGGCACGGAGTCGAGCATGCCGCGGCTGACATAGGAATACAATGTAGCCGTACTGACGCCGAGCAAGGTTGCCGCTTCATCTGCCGTGAGCATTTTCTTCATCGGGAAAATTTCTTTGTATTGATTGTCGCAATCAAGATTGACGCAGACTGTTAGCAAATTCTAGACTGAATCGTTACTAGCGATAAGGAAGATTATGCAACCAGATACCTTGGCCAATAAGCTCGTCGACACTATCTGGCATACTGCCGGTCGCGATCAGGATGCGCTTGGCCACCTGCATTTTTCAAACCTTGGAACGCAACTGCCATCGGTATTTCCGGTGGGCGCATTGGCGTCAGCCACAATCGGTGCTCAGGCGCTGGCCGCTGCTGAATTCTGGCATCTGCGCGGCGGCCGGCAGCAAACCGTGAGCGTTGATCAGCACCATGCGCTGGCGATATTTCGCAGCGAACGTTATCTGCTGATAGATGGGAAACCTCCCGCTGATCCCTGGAGCCCGATAGCGGGTTACTACCAGGCGGGTGACGGTCGCTGGATTCAATTGCATACCAATTTTCCGCATCATCGCGATGGCGTGTTGCGCGTCTTGCAATGCGTCGACGACCACACCGCCGTAGCTGCAGCGATCGCTGGCTGGAATGCCGCAGAACTCGATGCGCGGTTGGCAGAAGAGGGCATGTGCGCAGCATTGATACGCAGTCCAGAGGAATGGCGTGCCCATCCGCAGGCCGCCGCCATCGCCGCCTTGCCGCTGTTTGACATCACGCATGTCAGTGATGTCCCGGCTGAACTGCCGCGTGCGACGGTGGAGCGGCCTTTGGACGGGATACGGGTACTCGACCTGTCGCGCGTGATCGCCGCGCCGGTAGCTGGCCGCACCCTGGCGCAGCATGGCGCCGAGGTGCTCGCGATCAGCGCCGCGCATTTGCCGAATATCCCGACGCTGGTGATCGACAATGGCCGCGGCAAGCGTGCGGCCCAGTTCGATTTGCGCAGCGAAGCAGGGCGTGAACGTCTGCGTGAACTGATCCGTGGCGCCGATGTTTTCCTGCACGCTTACCGGCCGGGTGCACTCGATGCGTACGGTTTTACCAGCGACGAATTGCAGACCTTGCGGCCCGGACTGGTTGAGGTCAGTCTTTGCGCTTATGGCCATGCCGGCCCCTGGGCCGGACGGCGCGGCTTTGACAGCCTGGTGCAATCCGCCACCGGTATCGCCTGGGAAGAAGGACAGGCGGCGCGCAGCGACAAGCCAGGCAAACTGCCGTGCCAGGCGCTTGATCACGCTACTGGCTATTTGGCCGCGTTTGGCGCCATGAACGCGTTGCACAAGCGCGCAGTCGAAGGCGGCGGCTGGCGAGTACGTGTCTCGTTGGCACAAACCGGACGCTGGCTGCAATCCCTGCCGCGGCTTGCGAACGGCTTGCAGTACGCGGATATGACAGCGGATGAAGTACAAGGATGGCGGCAAACGATGTCGTCATCGTTCGGAGCGGTCAGCGCCATAGCGCCGGCTGAGCAGATGCCGCTGACGCCGCCGCACTTCGATTTGCCACCGTCGGCGCTAGGCGCCCATGAAGCGCGTTGGCAGCAACGCTGAGAATTGAGAATTGAAAATTGATGCGGTAAATAAAAAAGCGCTTACTATCAAGTAAGCGCTTTTTTGACATGCCTGCCGATGATTGTCGGACCGGCTATAACAAACTGCTTGTCATGCGAATTGCTTAAGCAAAATTCTGCGAAGCAAATTCCCAATTCGCCAATGCCCAGAATGCTTCCAGGTATTTTGGACGAGCGTTACGGTAGTCGATGTAGTAAGCGTGTTCCCAGACGTCGACAGTGATCAAAGGCTTAGCGTCAGTAGTCAGCGGAGTCGCTGCGTTCGAAGTCGATACCAGGCCGAGCGAACCGTCGGCGTTCTTTACCAGCCAGGCCCAGCCGGAACCGAAAGTGCCGACTGCAGTCTTGGTCAGTTCAACCTTGAAGTTGTCGAACGAGCCCCACTTGGCGTTGATCGCATCTGCCAATGCGCCGGTTGGTGCGCCGCCGCCATTTGGCGACAGGCTGTGCCAGTAGAACGTGTGGTTCCAGATTTGCGCTGCGTTGTTGAAAACGCCGCCGGACGATTTCTTGACGGTGTCTTCCAGCGACAGGTTTTCGAATTCTGTGCCAGGGATCAGGTTGTTCAGGTTAGTTACATAGGTCTGGTGATGCTTGCCATAGTGAAATTCCAGAGTCTCTTTGGAAATGTGTGGAGCTAATGCATCCAGAGCGTACGGCAGAGGCGGGAGAGTGTGTGCCATGTTGTGCGTCCTTCCTATAGTTTTATTGGGATTACAAAGAAGCTGTTGCCTATACATCTTACGAACAGTTTCCAGGAAAGAGCTATTGTAAAGCGCTTAGCTATTCCATGCAGCAAGCTTGCGCTTTCCCGTTATATTTATTCGAAGCTTATGCGACTTGCGTCAGATGACAAGCAGTCTGTGCTCAATCCAGCGTTGCCTGAACACTATCTATGCCGACCTTGGCGCTGCCTTCCGCCAGCTGCACGGTGACGAAATGCCGTGGCTGGAGTTCTTTCGGTGCACGAATCACATGGCCCTTGGCATCGGAGACGATGGCGTAGCCGCGTTCCAGTGTACGTTGCGGATTCAACAGTTCAAGCTGCGCATTCAGGGCTGCCAGCGCTTGGCGGCTGTTATGGCTTTTTGCCGTCAACGCGCTACCGAGACGCCGGCTTTGCTCCAGTAATATCTGACGCGATGTTTTGGTGCTGGGGATTTGCGCATTCAAGCGGGTGCGCAAATTCAATAAGGCATAGCGCGATTGTGTCAGGGGGATGTGGGTTGCATGCTGCAGCCTGTTTTGCAGACTCTGCAACTTGACTCTTTCATGAGCGATGGTGGCGGCCGGACTGCTCAGGCGGCGGCCTAGCCAGTCCAGAGTCTGGCCGGCTTCAGCCAGCTGCCGGCGCAGGGCGCGGGTCAGGTCATCGGCATGGCCTTCCAGCGTCGCCAGCCAGTCGCCGCGTGGTACGGTCGCCAGCTCGGCGGCGGCGGTCGGAGTGGCGGCGCGTAGATCGGCGGCGAAGTCTGCGATCGTGAAATCGGTTTCGTGGCCGACGCCGGAAATCACAGGCATCGGCGCAGCCACAATTGCTCGCGCCACCGCTTCGTCATTGAAGGACCATAAATCCTCGATGCTCCCGCCGCCACGGCAGACCAGCAGCAACTCGCACTCGGCACGCGCAGCAGCGGTATTGATAGCGCGTGCGATCTTTTCAGCGGCGCCGTCGCCTTGCACCGGAGTAGGGTAAAGGATCACGCGCACATGCGGCGCACGCCGCGCCAGCGCGGTCAGGATATCGCGCAGCGCCGCTGCTTGCAGGCTTGTGACAATGCCGATGGTTCTTGCAAATGGCGGCAGTGGACGTTTGCGCGCCGGATCGAACAAGCCCTCGGCGTTCAGTTTTTCCTTCAGGCGCAAAAAAGCTTCGTACAGGTTGCCGACGCCGGCACGCCGGATCGCCTCGACATTGAGCTGATAGTCGCCGCGCGCCGCATACAACGTCACCAGTGCCCGCACTTCGACTTTGTCGCCATCGCGCGGCGTAAAGCCGGCATGCTGGGCGCGGCCCTTGAACATCACGCCGCGCACTTGCGCCGCATCGTCTTTGAGCGTGAAGTACCAGTGACCGGATGCATAGCTTTTGAAGTTCGATATTTCACCCGATACCCAGGCCAGTGGAAAACTGCGTTCCAGCATGCGGGCAACGGCTTGATTCAGGGCCGATACTGTGAGTACTTGCGGGCCGCTGGAATAGTTGTCGTTGGTGCTGGAGATATTCATGCTGGCTTCCGGTTGAATTAGAGTTCATTTCATCAATATACGTTCGCACTCACGTATATTGATGAAATGAGCTTTGGTCTCCCGGCCGATCACAGGCACGGGCGCTGACATTGTAAAGCACAGCCGCTGCACAGCAATGGAAAAGTGAAACAAATCAAGGGCTTGTCTGGAATGCAGTGGGCTTGCGCACAAGCTTATCCACATATTCTGTGGGTAACTGTGGATTGCTGCCGGGTTGTGGATATCTGTTAGCGGGACGATGACAAAATGCACATCCATTGTCGGGAAAACTCAACTTCCCATCCGTAAAGCCCTGTTTGAGGCGTATTTGCATCCATCCTTCACACTGGTGAAAACACGATGCCAATCAAGGACTTAATGCGAATCCAGTGTGCTTGTTCACAAAGTTATCCCCAAAATCTGTGGAAAACTTTATGCGCTCGCAATGATGCGTAAAGTTTGCCGGCGTACAGTGCGCATACCTCGATTGCTCATTTCTTGTGGGTATGATTGTCCGGAGATTTTCCAGGCAATATTTTCGGTTGCGCCCGTCTTTAATTTCGATACGTGAAAAATCAGTTGGGCGTAATTTACTGCTTTATAAGGAAATTTTTTTAGTTTCGGGAGGATGAGCCTATGCGCTGGGAATTGTCTTTGCTTATCAGTCCAAGCCGATCTAAATCAAGCATTTCAAGCGTTTCAAGCGTTTTGCAACCCAAAGAGCACGCCCCTTAATGCCAAAGACTAATTCAAAGCCATGTTTCGACTATATGTTATTATATGTAATTGACAGATCAGTCCATAATTGGCTATTATAAAATCCATGGCACGACCAAAAGAATTCGAGAACGAAGTAGTACTTGAGAAGGCTATCGAAATCTTCTCGACGCATGGCTACGAGGGCACATCGACCGATGAACTACTGCAGGTCATGGGCATTAGTCGCCAGAGCATGTACAACACGTTTGGCGACAAAAAGCGGCTTTATCTGGAAGCCCTGCAACGTTATGTCGTTGGTAGCGTCAACGATCAAATCGATGCATTGAGCGCACCTGCCTCCCCAATGATGGGGGTGGAAGCGCTGATGGATTTTGCCGTATCGCGGGCAGTTGCCGATCCAGAACCGAAATGTTTGGGTATTAGCGCCATCTGCGAATTCGGTCGTGCGGATTCAGAAGTGACGATGATCACCGAAATGGCAAGCAAGATTTTCATTTCCTCCCTCGAGCGCAGGCTTGTCGAAGCCAAGAAGGAGGGCGAAATTGGCGAGGAAATTGGTCCCCAGGCTGCGGCACAGTTCCTTTTGGCTACGCTGACCGGCATTAAAGTCGCAGCCCGTGCCGGGGCAACCGAAGAGAATTTACGCGGCATTGCCCGCATAGCACTGCGAGGTATCCGGTAAAAACAAGCAACGCACCAGGCGTGTTTTTTTACGTCTAATTATAGATTGATTAGTCCAAAATTAAACTGAAAGGAATTAAATCATGTCACGTCCTCTGTCCAATAAAGTCGCTTTAGTCACTGGCGGTTCTCGCGGCATCGGAGCCGCCATCGTTCGCCGTTTGTCACATGACGGAGCAGTGGTTGCATTCACCTATGCTGCTTCCGAAGACAAGGCAAATGTTCTTGCGGCGGAAATCAAGGCCGCCGGTGGAGTGGTTTTACCGATCAAGGCCGACAGCGCCGATATAGCGGCGGTGCAACAAGCCGTTGCCTTGACCGCCGAGACATATGGCGGCATCGATATCCTTGTGAACAATGCGGGCATACTCAAGCGCGGCACGATTGACGAATTCAGCCTTTCTGACTTTGACCAGATGGTTGCCGTTAATCAGCGGGCGGTCTTTGTCGCCATACAAGCAGTCTTGTCTCACATGCATGAAGGCGGGCGCATCATCACCATCGGCAGCGTGACCGGCGACCGCATCGGGTTTCCAGGGGCGTCCGTTTATGGAATGACCAAAGCAGCAGTTGCTTCATTGACGCGCGGCTTGGCGCGCGATCTTGGCCCACGCGGCATTACCGTCAATACCATCCAGCCCGGCCCTATCGAAACAGACATGAATTCTGATGAGAATTCCCGCGCGATGGTGCGGCCGCTCATGGCCCTTGGTCGTATGGGGAAGGATAGTGAAATTGCCAGCCTCGCCGCTTATCTGGCTTCACCTGAATCTAGTTTTGTTACTGGTTCGGCACTCACGATCGATGGCGGCTACCTGGCCTGACTAAACAAAGAACGGTCATGCATTCGTAAGGAGAAAGACAATGCAATAGACTATTGTTGAAACCCACGGCGGCCCCGAATAACTTAAACTACACAGCCCGTCGCAGGTTCCCGGCCCGAACCAGGTGCGTGTGCGACTTTCTGCGGTGGGCAAAATTCATGGATACCGGCGCCAGGCACGGCATCTTCTGACAAGATAGAATGCCTCCTTTCGGTCCCGGCGTTGAAGGGGCTGAGCGATGTGATTTTTGCTTCAATCCGTCACGTATTGTTCTGGTGTCGATGCCACTTCCCTTTATTGGGACTCGGTCTGACAGGCTAGGAATCTTCACGTTTGAGTCGAGAGTTTCGATGAGACGTCGCTCGAATAGGGCAGTTATCACGGCCAGGCTAATGCGTGCGAGCAGATTTGCCCATTTTTAAGTTCTTGAAAATACTAATTTTGCAACAATGCGTTGGCTGCCGCACTTTCCTTACCCGCGGATCCGGGGCTTGCCCGTGGCGCCCGCACAAAGAATGCCACCGCCAGCGCACCTGCCAAAGCGATGCCGCCGCTAAGAATGAATGCGCTCGTGAAAACCTTGGTCCACTGCACCAGGAATCCGGTCAGTATCGGGGCAAGAATGCCTGCGGTGTTGGCCAGAAAGTGCACGAATCCGCCAACGCCGCCCATGCGCCCCGGTTCGACCGTATCCAGAATAATCGCCCAGTACCCGCTAAGCGTCAGATTCATAAAAAATACGGTGACGGCCATCAAGGCAACTGCTGCGCCGACACTATCGGCAACGCCGGCTAGCGCTACACAGGCGGCAGCTACCAGCAGGCCGCCGACGATCACAATCTTGCGCGCTCTCAGCGCATTTCCGGTCCAGCGGAAAATCAGGTCGGAAATGAAGCCGCCTGATGCGATTCCAATGAAGCCGAGCCCCCAGGGAATCATGTTCGCGATACTCATCGAAGACAGGCTCAGATGCCTTTCCATCATCAGATAACTGGGAAACCAGGAAAGGAAAAAATACAAGATGTAGGCATAGCCAAAACCCGCGAGCGAGGTTGCCAGAATCGTCGGGCTCTTCAAATACGCCATCAATGGTCTGTTGGGAAGCGCTTCCGTGGCATCGCCGGGGGATTTTTCCGATGCCGGCAATTTTCCGGCGCCGCGAATCCAGCGGTTTCCTTCCGGCTGGTCAGAGGAGAATATCGTCCACATGAGAGCCCATAACAAGCCAACGGCTCCGATAACAACAAAGGGAATGCGCCAGCCCCAACGAACGGCCATCAGTCCGATCACAGGCCCTGCGAGTGCTGCGCCTAGCTGCAGGCCGGAGTTGGCGAATCCGACCGCGGTGGTTTGTTCCTTGCGGTCGAACCAGCGGCTAATTATCTTGTTGGTGCAGGTAGCCAGGGGGCCTTCGCCGGCGCCAAATATTACCCGGATAACCAGCAGGCTGAGGAGGCCGGAAGCAACTGCTGTCAGGCAGCAGAAAATCGACCACACGGAGATGGCCGCAATCAGCACCCGCCTTGCGCCAAAGCGGTCAGCCGCGTATCCGCCAACAAAGCAAAACAGGGCGTAACCTACAAAAAAAGCGCTGAAGACGATACCCAGATGTGCCGGATCTAAATTAAATTCTTTGGCGATTAATGGTGCTGCAACCGAGAGTGCCACACGATCAAGATAGCTGATTATGCAAGCAAGGAATAACATGAAGACAATAAACCAGCGGAATTTCATCATTGTTTGCTCCGGGGCCGGGGGGCCGGTATGTCGGCCCAACTATTTTTCCTGTCTGTGCCAGGTCTTGCGATGTCACAGTTTAAATACGCAATGATCGTAATCTTAAATCAACTAGATTGCCAAAGATTACGTATATAAAAATACTCTCTATCGATGTGCCATTGCCAGAGCTCGTTCTCACTTTTTCCCTGAGCAGACTTTGATGATTAGGGTAGCTGTTGGAAGTGCCATTAAATTTCTTGAAATCGATATTCCTAAAATTAAGTGGCGCAGGGTCAGTGACAGACTTTATTAGTCATTATCAGGTGTGATAATGACTAATAAAGTCTGTCGTGGTTAAAAGACAGTTACTTTGAGTTTGCACAGACGCAAAAGTCGACGCTATTTGGTCCGTTGGAAAGAACGCCATATACTCAAGTTTGTACAGGACAGGCCTATGCGCTGGTGCTTGCTGCTCTGTTTGATGATGTAGAAGAGGGATTGTCGCTATTTATGGGGAAAAATTGAATCTATCTTCTAAAATTTCAACTGGTTCGAAAATACCCGGGCAGGTCACATGGTCAGCGTGATGCCTAGCGTATCGCATTACTGGAAGGCATCCTGCTCTATCACATGCAAAGACACTTTTCCGGAGATGACGATCATCGGAATTGAGTCCATGAATGCAATTACAAGGCCTGTGATCGCGTTCGTCACACCAGAGCCGGAGGTCACCATTGCGACGCCGATCCTGGTCGAGCTGCACGAGTAGGCATCCGCAGCATGGACTGTCCCCTGTTCGTGGCGCACCAGAATGTGCCGGATTTTCCTGACTGAATAGCGCGTCGTAGATGTGCAGCACGGCTCCGTCGGGATAACCGAATACATGTACGACGCTTTCTTCCTGCAGGCAGCGAATCACGATTTCTGCACCGGTCAACTTCTCTCGGCTATTCGATACTAATCGTGTCACCCGGTTTCACCAGCAGTTCAATAACTTCCACTTCCTTGAAGTCGCTGATATCCTGGACATTGGCTTTAACCATAGTCACAAGTTAACTCCTTGCTCAAACCGTAGTTGACAATGGCTTTGTAAGATCAACGCCTAGCGCTTCGGCAAACGTTACCAATTGCTCTTGCGCATTTCCATGTAATTCTCTCAGTGCGGTAAACGCGATCCACTTCGCGTCGATTTCGAAAAAATCACGCAGGCTAGCGCGCGTGTCGCTACGACCAAAGCCGTCAGTACCCAGCGTTACATAGGTAGCCGGAACAAATGCGCGTATGCTTTCAGGTAGATTCCTTACATAATCGCAGGCGGCAATGACTGGCGCCTTGCTGCCACCTAGCTGTTGCGTGACGAACGCTTCCTGCGGCGCGCCGGATAAACGTCTTGTACGCTCTGCGACTACGCCGTCGCGCGCCAGTTCAGTGAAACTGGTGACGCTCCAGACTTCTGCGTTCACGGAAAATTTCTCTTTCAACAGCGCTGCAGCAGCAATCGCTTCTTTCAAGATAGGTCCCGCAGCCAGCAGACGGACGTCCACATTTTCATGCCGCTCCAGGCAGTACATGCCGCGAATGATGCCGTCTTCGACATCGGCTGGTATGCTCGGCTGCGCTTCATTTTCATTAGTGACCGTGACGTAATAGAACACGTCTTCATGATGCTCCATCATGCGGCGCATGCCATCCTGCACGATGACAGCCATCTCATACGCATAAGCTGGGTCGTAGGATATGCAGTTCGGAATGGTGGCGGCGATGACGTGGCTGGAACCATCCTGGTGCTGCAATCCTTCGCCTGCAAGGGTGGTGCGGCCTGAGGTGGCGCCAATGAGAAATCCGCGTGCGCGTTGGTCAGCTGCTGCCCAAATCAAATCGCCGATGCGCTGGAAGCCGAACATTGAGTAGTAAATGTAGAATGGCAGCATCGGCAAACCGTGTACCGAGTAGCTGGTCGCGGCTGCCGTCCAGGAAGAAATTGCTCCCGCTTCCGTGATACCTTCTTCCAGGATTTGGCCATCTTTCGCTTCGCGGTAATACAGGATCGAACCAATATCTTCCGGCTCATACAGCTGTCCTTGGGACGAATAGATGCCAATCTGGCGGAACAGATTAGCCATGCCGAAGGTGCGTGCTTCGTCGGCGACGATCGGCACGATACGTTTTCCGATCTCGTCATCCTTCAGTAATCCACCGAGCATGCGCACCAGCGCCATGGTGGTTGACATTTCCTTGCCGTCTGCCTCTAAAGCGAACTTGGCATACGACGCAATGGCGGGCACGGCGATCTTGATCGCTGGGTCCGTGCGGCGTGGCATGAAGCCGCCGAGCGCGACGCGACGCGCCTGAAGATGCTGCATTTCCGGGCTACTTGGCTCTGGTTTATAGAAAGATAACACCTCGCAATCGGCGTCCGAAATCGGCAGGCGAAATCGGTTTCTAAACTCCAGCAGGTCGCTCGTATCCAATTTCTTTTGCTGGTGAGTCGTCATCTTGCCTTGGCCGGCCGTTCCCATGCCATAGCCTTTTTTTGTTTGCGCCAGAATCACTGTCGGTTGTCCTCGATGCGTGGTGGCAGCGTGATAGGCTGCATGAATTTTCTTCATGTCGTGGCCGCCACGGCGCAGCCGATCGATTTCATCATCCGTCAAGGTAGCGCCGATCGCTTTCAGACCAGGCGTCTGGCCGAAGAAATGTTCACGATTGAAGGCCCCATCATTGGCGGCGAACGTCTGCAACTGACCGTCAACTGTTTGGTTCAGCGCTTGCACCAAATCCCCGGATTGGTCTCGGGCAAACAAGGGATCCCAGTCTGAGCCCCACAATAACTTGACGACGTTCCAGCCGGCGCCAGAAAAAATAGTTTCGAGTTCATCGACAATGTGGCCGTTGCCGCGCACAGGTCCGTCCAAACGTTGCAGATTACAATTAACGACAAACACTAGATTATCCAGTTTTTCGCGCGACGCCAGACTCAAGGCAGCCAGCGATTCAGGCTCATCCATCTCGCCATCACCGAATACTCCCCATACCTTGCGATCTTGCGGCGCCATCAGATCGCGATGCTCCAAATATCGCATGAAACGCGCATGGTAAATCGCACTGATAGGGCCGAGACCCATCGAACCGGTCGGGAATTGCCAGAAATTCTCCATCAGCCATGGATGAGGATAGGACGAGAGGCCATACGTGCCGTGCTTTTTTGCTTCTATCTCTTGACGGTAGAAGGACAGCTCTTTCTCGGTCAGAGTACCTTCGAGAAAGGCGCGCGCATAGATACCCGGTGCCGAGTGCGCCTGGAAATACACCAGGTCACCGCCGAACGAGTCGGTACGAGCACGGAAGAAATGGTTGAAGCCGACTTCAAACAAGTCGGCGGCCGATGCATAACTGGCGATGTGTCCACCCAGTTCGCCATAGGCGCGATTGGCGCGCACCACCATGGCCAACGCATTCCAGCGCATCAGGCTGGCAAGATGTTGCTCAATATCTAGTGCATCGGATCCCCCAGGAAATGGCGGTTCGTTCGCAACGCGGATTGTGTTGGTATAGGGTGTATTGCGCGAATCTTGCCATTGAATGCCCAACTGCTGTGCGATCGTGCTCAAACGCGACATGAGATAACACGCTCGCTCGGGACCGGCAATATGTATCACTGCTTGCAGTGCGTCGAGCCACTCGTCCGTTTCCTGCATGTCGCTATCGAATTGACTGTTTAAACTCTTGGCGGATGACATTTTCATAGCCCCTTTTCTTGATTACATGCGTAGTGCAATGCTAAACCGCAGGCATGCCGATAGTTGAGGTTTCATCTGCTTCCTGCGCACCCGGTCCGTACGGCGGATGGGTGACGATAGCGGTCAATCCGGCATCGGCCGCTTTCAATGCTTCCAAATCCGGTCGCGGCCGGCGCATTTCCGGGCGGCTGTCGAAAAAACGCTCGAAAGCACTGGCACAGGCTAATAAATAAGCATCTGCCCGGAAGGCGCCAATCAGCTGCAAACCGAACGGCATGTTGTTGTGATCGCTGCCGCACGGCATAGAGAGAGCAGGATTGGTGGTCAGCGTAACCACATAGGTGAGCGACAGCCAGCGATAATAATTTTCGAGCACGACGCCATTGACCTCTTTTAAAAACAGATCGGACCAGGGAAATGGCGACACCGGCGTGGTCGGCGAGAGTATCAAATCATAGTCGGTGAATACAGCTTGAAAGCGGCGGAACATACGCGTCTGCTCGGCCTGAGCCCAGGCGCAGTCAGCTAGTGTCATGGCGGCACCCAGCTCGTAGTTGGCGCGGCAATTCGGTCCTAGCGAAGCAGGGTCGTGCTTATAGGCTGCTTCGAGGCCGGCGACAAAACTCTCAGCACGTATTACGTCGAAGCAGCGATGCGCGTCGCCAAGGTCGAATTTGACTGGTGAGCATTCTTTAACATACGGACTCAGGGCGTTGATCTTGCTGCGAAATACTTTGCGTATGTTGTCATCGACTTCGCAAATACCGAAGTCTTCGGTATAGCCTATGCGCAACTCGGCCAAATCGATATCCTCCAGTGTGCTGAAAGCGTCTCCGGCGATTGGATAGCTGAGCGGGTCTGCTGTATGCATACCGACGCTTGCTCTAAGCTGAAGCAATACATCGGCCATCGTTCTGCCCATTGGTCCGACTACCGAAATTGGCGTCCAGCCCAGCAATTTTCGTTCACTTGGTATCAAGCCGGGAGACGACCGAAATCCCACTACACCGCACTTGGCTGCAGGAATACGCAGCGAACCGCCGGTATCCGAACCGCTGCACAGTGGCAGCATGTCTACCGCCAGAGCCGCTGCGGAGCCGCCGGATGAGCCACCTGCATTCAAGAGCGGATTAAATGGGTTGCCGGTTGCACCCCATACGGAATTTCTGGTATTTGCCCCGGCCCCCATTTCCGGCACATTGGTCTTGCCCGTCACAATCGCACCCGCAGCGCGCAAGCGCGCCACCAGGGCATTGTCCCTGGTTGGAACATTGTGACGATAAATCGGCGAACCGTAAGTCGTCAGCAATCCTTCGGTTTCTTCTAGGTCCTTGATACCGATTGGCAGGCCATGCAATGGTCCCAAATGGCCGCCTTCGATCACCGCCGCCTCTGCCACTGTAGCCTCGCGGTGTGCGCGTTCGAAGCAGGTGGCGGTAATAGCATTGATATGCGGATTGATCGCTTCTATCCTGCTGATGCAGGCATCCAGCAATTCCACCGGCGATATTTCCTTTGACCCGATCAGGCGGCGCAGTTCGACGGCGCTTTTTTCAACGATGTTTTTTTCAAGCATGGGATTCCTCAGTATTGTTCGCGACTTCTGGTTGCGATCTGTTGTTTGCCATCTCTGTTGCCGCCTTGCCGGTCTTGATAAATATGCTTACGACAACAGAAAGACATGCAGCAGCAATCAAAAAGCCGAATGCATAATCGTAGTTGCTGAAAGCGCTGACCAGAAAACCTATCACCAGCGGCGAGATAAACCCCGCGGATTGGCCACCCAGATTCACCATGCCGATGCTGCTGCCTACCAGACGTTCCGGGAATATCTTAGTGGGCAGAGCTATACAGGTCGCGAGCACGAAGGATTTAAAAAAATAGACGAGACATTGATAAGTGATGACGCCGGCGACGCTATCGGCCGTGTACATGAAATACAGGAACACCGCGGTCGATACCGAACTGGCTATTAGCAAATAACGCTCTTTGCCATCGAAAAACCGCACCATCACCCAACCTCCAATCGCTGTTGAAATACCGGCAAGCACATATGGCAGAGGTAAAAGCAAACCAACCGATTTTAGATCCAGGCCGCGTTGTGTCATCAGATAGGTAGGCATCCAGGAATCCAGTCCTTTGTTGACTATGCTGAGCCCGAACCACACTGCAACGATTTTCCACATCAGTGGGGTTTTTAGCAGATTTCTGAAGGCTTCCATGTCTATTTTTTTCTTTTCTGCTCCGCTTCCTTTTTTTATCGGTTGGGTCTTGGCCGGCCTGATGAAAAACCAATACACTGCGCTGAAAACAAAACCTGCAATACCCATGTAATGAAATACATTACGCCAGCCGAAATGAATAATCATCGGCGCAACGATCAGCGGCGCCAGCATGCTCCCGACGTAGTTGGATGACATCAGTAGCGCTGACATCTTCGGACGCTCCTCGTTCGAGAAAACCTCGGCCACGCCCTTGACGCTTGCCGCTGGAAATGCACCTTCGCCGAGGCCGAAAATAAACCTGATCAGCACCATGCTGGTCAAAGACCAAGCGACGCCGGTGACGCCGGTGAAAATCGACCAGAACAAGATTGACACCACAATCACGGGCTTGGAGCCGAAGCGATCCGATAGCCAACCGCCGGGTAGTTGCATTAATGAATAGCCGAGAAAGAAGCTACTCAGTAATATGCCAAGTTCAGCCGGTTTCAAGTGAAAATCACTGGCGATATGGGTGACGGCGAAAGTAATCGCGGCCCTGTCGATGTACGACACGCACCATCCCAGATAGAGCAACACCAGCACGACATATTTGTGATTATTTTTCTCTAATGCGGTATCCATGCAAGGCCCTCCGGGCTTCGATGTCCACGAACTAAGAAAGATGCCCTTATCGCCATTGCTGGCGCTGGGCGAATCCTTGCGCCGATCCGGGCACTTTTTGCGAATGTCCGCAAGAAGCACCGGAGAGTGACACTCTTTAACCGTTGCGGAACAGAAAACTATAGGCATTCAGCGCCGGTACGCCGCCGAGATGGGCATACAGGACCTTGGAGCCTTCCGGGAATTCGCCCAGCCGCACTTTCTCGATCATCCCGTGCATCGACTTGCCCTCGTAGACCGGATCGGTCAGCATACCCTCCAGACGGGCGCAAAGGCGGATGGCTTCAAGCGTACCTTCGTTCGGCAGGCCATATTCGGGACCACCGAAGCGCGTATCCAGAATTACGTCCTTGGCGGTGATGTCACGGCCGAGTTCGACCAGCCCGGCAGTATTTTTGGCGATGCGCAGAATCTGATCGAAGGTCTGTTGTGGTTTGGCCGAGGCGTCGATGCCGATGACCTTGTCGGCGCGACCATCTGCCGCAAAACCCACCAACATGCCGGCTTGCGTGCTGCCGGTCACCGAGCAGGTCACGATGTAATCGAATTTGAAACCCAGCTCGGCTTCCTGTTGCCGGACTTCTTCGGCAAAGCCAACGAATCCCAGTCCGCCGCGCGGGTGTTCCGAGCAACCTGCAGGGATCGGAAATGGCTTGCCGCCGGCTTTGCGCACATCTTCCATGGCTTGTTCCCAGCTTTGCCGGATACCGATATCAAATCCCGCTTTGTCCAGCCGCACATCGGCACCCATGATGCGAGACATTTCGATGTTGCCGACTCGGTCATACACCGCATCTGAGTAGTTCACCCAATTCTCTTGCACCAGGACACATTTAAGGCCCAAATGAGCGGCCACCGCCGCCACCTGGCGTGTTTGATTAGACTGGATCCCACCAATTGAAACTAGCGTGTCATAGCCGCCTTCCAGTGCTTCAGGAATGAGGTACTCGAGTTTTCGCGTCTTGTTGCCGCCAAAGGCCAGGCCGCTGTTGCAGTCTTCACGTTTCGCGTACAAATCGACTTTTCCGCCGAGATGGGCGCTGAGCCGTTTGAGCGGCTGGATCGGTGTGGGGCCGAAAGTCAGGGAATGACGGGGAAATTTCTTCAGGTTCATGTGAATTGCTCCTGGGGTTAGGGTGGGTATCCACGCATCAAAGCTGGCAAAGAAAACAGGCATGTCTGAATCCAACTTTTATCGATCGTGAGATTGAATTCATATTAGAATTAAAGCGAAGAAATATGGTTGCAAATTCCTTGCTTAATTCGACTGTAAAATATGATTTTTATTAAATTACCTATTTTTATTTTGAAATAACTAATATGAAAGCAATAAAAGTAAATTCAGAGGCGTTGCCGCCCGATGCTGTTGGTGAAGCCATGGATCGCACCGATCGTGCCATCCTTAAAATACTTCAACGTGATGCATCCATATCAAATGTTACGTTGGCGGCGAAAGTGAATATGAGCGCACCTGCGTGCCTGCGGCGCGTGGAACGCCTCAAGGAACTGGGGCTGATCAAAGGGATTGTGGCGCTACTTAATCCACGCGCCCTTGATGTAGGAACACTGGTCATGATCGGTATTGTTCTGGACAGGTCGACGCCGGAATCGTTTGCCAATTTCGAAAAAGCTGTGCAGAAGGTCTCCGGCTGCCTTGAATGCCACGTTGTCACCGGAGAGTTCGATTACTTCATGCTTGTGCGCACCAAGGACAACGACAGCTACAACCGGCTACATGCTGAACAACTGCTGTACTTGCCCGGTGTGAGGCAAATCCGTACTTTCATGGTTCTTAAGCAGGTTTTCTCCAACACGCAGTTGCCCATCTAAAAACGTCAGAGCGGCGAGCACAGACGGAGTGGCGATGCTGATGTACGCGCATTATGTGGCGCGCCACATAATGCGCAGTCTTCGAGCAAGCGGCATTCATATTTCACGGGCTGGCTCTCATACGCTACGTCACTCATGTGTGCAACATTTAGTAGAGGCTGCCGGGATATCCAAGGCG